>CAZVMT010000009.1:0-25590 GCA_964628765.1 uncultured Candidatus Bathyarchaeia archaeon | reverse complement strand
GTCGCCCAGCTTGGACTATGAAAATAATTTAGTACGATGTAAAACCGTCAGGAATATACCAGAGATCGAAATCATTGGACTCAAACTGGAAGCGTTTGAGGCTGGGAGAGAGTTCACGACGTTTTACTGGGTCGCAAGGGAGCTAGCGCGAAACGGTTTGATAGAGTACATCGATGAGATTCTAGACAACAACGAGTGGACCCAAGTCCACTTCAAGGAGCGGATCAACCCCGCTGGACCACCGAGCCCACTCCCAGATGAATTCTACCCAAAAGCATACCAGTCATTTACTACAGCAGAGGACCTGAACATAGAGGTTAACCTGAATAGGACTCGTGCCCGGTACAGGGATATTCTGGAGTCGAGAATCAATAGGATTACACGCATGGCTGCAGCTGAAGCAGTTTCACCCGCCCGGGTGCTTCAACCAGAAGAGATATCTCTATATGAACGGGTTCACCGGATCGTCTCAGATTGGCGTGACAGCATGAGGGAGATAGGAGAGGTAAAATGAACTCTTTAAAAAACCAAATTTGGTTGATCTCTTGGAGTGTAGCTCTGTTGACTTTCGCCTTGTCAATAATTATTCTTCTAGTATTGAGTATTCGAACAATTCATAATGAAGTGATTTTTCACTTCTGGGAATCTGTGTTTGAAAAAAGCTATTGGTTAATAATTACGTTCACTCTGGCTAAAATAAATGTCTTGGATTGATTTTTACTATTATATCAGATTGAAAGCAGTCTAGAGTAGGTTACTTACTTAGGATAAAATTAACAATAACACGTTCTCATTTAGCGTAAGAATAATTCTATAAATATGTCTTTGCTAGAAGCCACCATGAGCTCCCGGTCGCCCAGCTTGGACTATGAAAATAATTTAGTACGATGTAAAACCGTCAGGAATCTACCAGAGATCGAAATCATTGGACTCAAACTGGAGGCGCTAGAGGCTGGGAGAGAGTTCACCACGTTTTACTGGGTCGCGAGGGAGCTAGCGCGAAACGGTTTGATAGAATATGTAGATGAGATTCTGGACAATAATGAATGGACTCAAGTTCATTTTAAGGAGCGGATCAATCCCGCTGGACCACCAAGTCCATTGCCAGATGAATTCTATCCTAAAGCATATCAGTCATTCACCACTGCAGAGGACTTGAATACTGAAATTAACCTGAATAGGATTCGCGCTCGATATAGAGATATTCTCGAATCGAGGATAAACAAGATCACACGTATGGCTACTGCTGAAGCAGTTTCACCCACCAGACTCTTGCAACCAGAAGAGGGTACGATTTATAATCAAATTCATGAGATTGTCGCCTCGTGGAGAGAAAGAATGAGAATGATCGCGGAGGAGTAATAATGGCTCAGTTAGATTCCGTTGAACAATCTTTTACACTCTTCATAGAGGACTTTACAGATAAACAAGGTGAGTTCAAATACGATCAGCAGATCAGCGAACTGGCTGTAAAAGGCGAGAAGAGCTTCGTCATCAACTTTACCGACCTATATAGCTTCGACATGGACCTTGCCCAATTAATCCTTGAAGACCCAGAGGGAAACACCCCAATATTCACAACTGTCATCAGGAGCAAGCTTCGCACCCGTGACCCCATATACGCGGAGAGCCTCAAACGAATCAACATCAGATACCGGAACCTCCCAGCGGATATACAGCTGAGGAAGGTTGGATCAGACCACATTGGGCGACTAGTGATGCTCCATGGTATCATAGTTCGAGCCTCATCGATCACTCCACTTGTGATGCGAGCTACCTTCATGTGCCCCGTATGCGGAGAGTTAAACCACATCGAACAGAGTGGAATCACACTACAGAAACCCCAGAAATGCCTTGCATGCGACAACCGCAAAAACTTCGAACTAGTACCCAAGGAATCAGTCTTCATAGACCACCAACTGGTAACCATACAGGAGCGCCCAGAGGACCTCCCACCAGGCCAACTACCAAGATCCATCCAAGTCGAACTGAAAGACGACATCGTAGACGTAGCCCGGCCAGGAGACAGAATCACACTTACCGGCTTCATAAGGCTAATACCAAGATATGGGCGCGGGGGAGAACTCAGAACCTTTGACATCAACATCGATGCAAGCTTCTGCGAGGTAAGTGGCAGAGAATCAGAGCTATTGGAGTTATCACCAGAAGACGAGGAAGAGATACTGGAGATAGCCAAAGACCCCTTTGTTTACCAGAAATTATTGAATAGTATCGCACCGAGCATCTACGGCATCGACTACATCAAAGAATCAGTGCTGTACCTGCTCCTAGGTGGAGTCGAGAAAGACCTTCAAGACGTCAAGATCAGGGGAGACATCAACGTATTGCTGGTAGGAGACCCCGGTACAGCCAAGAGCCAGATGCTAAACTTCGCAGCCAGAGTCGCACCAAGAGGCTTGATGACCACGGGTAGGGGAAGCACAGCGGCTGGACTAACCGCAGCGGTTGTCAAGGAGGGCGGTACTGGAAACTTTGTGCTTGAAGCTGGAGCCTTGGTGCTTTCGGATAAGGGGATCTGTTGTATTGACGAGATCGATAAGATGCGTGAGGAGGACCGTGGAGCGATGCACCCAGCCATGGAGCAACAGATCGTTCCAATCGCAAAAGGTGGTATAGTTGCGACATTAAACGCCAGATGCAGCATTTTAGCTGCGGCCAACCCAACTCTAGGCAGATATAACCCATATCAGACCATCGCCCAGAACATCACTCTACCAGTAACACTGCTAAGCAGATTCGACCTCATATTCATCCTAAGGGATACCCCAGATAGTCAATTAGACATCGAGATCGCTGGACACATCCTAGGATTACACAGAGACCTCACAGGTGCTACCCCACCTCTCGATCTCTCGTTAATGAGAAAATACATCAGCTACGCAAAGAGAGTAAAGCCTAGGCTCACACAGGAAGTTGTCGAACGTTTCCAGGACTTCTATGTCAAGATGAGAAACGCGAGCATAGAAGGCGGAGAAGCCTCAGCAGTAGCCATCACAGCGAGGCAGCTTGAAAGCCTTGTACGAATGGCTGAGGCTCGCGCAAGGGCGCATCTCAGAGACAATGTATCCATCGAGGACGCAGAGGGTGCAATCAACCTCATGCAGAGAAGCCTAGAACAAGTAGGAGTAGACGTAACAACCGGTGAGATAGACATAGATATCCTCTACACTGGTAAACCACGTAGCCTGCAGAACCAGCTAACGAAGGTACTCCAAGTAATAGGCGAGATGGAGCGCATAGGCGGATCAGTAAAGGAGACAGATCTCTACGAGGCGCTGAGCACAGACTATGGTATCAACAGGAGCGAGGGAGCGAGACTCATCAGCGTACTGATGAAGGACGGCACCATATACATGCCGAGACCCGGATACTATAGAAGGACTGACTAGTTTCACCCACCTCCCACCCACTTTCATGGGCGTTTCTTTTTTACCAAACCAAAACATGTTTTATTGTATGGACTCTGATCCACTGCTCAACTATGATCCTGTTCCATATCTAGAACAGTGCAGTGAGCCGTGGATCAAGTATAACCTGAAGAGGGTTCAAGGAAAGACAAATTCTTCAGAGTTCAAGGAGTTAGCCCAAGACCCAAGAATCCAGGCCTTGATCGATGAATGTGTTACATGGCCTGACCCTCCGTTGAAAAGGCACAATGATGCTGGTCACCCTATTCACAAGATCGAGTTGTTGGCTGATTTCGGGCTCGATATTAGGGATGATTGGATCAAGGCAATTACTAACCTCATAATGGAGCATCGAACGGAGGAGGGTTTATTCCAGTCGAAGATCGAGATACCGGAAAGATGGGGCGGGAAAGGCACAGGTGAGATGATGTGGCTCCTCTGTGATACACCCATTCTGGTTTATGCTCTACAGAAATTCGGTGTAAAGAACGAGGTCATCGATGAAGCCACCAGAATGCTTGTCTGGATATCAGAGAACAATGGATGGAGATGCAAGGGAAGCAATTCAAACTTTAGAGGACCCGGAAAGAAGGAGGACCACTGCCCATACGCCAACCTCATCACACTGAAAGCCCTCAGCCAAACCAAGTACAAAGACACAGAGGCAGTGCAAAACGCGATAGACTCACATATCCTTCACTGGGAGAACCGAGACGGGAAAAGGATCTACATGTTCGGCATAGGATCCACATTCAAGAAGCTGAAATACCCTAATGTCTGGTTTGACATCCTTCACCTAGTTGATGTGCTCAGCCACTACCCCTATGCGAGGGAATACAACGAGTTTTGGGAGATGTGGGAATTAATCAAGGATAAGCAGCAACCGGATGGAGGTTTCATCCCTGAGTCCATCTACAAGGCCTGGAGCGAATGGAGCTTCGGTCAGAAAAAGGAGCCCTCCCCGTGGATGACCTTTAGAATCCTTGAGATAGCCAACAGACTAAAATAAGATTCAAAATAAAATAACAATAGAGGAAAGAAGAGTTGTGAGCTACATCTTCTACTGTAATAACCAAACGATGGACGAGTGCTTCCAGAAGGCTCTATTCGGGAACACCTACAAACACTGGGAGACAGTAAAGAAGATCAAAAAAGGGGACCTAGTTTTCCTGATAAACCTCAACACTGGCATACTCCATGGACCATTCTTTGCCACAAGAAAATCTCAGCTCAACCTAGACCCCTACGCGTTTCTCTCATCTGGACGTAACTACCCTGCACAGGTAGAGGTCAAATGGCAGAGGGTAATGAAACTGGAGAGACCCTACAGTAAGCTGCGGTTCTTGGATGGTCAGAGATGCAGGTTGACCCCACGCGAGACAGTGAAACTCATGACCCTCCTCATAGAGGAGGACAGCCAGTATATTCACATCTGGGTCTAGCGGAAAGGCTTTTAGGGGCTGTAAAGGGACATCTTTTGTCTAGGAAAGTGAACGAATGGGCATTAGAGTCGCGATAGCTGGCGTCGGAAACTGTGCATCAGCATTGATCCAAGGTGTAGAGTATTATAAGAACGTGAAAAGAGACGAGAACGTCCCAGGAGTAATGCACGCATACTTCGGAGACTATCATATCAGCGATGTTGAATTCGTCGCTGCTTTTGAGGTAAACAAGGAAAAGATAGGTAAGGATCTTAGTGAGGCTATTTGGGCTCCACCGAATAACTGCGCCAAATTCTCTGATGTGCCCAAGACCGGTGTCACTGTCATGGCTGCTCCAATCATGGATGGTGTAGCCCCACACATGTATGAAAGCTTCAGGGCGGATAAGTCTATAGAGCCGGTGGATGTAGTGAAGGTTCTGAAGGAGACCAAGGCTGATATGCTGGTAAACTATCTACCAGTTGGAAGCGCAAAGGGAACCGAATTTTACGCTCAAGCATGTCTCGATGCTGGATGTGCCTTTCTTAACTGTATACCAGAGTTCATAGCTAGCAGACCAGAGTGGGCTAAGAAATTCGAGGAAGCCGGGTTACCCGTAGCTGGAGATGATATCAAAAGCCAGATAGGGGCGACTATACTTCACAGGGTTGTTTCGAGGCTGTTTTATGACCGTGGCGTCTTGCTGGATTCGACCTATCAGTTGAACATTGGCGGAAACACTGACTTTGAGAACATGACCGTTGAGAACAGGCTTCAGACAAAACGGGTGAGCAAGACAGAGGCAGTTCAGAGCCTTATCCCATACAAGGTTCCCACACGCATCGGTCCAAGCGACTATGTTCCATTCCTGAACGACCACAAGGTATGCTATATCAGGATCAACAGCCACAGCTTCGGTAATCTGCCAGTTACATGTGATATTAAACTGGTTGTCAATGATAGCCCAAACAGCGCTGGTGTGGTAATCGACGCGATCAGGGCTATGAAGATCGCCCTTGACCGTGGAATCAGTGGTTCATTGCTGGGGATCAGCAGCTACAGCTTCAAGCATCCGCCTCAGCAGGTGCCTGATGATGAAGCGAGGAGATGGGTAGAGGACTTTATCGAGGGAAAAAGAGAGAGATAATCTAGAGCCAGAGTTTTAACTCGGCTTCGGCTTCCTCTGGGTTTCCAGATGCATGAATCAGGTTTTCCACAGCCCGTCCCTCAGCGGTGCTCTTCTCGATGGAGTCAACACCAAGATCGCCTCTTATGGTTCCTTTCTCAGCTGTCAAAGGATCTGTGTATCCAGTTATTCTTCTTACCTCTTTGATTGCGTCCTCGCCGCTAATCTTTATCGCTATCACAGGTCCCCTGCTGAAGTAATTTCTTAACGCGGTCAAGACCTTCAATCCGTGGGCTGTTGGGTCTGTTATACTTGGGACCGCTGCCTTTGCTTTTTTACCTATGGATTCCGCCATTGAATCTGGATAGTGTTTCCTGAGTTGATCCAGTTCCACCTTCTTGTAGAACCGCATATCCAGAACCTTCAGCCCCTCATCCTCATAATATTTAATGATAGAGCCCACCTTGTTTCTCTCCAAGGCGTCAGGCTTCAAGATAACAAGCGTCTCTTGATACATGGCTAGACGGATCACACACACCATTTAAAGTTTTGACCATAAAAAAGTGGAAGAGATTACTCTTTCTTGTAAGACACAGGTCTATACGGGAAACTAGCGAGAACACGCACCGTTTCAGGGCTAAGCTCTGACTCATTTTGCTTGAAATAATCTTCATGATCAGGATTATACCGGGTTTCATTCAAAGGATCAGCTTTTATTAGAATATGCATGCGAACCGCTCCGGGTCCAAGGCGCGTCTTAAACTCACAACCGGGAACAGGACACTTGAATCGATCTATAATCGTGCCATCTTGAGAAAGAATACAGTATTTTTTCAGGTTCTCGGGGATGTTGAGACTCATTTTCCCCGTGAAGATCATGATCACAAACGGCGATATATGCATACCGAAAATGTTTGATAATTAGAAAAATATGTAAAAACTACCAAAATAGCGTAAAATTAGAGTAGGATTATCTTCGCTGCCGTAGACTCCAAGCCTCTGTCCACTTGAATTTACGTGGATCACGCTTGAGGTCAATAGCGCTCTTCTTGCACTTGTTACTACAGAACCTTAGAACCCTGCCGTCTCGACGTACATAATTCATTCCTGTACCAGGTGCGATGTCTGTACCGCAGAAACTACACTTGTGGACTTGTGGCATCACATTTCACCTATCGGATCTTCCGTGCCTCACGCTCTGTCTCACGTAACAGCAGGATATCATCGATCCTAACTGGTCCCTTGACGTTGCGTGTGATAATTCGTCCCTTGTCTCTGCCATCGTCAATCCTGACTCTTACCTGCATTACCTCTCCAGTGAGCCCTGTTCTTCCAAGGATCTGGATGACGGTTGATGGTGTAAGTAGATCAGAGTCTTGACTCATTTTACTTCACTAACTCGTTTACTTTTGAGATAATCTCAGATACGAGGTTCTCGGCGTCACCTGCTTCTTCGATGGCTGCTGCTGATGAGCCAACGCTGATGCCTAATGATGCGCCGATTCCTTCCTTTGTTGGAACATATACAAATGTTGCTTTCCTCTCCTCACAGAGCAGTGGTAGGTGCGCCACGATCTCTGGTGGCTGTACATCCTCTGCTATGAGTACGAGTTTGGCTTTGCCCCTCTCTATGGATTTGGTGGCCTCGTTTGTTCCCTTTCTGATCTTTCCTGACTCAGTTGCTATCTTGAGTGCTTCTAGTGCCGCGTCTGCGACTTCTTTTGGTACTTCGAACCTTACGTAGAAGGGCTTCGAAGGATCTACATCTCCGGACATTTCATTTCCCTCTTAAATGGTACATAGCCATACCAGATTGTTCTTTATTAAACATATCGTTAATTAACAAATGTATGTGAATTAATTGTGCGTGAAATACGCCACAAAGGGCTTGCTATGTTCTACCCTGCAGTACCCGAACCGCTCGAACTGGAACATATCATCAGGCTTCATATCTTGGACACTCGCCTCTGCCAACCCAATTGCCTCAGAGGCATCAGGCATGATGACTTTTGCCTCAACGCCCTCACCGAATGGGATCCAGTTAAGGAACGGGGCTTCTTTTTCTCGGGCAATCTGGTAGTCGTCCGAGTGATATGTGGCTTCAATCTCATCTCTTATGCCTGTTATCATGATGTTTGCTATCCCCATTAGGCGAACCAATCCATCTTTTTGGATACGCTCCAAGTCATTACTCGATAAATACAGCTGGATAACCCCATCAACTGGTTTAAAGACATGCACTCTGTAGCCTCGCTCAGGGTAATCAGGGTGCACTGGAAGCCTGGCTGTTATCGTCTTCTCAACATCTTTCACTGTTAGCTTGATGGGGTTCTCCACGAAGCTGTACCTATTGCTTCTGGGCTCGATGATTTGCCGGTTCTCGGCGGCGAAGTTATCCCAGCTAATGGATACGTTCACAGGCTTCGGACCGACATGTATCATTATGTTTCGTATAGCCTCTGGCTGTATACCCCGTTTCCTGAGAGACCTGAGTGTCCCAAGGCGTGGATCATCCCACCCAGAGTAGGTCCCATCCTCTATACCGGCACGCATCTTTGATTTACTTAGTATACCAGCTTCAAGCCCCAGCCTTCCCACGTTAATTATCTCAGGGTATTTCCATCCGAGGTGTTTCTGGAGCCACCGCTGACGAGTTGTGTTTACATCATGCTCTTTCCCACGAATGATATGAGAGACGCCCATCAACGCGTCATCTATCCCGCAGCTAAAGTTGTAGAGGGGCCAGACACGATACTTGTTTCCCTGTCTTGGGTGCCACGCCTCGCTTATCCGGAGGGCTGGCCAGTCCCTTACAGCTGGGTTGGGGTCCTTAAGGTCGGTCTTGATTCTTACGACTGCTTCTCCTTGCTTGTAGGTGCCGTCTAGCATCTTGTTCCAGCGGGATAGCTGCTCCTCTGGGTCGAGTTCTCGGCATGGGCAAGCCTGTTTCGCCATGTATAGCTCTTTGAATGCTTCAACCTCACACGTACAGACGTATGCGTTTCCCTCAGTAAGCACCTGCTCGGCGTACTTGTAGTATATCTCGATTCGATCAGATTGGATATATTTCTCATCGATCTTGACCCCCATCCATTCAAGGTCCTCGATTATTGCGTCATACATCTCCAGTATCGGGGGTTTAACCTCGGCGCTGGTGTCCTCGAATCTGAGGATAAAGTGACCATCATACATCTTGGCGTACTCATCACAGAAGGTGATAGGCTCCGCGGAGCCAAGATGCAGCGCACCATCTGGGTTAGGGGCAAACCTCGTCTTGACCATAGGCCACTTGTCTACGTTATCCAATGGGGGTAGGGTTTTAGGCGCCTCTTCGATCTTCTTGGTCTCTAGGAGTTTCGGGTATTTCTCTTCAACATATCTCTGTTGCTCTTCCTGTGTCCATGCGTTTACCTCTTGGATCCCTCGATTTATGATTGGGATTACCTTTTTCACCCTAGACTTTAGCTCAGGGTGCTCTGCGAGTATCTTGCCTATCACTGAACCTGATTGTGCTTTACCATCATGCTGTGACGCGTTGTGGGCAGCGAATTTCCTAGCTACCTCTATGATGTCATCGTTTGTCATGGACACGTTTGGTCTCGATGAATAGGAAGGGGATGGCTATTATTCCTTTCTCTAATATTCTCGCTGGACAAAATAGTTGACAACATCGATCAGCTGGTTTTTAGCTGGGGTGTCTTTGATGCCCTTGATGTTCTTCAATGAACTCTCAAGATATTTATGGGCTTCAACGCGAGCATAATCTATCGATCCAATATCGTTCAACACCTTAACTGCAGCGTCGATTGCTTCCTGAGTAGCCTCCTCACCTTTCATCGCTGCCAACAGGGTTTCGCGTTGTCGATCATTGGCGTTCTTGAGGGCGTGTATCATTATGATGGTCTTTTTCCCTTCCCTGATGTCGCTGCCAACTGGTTTACCCAGTTTGGATTCATCAGCAGTTATCCCAAGGACATCGTCATAGATCTGGAAAGCCAGTCCAGCATCCCAAGCAAACCGCCCCAAAGAATCAATGATCTCACTGGATGCCCCCGCAGCGATTGCCCCAACCTCTGCGCAAGCCTTGAATAATGCGCTGGTCTTGGCGCCGATCATGAAGATGTAGTCTTTCTCAGTTACTTCTGTGGCTTTTGGGAAGCTAATGTCCAGTGCCTGTCCCTCACATAACACGATTATCGCATCTGTCATCTTCTGAAGCGTGTTCACAACATCATCAGCGGACATCTTAGCTGGCGCATAATCAAGAACAGACTGATAGACCTTGGCAAACAACAAGTCACCTGCAAGGATAGCCATGGGTTCACCGAAACGTGCATGAACCGTAGGTTTACCCCTGCGAAGTTCATCGTGATCCATCACATCATCATGCACAAGCGTGAAATTGTGCAATATCTCCAAAGCCGCCGCGAAAGGTATAGCGTCCTTCTTTTTGCCACCAGCTGCTTCACATGATTTTATTGTGAGGAATGGGCGCAGCCTCTTACCACCAGCATCGAATAAGTGTCTGCCTGCCTCGTACAGTTGGCTAGGTTTCCTATCCTGCAAAATTGTGTGGATAAACTCGTTAACAGGTTCAGCTGTCTGAAGGAGACTTTTCTGTAACTTCTCGGCTTTGGACATTTTCAAGGATAGACATAGCATAGGAAACTTAAATTATCCTATGCTCTTGTGGCATAATCATCGAGATCAAAGCCCCTGAGCCTCAACCATTCAGCCGTTCTCCCCAATACCAAAACAGGTACCCTCTGAAGCTCAACGACGTTTCTAGCCCCAACTAAAAACATCGCGACCCTAATCTCCCTGATAATATTATCGACGTAATCCGCCAAGGCATCTCTTCCCTGGATTGCCTTCTCAAGGAATGGCTTCGCCATTCCCCCGATGTCCGCGCCGAGGGCTATGGATTTCGCTATCTCTACGCCTGTCCTTATGCCTCCACTGGAGATCACTGCTAGGTCTGTCTTCTGGGTGGTCTCAACCACACTTATAGCAGTGGGTATGCCCCAGTTCCATAGTGCTCCTCCAAGGTACTCCATCTCCTTTTTCCCGACTTCTTTGGCTATGTGATACTCAACTGCACTCCAAGAGGTACCCCCGACTCCGCTTATCTCGATGCCTGATGCTCCGGCTTTCTGCATCTTGACTGCTTCCTCCCAAGCTATTCCTGCGCCTGTCTCCTTCATTATGATAGGTGTGTCTAGGTTCTTGTTGAGCTCGGATATTTTTTCATAGACTCCCCTGTAATTGGTGTCCCCATCAACTTGAACCGCTTCCTGAAGAGGATTCATGTGTAAAGCAAGAGCATCAGCGTCTATCATCTCGATGCATTTCTCTGCCTCAGGGACACCCCACCCGAGACTCAGCTGGGGGCATCCAAGGTTTCCCATGATGAAGGTAGATGGTGCCTTTTTCCTGACGATACTAAACGTGTTGACGGTCTCGGGTTGAGCAACTGCTATTCTCTGGCTGCCTACCCCAATACCAATCTGTTTCTCTTCCGCTACCATCGCAAGGGTCTCATTGATCTTGGCTGCTTCCTCGGTTCCGCCTGTTATCGCGCTTATCATGAGTGGGGCTGCGAGTTTTTTCCCGAAGAACGTGGTCTCTGTGGATACCTCGTCGAGGTCGATCTCTGGTAACGCCCTGTGAATTAGACGCACATCCTCAAACCCTGTTGCGATGTCGGTATCAACGTTTTCTTCGAGGCTTACACGTATATGGCGGAGTTTTCTCTTCTCTATCCCACTCATAGAACTACAGTGTGAGAATGGTGCCCATTACTTTTTCCCCTTTCAGGGCGGATTTTACCCGGTCTTTCTCAGTTGCGTTTATGAATAATACTTCTGAGCCAGTTTTTACAGCGTCCTCTGCTTCTTGGAGCTTTCCCATCATCCCGCCTGTTACATCGGTAAATGTAGTGTCTCCCACATCTGCGGTCATGTTGCTGAGGGAAAAACTTGTGATTAGCTTGGCATCTGAATCGATTTTTGGGTTGGATGTGAATATTCCATCGACATCAGAGCCAAAGATCACACGCTCGGCGTCTAACTCCATGGCTAACCTGACGATCAATTGGTCGCCTGATAAAATGGCGAAACCCTGATCAGTATCCAGTACGGCGTCCCCATACAATACGGGAACAAGCCCAATAGAAAGAAACCGTTTGATGATACTCAAATCGATATCCACAAGCCGTGTTCCGCTTGTAACCAGCATCGATGAGGCGCTGACTGCGAAGGCAGGTACTCCTGCGTCAAGCAGCGTATCTACTATTATCTGGTTCAACTGGGTCATCGCCTGATGGGTCTCGCTGAATCCAACAAGTTGATCCGAGTTCTTCAATCCATCAGAAATAGAGTATTTCTTGGCGACAGGGTGACCATAGCTACCGCCACCGTGAACGATTATCAATGACTCTGTGTTTGATTCAGCTATCTCCTTTGCCAAGCGTTTTATGTTTTCAGTGTCTGGGGAGAAATTCTTATCCTTGTGCGTTATGACGCTTCCACCCAGCTTAAGAATCTGCATAAGCCTCTTCAACCCACTTGCTCTCGACGCCCTTATCGGTGAGTGAAACCCGGTAAGACTCGCTCTTTCTCCTGCGGATAGCTCTCTCGATGTTTGGGATATCTGGTTCCTCTGCTAAGGCGATCATGCAGCCACCGCCGCCTGCACCAGTGAGCTTCGCACCAAGCGCACCATTATTTCTTGATGTGTGACATAGTATCTCAAGTTTCATCGTCGAGACACCTATTGCCGAGAGCAACCCATGGTTCAGGTCCATTAAATCACCGATACGGTTGATGTCTGCCTTCATCAAGGCATCCAGACCGGACTCGGCGATCAACCCCATAGAGTTCAATATCTTCTCCATCTCCACAGGGTTACGCTCTCTGAGGGCTGCAACGTTTTCCACCATCTTCTTTGTTGAGCGCTTCTTCTTGGTGTTACCGATTATGAATGGGATGTTCTTTTCAAGTTTGTGCCGTTTGATTCCGTTCTCTTTATCATAGCTCAGGACACCGCCATAGGTTGAGACATTATTATCGACGCCACTGGGTTTACCGTGGATGATGGTCTCGCCCTCAAAGGCAAGCTTTGAAATCTCCTCATTCTTGAGCCCAGCATCAAAAAGCCGCTCCACCGCGCTAACAGTGGTCACACAGATGGCTGCACTGCTCCCGAGACCAACAGCGATGGGGATCATGCTACGAACCTTGAGATTGACACCACCCTCTACACCGAGGTACTCCATGGTCTTCCTCGCTGAGACATTCAGTGCTGCTAGATTTCTACCACGCCAAGCCTTCCCCCGGACGGCGTGATATTCATCTCCCTCGAAGTAACCGCTGAACCCCAGGTTATCCGCGTCGATGAAGACCTTCTTATCGGTTCTCTTCTCCGCATAAACCTTGGCTCGTCTATCGATAGCGAGAACCACAGCTGGTTTCCCGTAGACCACGCTGTGTTCTCCGAATAGTATCATCTTCCCTGGTGCTGAGGCTTCAACGTACATGGTTTTCTATTTCCTTGTTATCTTGGCTGATGCGTATCCTACTACCGCGCTGTTATCTCCGATTATGTCTCCACTGGTGTAGTACGTTAGTATCTCTGCGTTAGTTGCTTTTCTAAGCTTCGAATAAACCAAGGTAGCTGAAATGCAGCCATATCCACAGGTTGTTATATGGTGTCTACGGACAGACTCCTGTAGTTTCACTTCATCCATCTCAGAGATGGCGTCCAATACATATTGATCCTTCTTGTTGGCTGATGCCTTTGGCTCCTGATGGGTTAGATCAGAAGAGGCAACAACCACGATCTCTTTGTCCTTTGATGCCTCATATATCGCGTTCCCCAGCTCTGTGCTTGTCTGGAGGTCCTGATACCCCATGCAGATGGGTACAAACTTAAACTCAGGATAGATAAACTGCAGGAAGGGTACCTGCACCTCAATGCTGTGCTCTCTTAGGAAGGCTGATTCATCGTTCCTCGCAGTTGGAGCGATATCGATTATCCTACCCGCTAGCTCAGAGTCGATGGTGACCTCACCTAGAGGGGTCTTCCATATGCCTTCTCTCATAATCGAGACAGGTGTACCCCAACCGGTATGATTGGGCCCGATAATCACCACGGTCTCCGGGGTTTTTTGTTCGCTTAACGCTAGATAACCATGAGATGCCGCTGGCCCAGAGTACATGTAGCCTGCGTGGGGGCAGACAACAGAGAGAACCTCTGCATCGGTCTTGGCTCCTGGTAGCTTTCCTGGGCCTAGTGGGTGTTTGAAACAATCAATGATCTGTTTTCTGAGGGATTCTGGTGAGGCGGCGTAGAAGGCGCCTGCAACTGCTGGTCGCCTGATAGCCATCGTTTTCACCTAGAGGGTGGTCTCGAAGTCCTCTATGGTCTTACCGAATTCTCCGCTCGCTGGGAGTGTGCCTTTTTCTCTGAGGATTTCTCGTGCCAGTAGCCAGAATACTATGGCTAGGCTTCTTCTTCCCTTGTTGTTCACAGGGATAACCAGATCAACGTTCTTTAGGCTGTTGTCTGTGCTGCAAAGGGCGATAACTGGCACGCCTGCTTGGCTCGCCTCTTCAACGATCTGCTGGTCGGCAAGACTGTCTGTGACTATGACTGCCTGTGGCTCAAAGAAGTCATTGTACTCTGGGTTTGTGAACGAGCCGCTCGTGAATCTTCCAGTGTATACTTTGCATCCTAGTACGTTGCAGAATTGGTCTACTGGGTTTACGCCGTATCGTTTACTGCTCGCGACGCATATCTTGTTGATGTTCATTCTTGAGAGGAACTTTGCTACTATCTTGATTCGTTCGTTCATCTGTTCCATGTCTAGGACGAAGAGCCCATCTGGTCGAACCTTGTAGATGAAGGGCTCCATGTCTTTTGTCTTGATTCGTGTTCCTATGTGGACGCCTGCGCTTAGTAGTATTTCCTGGGGCAGCAGTAGGTTATCGTTTACTTCAACTTCCATTGTGGCTAGTTACCTCCTCTTAGATCGGGGACATCTCTGTTTTCGTGGAACTTTAGAACATCATCTATTATCTCTACGTGGGAGAGAAGCATCCTCCGGCAGCAGTACCTTGTGACACCTAGGTCAGTCAGTACCTCTGACGGGTTTTCACCCATCTCTACGCGCCGGTTGAAGTCTTCCCATTTGTCTCCTATGACTTTTCCACATGAGAAGCACCGAACAGGGACTATCATTTTACTCTTTCCTATATGTTGCACAGGTAACAGTAGTTACCCGTGCGTTCTACCACCTGAACAATCGATGCTTGAATAAAAATACTTCTGCTAATGCAGTGTTTTATGATACTTTAAGGTATCTTGGATCCAGTGAATAGTAATTTAATGATGAATAATAGACGGGATCACGTCCCACATGGGTTTGAGCATACTGGATGGCACCCATTATCGTTGTTTCTCTCAGGCACATCGACTCTAATAAGGCAAGAAACGCTTGATCAGTGTGCTCTAGGCATACATTGCCGTCCCAGCTGACATATATTGAGGCGCCTTCAGTGCAGAATGCCTCAGCGAGATCGTTTTTTGATAACCCGTCGCAGCCCATCATCAATACGACGCCATCTTTGAAACCATCTTCGTTGAATCGCTGTATGAACTCCGGGCTCACAGCGAAGAGGTAATCAGATTCACGGCTGGGCTTGGCTTTATGGATTAGGTCTGTTAACTGAAGGATGGGGTATGAGTTGGTTCTGTATTTTTCTCCTGTGAAGATCCATGTGCGATTACTGACGCATGTGCTGTGAACCCTGAAAATATACAGGTCATGGCTGGGGATATTCTTCAAGTATTCAACGGTGACGTTTCCACCTGATACGTATTCGACCTCGTATCCATTGCTAGATAATAGTTCGATTGATTGACGCTTGAACTCGTCACTGTTTATTGGATCGATTATAATCGCTGACTTGTTATCTGTGAGTCGCTGTGTGAGATAGAGACAGATTGGGATCAACAGGATTATGGCTATCTTCTTATTCAAATCATCTATTCATGGTTTATTTCTAGTATCTTGTTACTGTTTCCCTAAAGCCAACGGTTTAGTCCCTGTTGATTATGACTGATTGATGTGCTTCTTCAAAGACTTGATTGTACCAGATACACGCAGCACATCGATTCTCGCTGGCTCTCCATGAATATCAGAGATATGCGCTAAGACTGCACGCATCTCATTGAGTCTATTATGGTTGCATCGAATGATCGCTGATTTCCCATCGGGGATATACTCGATAAGCCGTAGATTCATCTCCACCGCCCCCTTCACACCGTACAGGTAATGGATTTTCGCGTCAATCACATTGCTCAGAGAATCTGCATCGAGGGTAGCATCTGTCTCTAAGTGTATCCATAAATAGCGGCGCCGGGTTGAGCGAACTGGCATGGCATAAAGGATGGATTATAGGTTGAAATACCTAGTGATTGACCCTGACCTTGATCCCTGAGGCATCCATCTGGCTCACACCGAACTCATCCCTGATCTCATTCAACATTTCTGTGTCAAAGATGGGGCCATCCTTGCAAACCCGATAGGGACCTACTGCGCAGTTCCCGCATAAACCAACGGCGCATTTAACATACCGTTCGAGGCTAGCTTGGATCGGGAGCTTGTGTTTTTCTGTCTCATAGAATACCTTGGCCATCATCAATTCGGGTCCACATGTATAGACATGGTCGTATTGGTTTTCAGCCATCAACAACGCAGCGTACCCGGAGGCATATCCGTTATACCCCATGGAGCCATCATCGGTGGATACCACCAGGTTCTCCCTGAGGAGACCAACCAATGTATCCTCGAAGAGAAGTTGATCGCTACTCCGCCCACCTAGGATGAAGGTCGGTGTAACACCCTTGCCTAGAAACTCCCTGACCAGTGGCAATAGGCTCGCGGCTCCTGATCCACCGGCAACAATCAATGGATTCTTTCCTTTTGCTTCGTAATTGTTACCATAGGGTCCCCTGATCCCGAGTTTTGTGCCAGGCGTGATAGAGTCGAGTATCTCTGTGGTGGGTCCTACTTTGCGTACCGTGATGCTTGATAACCCGTTTTGTTCGATGGTTGAGATCGACATGGGGACCTCGTCCTCTCCGGGAACCCAGACCATGATGTATTGGCCTGGTTTGGCTGTCCGTACCAATTCATCCCTGAAATAGATGGTGGTTATGTCTACGGCTTCTCGTCTAACATCCAACGCTATTATGGTTCTTATCTCGTCATTCCTACACATGGTCCCTCATCTCCTACTCGATTGCTATTATGGGCGAGTCCCACCATATCCTCTACCTTGCTGAACCCATTCTCTGTCATGTAATCAGCAATGCCGTCAGTGATCTCCTTATAGACACCGAATCCATGGGTCATCACTGCTATTCCCACCTCTAACGCCGAGGCGCCTGCGAGGATATATTCAACAGCGTCATGTCCATTGGTTATCCCGCCGCAGCCTATCACTGGGATGTTTACTGCTTGCGCTACCTCCCATACACAGCGAAGGGAAACTGGTTTCACAGCTGGTCCGCTCAAACCACCTGTGATGTTGGCGAGTATCGGTCGTCTCATGTTGACATCAATTGCCATTCCTTTGAGCGTGTTCACAGCAGTTATGGCGTCTGCTCCTCCCCACTCAGCGGCTACGGCGATGCTCTTGATGTTAGTCACGTTTGGGCTGAGCTTGACGAATAACGGTAGCTTTGTCTCATCTCTGACAGCGGCGGTAACCTTCTCGACGCTGGCTGCGTCTGCTGCCAGCATACCGAGTTCCTCTGCGACGTTTGGGCAGCTCGCGTTGAGCTCCAATGCGTCTGCGCCGGCTCGTGAGAGCTGATAAGCTACGTCTGCGAACTCCTGTGTGCTGCCACCGAAGAAGCTGGCTATGATGGTTACCCCCATCTCCTTTATTTCCCTTATTTCATCGACGAAATACTCTACTCCGGGGTTGGGAAGCCCCATCGCGTTCAATGCTCCACAGTCAACCCGTACAAGCGTTGGATTGGGGTGACCCTTTCTAGGCTCCGGTCCAATACTCTTGCTGATGACCGCCCCGACTCCCGCGTCATATACTCGTTTTAGAAGCGGAGGGCTCATGCCGAGAACACCGGCGGCGTTCATGAGAGGGTTGCGAAGCCTTAGTCCAGAGATTTCGACGGCTAAGCTTAATTTAGACAAGTCTCCCCTACGTACTCAGCGAAGCCACTGATAAACTTTAGGAGAACCAAGACTTGCAGCTATATTTGATTGAGACGATTACGGGTATTTACGCGGTAGATAATGAGAACGAGATTAGAGCATCACAGGTCTGGCCTAATGATCCAAGAACCATCGCCAAGATAATGATTAGGCTCCGGGAAGGCGATGCTGGAATAATAGGCGAGTTGCTCTCAGAGGTTGAGAAACTCGGAGCAACACGGGTTTATTCAAGTAATCAAAATCTGGTGGAGTCCCTGAAGGGCAATCTGGAGATCGAGTTTGAGGAAAATATCAGTGCAGTACGATCAATCCAAGAACGTTTACCGGGACTCGCGAAAGAAGCTAAGCTGATTCAAGATGAGCCAGATTATGGTGTCTTCTCTCATGAGGTCTTGAACGAGATTACGCGAATGGATTTACATGATAAGCTTTCAGGTAGGGAGGCCCTGCTTATCCCAGCTGTACAGCTCCTTGGTGAATTAGACACAGTGCTAAATGCTTTATCGAGTAGGATGCGTGAATGGTACGGTGTTCATTTCCCGGAGATGGGAAACCGGGTCCATGAACACGAGGACTATGCTAGGATTATCACAAAGATGGGTTTCAAGGAGAACATCAACGCCAAGGGCTTGATGGAGATGAGCCTCAAGAAGAAAGACGCTGAGAGGATAGAGGAAGCTGCAGGAACCTCTGTCGGAGCCTCTTTTGATGACGTGGATATGAAGATCGTCTCGGACTTCGCGCAAAGAACCCTAGACCTCTACAAATACAGGGAGGAATTGACGGAATACATCTCAATGGTCACCACTGAGGTGGCTCCGAACCTAGCATATATAGCAGGCACAACACTAGGAGCAAAGTTAATCGAGAAAGCCGGGAGCCTGAAGAGACTAGGAATGATGCCCTCCAGCACCATTCAAGTACTTGGCGCGGAGAAAGCCATGTTCAGGGCTGTCAAGAGCAACGCCAGGCCGCCAAAACATGGGCTATTATATCAGCACCCGTATGTGAATGGTGCCCCGAGGAACAGGAGGGGAAACAGGGCGCGGAGCTTGGCTGCGAAGATCGCTATAGCTGCTAGGGCTGACGTGTTTAGTGGGGATTTCATCGCTGAGGAACTTGTTGCTCAGCTTGAGGATTTTTAGCTGTTCTTGTTTAGCTTTATCTGTATCGTGGATACGTTTCTGAGTTCGTCTCCGTCTCCCATCTGCTCTGTGCCGATTTGAATGTCCTCGATACTGATGCCTTTTAGGAAGCTGCGTTTACAGACCTCGACGACGTCTACTGCGCTGCTTATGGCTCGTCCTCTTGCTAATACGTTTACCGTGGGGTTTCTCTGGAGAGCTGTTACCAGGGCTGTGACGTAGTTTATGACTGGCTTTGATCCGATGTAGATGTTCTCCGACATGGTGTTCAAACCAATCAATAATGTTGAGTACTTAAGCTATTTTTACAATTGAAGCTTAGTGTCTAGTTAATCTTCTTTATATAGGGTTAGTTTTTTCAAGCCACAGGCTATTCTTTGGCTGATACTGGATGAAGTTCACTTACATGCCCGCCAGAGAATTGATAATCCTAGAGATGGTTGAGTATACCTTGGATGAGATAGCGCAAACCAGTGCTCTAATTCAGGAGACGGGAAGACCAATAATACTGAACTGGGCTGAGGGAATAGTATTCTTTCACAGCCCACTGCCATTCAACACAAAGGAGTTGCTGAAGGAGAGGAAGGCTGGGCGAATCTACTGGGCTAGCGTTATGTTTGCGTTGATGCCTCAGCATGTTCATACCCTTAAGATTGGCCCAAGGGATATCCCTGTGGTAGCTACCCCCAATCCATTGCTCCAGAAGGCAGCCAAATGGATCAAGGAAAACAGGGACTCTATCGATCACTTTTCTTAGTTTCTCTGCCAGTCAGTATCTTGATGTAATCCACGCCCTTCAGTAGGAGTTTCTTTTCACTGTGATGCTTTTATTGTTGCTTATGTTGGGGATTTCAGTGTTTCCAAATTAATAGTTGGGCTCAGCGGCTATGATTACAGAGCGTCCGAAGAAGAAAGCCATATTTTTAAAAGCGTGTAGGCAGGCATACATGAAGAATATAGAGGTATGCTCAATGAGAGACTCTAAGATTGATGAGATTTTCAAGTTGGCCAAGGACGAGGGGAGGAACTTCCTCTACGAGCACGAGGCAAAGAATCTGTTCGCTTTGTTTGATATGCCGGTTACGAAGATCCATGTCGCCAAGACAGAGGATGAGGCAGTCGAGGCAGCGGAGAGAATTGGTTACCCCATCGTACTAAAGATAGTAAGCCCCCAGATCCTGCACAAATCCGATGCGGGCGGTGTCATAGTCGGCGTCCAGAACGAGCAAGGGATCAGGGATGGGTTCAACAAGATTATCAAGAACGCAAAAGCCTACAAGGCAGACGCGGAGATCACTGGGATCCTTGTCCAGGAGATGGCGCCAAAGGGAACAGAGATCATCGTAGGTAGCACCACTGATCCTACTTTCGGTCCAACATTGATGTTTGGGTTAGGCGGTATCTTCGTCGAGATACTCAAGGATGTCAGCTTCAGGGTCGCACCCATCACAAAGATCGATGCAGCGGAGATGATCGAGGAGATCAAGGCTGTAAAGATACTTGAGGGAGCACGTGGGATGCCTGCGTGCCACAAGCCGACGCTCGCGGATATCCTCTTCAAGACGAGCAACATGCTCATGGAGTGCCCTGAGATCAAGGAGCTTGACATGAACCCGATCCTCGCGTACCCTGATGGTGCGCGCATAGTTGATGCCAGGATCATCATGTAAAACCATCTTTTAACCAATCTGTCACTTTTTTTGTGACACTTATCATAACTTGTATAGTTCCTTCTGCTTGCGTGGGAAACGCATGGAAATTGATTACAGGTATCTCTATCCATTGTTCAAGATGATACTTGGGGTAATCTGCCTGATACTGTCCATTGAATATGTCTACGCTTACTGCGTCTATCAGGCTGCAAGCTTCGGAATAATGTATATCGGTGACACATTGACATGGTTTTTCGCTGGTGGGATTCTCTTTACAGAGGGTCTCCAGGGGTATCTTCGGACTCTTCGGGAGGAGGCGGAGGAGGATTTACCGATTCATCTGAGGGTTGATCATCGCTCTTAGAATAGTTCCTGTATATCTTGAAGGCGTCAACTGCAGCGATCAGAGCGATGAGAATCAATGGAATCAATGCGAATAGGTCTCCTTTTCCAGTAAGCAAATCAATGAGCCCGAAAGTAGCCTTATAGTTCTCAGATAGCAGCGATAGTCCGTTTGGACTCTTTGATGTGGCTGGAAGTATGCTTGAGACAGCTGTGCGGGGCTCACCACCTTCCCGGTATTTGAGAACAGCGGGCATATTGGTGTAAGTCCCTGGGTTCCCATAATGTACCTCGTAGGAAACGCTAACAGACTCTCCTGGACCTAACCTGATCCAAGTTGCCTCGTTGGAGCCTGAGCTGAGAACACCGTACTTTTCTGGGAAGGCATCATTCAGCTCTAAATCGGTAACGGTGGAGGAGCCATCGTTAGTAATTGTAACGGAAACAGTCTCCACACCTCCAGATGTCTGGCTTGTTTTCTCTACATCGATCAAAGGTGCGCTATAATCGGGTAGCTCGATCTGCAGGTCCTCGCGGTCGGGTACCATGCCTCCGTTTATTTCCATGGGCATTATCGTGTTTAGGTACATGTAGATGAACATGAACGCGGTGGATGCTTGGTCGATGTTGATGGCGAGCTTGATGAAAGGCTCGGTGTCAGTGTTATTGGGTCTTATCACCGCCATAGCACCGATATCAGCATCAGATGAGAATCTTGGCGCAGTAATATCCAATGCTTCGGTTAGATCGAAGATGTTCCCGCTTCCCGGGTTCACGGCTTCATCGATCAGTTGTGCCCCAACAGCGAAATGGAAAGTCTCAGCGAAGACAGCGTCAACAAAGTCCTGAAACAAAGCCATTTCCTCGGGTAAAGGCATGAATGCCTCCAGATACATGGGAGTTATCTGCCCGAACACGTATAGCTCAATGTCTCTTCGCTCGCCTTCGATTACCTCCTGGAAACTGGAGGCGATTCCATTTTTGTCCTCGAACCCAGTTAGCATATTTTCTATTATCTCGTCAAGTGTGTTAAGAGAATAATACACGCAGACTATGAAGGGAGGAATCTCAAAGTCGGCTCCCTCATCCTGTTCAAATGATTGTTGCATCGCGGTTATTCTGCTGAACTCGACGCCGTACATGGACTCGTACTCATCGATAAGTTGATCAGATTTGACTGTGGCAGCCTCGACATCCTCTCCAATGTATAGGTTGACGGCAAGGATTTCTGGAGCGATCCCGACGACCTGGACGTAGCTCTCGATACCCTCAAAGGGTAATGTATAGAGAACACTCGGGTCTATTACCTTCTGGGTCAGTATCACAGAGGCGGCTAGGTCCTGTACATATGAAGCAGCGGAGGGCACGGTCTCGATATCGGTTCCTAGAAGCACCTCTCCAGTCACTGCCCTTCCCTGATTTTCCGTGAAGCCTCCCATAAGCTCAATGTAAATACCGTCGTCAGTGTTTACGGGAAGCTCCAGTCCTAGGCCGATTCCGTCTGTGGCGTTCATGCCACCGCTTATCCCCATCATTATCGCTATCGCGATCTCAGTGTCAATGCCCAACTCTGTTAGGGTTTCAAGGTTTATTTCCTCGAGACCAATCTCCGCTATCGCCTCCAAGTCCTCGATGGTTAGACCCAGCTCCGCAAGAGCATCAGGGTCTATGTCCTCTGGGTCGATACCGAGAGCAGCCAGCATCTCCAATGCCTCCTCGCTTAGTTCAGGTGGCTGAGCTTCTGTGAGGGGCAGGTAGGCAGCTTGGGCGGCGATGGATCCGACTAGGATTAAGGCGACTACTTTTTTGGTGGGGAGTAGATTGAGGTCTATCTTGCTAAATATTATCTCGCCAAGTATGGCTCCGAATATGGCGGATACTATTATGAGCACTGGCTTTAACGCGAAAGCTGTTGCGTGTGGCATCGCGACTGATAGCATTACCTGCATGGGGTCAGGGTTTTCCCCTAAATTGGGGATTATCTCCATGAGTTCGAAGACCAGTTCGCTGATGATGGGTATCTCAAAGAGGCTATTGAAGTTGAACTGTGAAGGTACGTTAGGTATTACGTTGATGATCTCCTCAACGGAATCTATGGTGAAGACTCCGCGTGCATCGAGGTTTGAGTAGACTCCGAAGACCGCGATTCCAAGGGTGGGGATCATGGATAGCCAGGTAAAGAAGGCAACGATGGATGACCCCAATTTTTTCTGGGATATTAGCCCAATGATTAAACCCGTTAGTACCCAGACCAAGCTCACCGCGATGTACTTGAATGGGTCAGCTATGAGGAGGGTGAACATGATGAATATCGTGTAGATGAATCCGCCTGTGAGTGGGCTGAGCCAAGACGCTATTGCCTGGTAACCTGGGTGAAGTATCGCTAATCCAGCCATGAATAGGAATATCAAGGATATGATGTACGCAGCTGTTTTTCTCATGAAAAATAAGCGATGTTTCAATTTAATAAGGTTTGAACTAAAAAAGGGAGTAAACCGGTGATAATCGGTTCATGGACTCGACGTATATCTCGTAGAGGCGTTGGTATTTTGTCATATTTTCCGGGTCTGGCTTCGTTGGATGCTTCTCGCCGATCCATTTCTCGATGACTCTATGATCCTTGATCTCACCTGTTCCCAGTCCAGCTAGTATCGCGTCACCCATGGGGGCACCCAGTGTGTCTGGGATATAGTGGAACTCTATCTCAGTGGTATCTGCGATGATCTGTCTCCAGAGGGGGCTGCTGGCCCCACCATCTACCAGGGTCGCTCTGTTGATCTCTATCCCTGTCTCTCTGGCTGCGTCGATGCTGTATCTCATGGCGTATCCTACTCCTTCGAGTATGGCTCTGAACATGTGTGCTCTCGTGTGGTATACTGTTAATCCGATGAATGCTCCCCTGATGTTCTCATCCCAGTATGGGGCTCTCTCGCCAACCATCATATGTGGTAGGAAGATGAGGTCGTCGCTTCCCACTGGGACTTTTTCTGCCTGCTGGTCGAGCTGTTTATAGGCGCTTATTCCTGTGGTTTTCTGTTTTTCCAGTTCCTGTTGTCCATATTGGTCTCTGAACCATCTTACACAGTATCCTGCTGTGCTGATCCCTGTGAAGCTGTAGAGCGTGTCTTGGGCTTTTACGACGTATGGGTAGTTGATCATCTTTGGTGAGATTCGGTTTTTCGTGTTGATGATGCCGTTGCACATGCTGGTCCCAAGCATGCTTGCGAGGTCTCCGTCCAGTATTGCGCCTCCCGCGAGGGCGCTGACAGGTGCATCGATCCCTCCTGCGCATATTGGGGTTCCCTTGGCTAAGCCCGTTTTATCTGATAATTCGCCTGTGGTCTCGCCTACGATCTCTTCGCTACTGAGTATCTTCTCTGGGAAGAAGTTTCGTGGGATTCCGAGTTCTTCTAAGAGTTCACTGCTCCAGTCGCGTCTAGCTAGGTTATAGACGCCGCCTATGTTTCCTGCGCTGCTGTGATCGATGCTTTCTACACCTGTGAGCGTACGAATCACGTAGGCGTTAGGAGTCTCTAGGCGGTGGATCTTGGCCCAGTTTTCTGGTTCATTGTTCTTGATCCATAATATCTTCGTGTAGCCATAATAGGGGTCGATCACGTTGGCGGTGATCTTGTATAGTTCATCGGCTCCGATGTTTTCCCTTAGCCACCTGCATTCATCGGTTGCCCTTCTGTCTGCCCAGATGAGGCAGGGCCTTATGGGTTCATAGTTACGATCAACGGGTATTCCGCTTCCACCGTAGAGGGCGCTTATTGATGCCCCTGCTATGTCTCTGGGGTCTATACCTGACTTTGAGATAACATTCTTTATTGTACTGTATGTTGCCTCGACCCATGGAGTCGGCCACTGCTCAGCCCAGCCCTGCTTCGGGGTGATGACACCGTATTCTTGGAATGCCTCAGCATGTACCTTTCCATCTGTATCCACCAAGACTGTCTTGGTGCCCATGGTTCCTATGTCGGTGCCAACGAGGTAGGTCATGGTTACTTCCTCGGGATTCGTTCAGCGACTGGGGGTAGTGCTCTGAATGGTTTATGTGGCTCTGTTTGATACCAGTAGGCTGTGCTGCTGTAGTCATCGTTTCTCTTGTTGGCGTGGCCGTGCTCGATTGTGACTTTGATGCTCTTCTCGAAGTAGACTGGGTCCTCGATGTGGTACCTGTACCATGTTACCTTGCCGCTCCAGTTCCTGCCACCCGGGATAGGCAACCC
>CAZVMT010000008.1:0-26407 GCA_964628765.1 uncultured Candidatus Bathyarchaeia archaeon | reverse complement strand
GCTCTGTTTGGTGAGTTGAAGTGTTAAGGCTAGAACGGTGTGGTCTGTCTCTGAGAGGGCTTTTGCTTCACCCATCTTGGCTGCCCTAGCTGATACTTGTTTGAGTGTGGCTTCATCAGGCATCATTACGGTTAGTTTCCCTGTGTGGCTCCAGTTTGTCGCCCTGATCTTGGCTATCTCATCCCTGATCTCATCGATCACCAGTGGGGTGGTGTATAGTTGGATCTCCTTGTTGTTGGTGTCGAAGCCTTGTATGAATGCGCTTGTGTCGAGTATGAGGAGTCTCATCTTTAGCTGGTCCGGAGGTTCATTATCCGTTTGTTTATCCTTGAGTAGAATGGGTTGAACCTGATGAACCGGGTCTTGTTCTCGCTCACCGTTGCCTCGATTACCGAACCAGGTTTAAGGGCGATGTAGCTACGTCCATCAACAATAACCATCCCGTCTGCCCTAGGCTTCAACAACTCGACGCGCACCGTGGATGAGGCCGGGAACACCAGGCTCCTGAAGTAGCTGTATGGGCATATAGCTGTAAGGCTAAGGGCGTTCATGGTGGGTTCGATTATGGAGCCTCCTGCTGACATGTTGTATGCTGTGGAGCCCGTTGGGGTGCTGATTATGGCTCCGTCTGCCTGGATGTCGGTGATGACCTCATCGTCTACGCTGAGGCGCATCAGAAGCATCTTGCTTGGAAGGGTGCTGGCTATCAACACCTCGTTTAGGGCGTCTGGGAATACGTCGCTGATCCCGATTCCCCAGCTCTTGACCTTGATGCTTTCCTCGATGAAGTAGTCGCCGTTGATCACCCGCTGGACTGCTTGTTCTATTCCCTCTGGGGGTATCTCGCTGAGGAAGCCTCTTCGACCCATGTTGATGCCGAAGATGGGTGTCTCTGAGGTCTGCATCTCCATGGCTGCCTTGAGTATGGTGCCGTCGCCGCCGATGGTTATCAGGAAGTCGCCCTCGATATCCTGAAGATTAGTGTTTTTGTCGTCCAGTTCAAGGGCGAGAGCGGTGTCTGTCTCGACTAGGGGCTCAACGTCTTGACTCTCAAGGTAATCTATTATCCTTTGAGCGATACTTAGTGCCTCTGTTGAGTCTGTTCGCGAGATTACACCTGCTCTCATTTCATTCAGAGTGTATCCGCTGAGGATTTAAATTCTAACATATCAACCCGGGTACCCGTATTTCCCTATGAGTGGAACATAGACCACACCCATGAGGCGCTTCTTCACTAATTCTCCACCCTTTTTCTCTACCAGCAGCAGGTCCTGTCCATAGAAACCTCTCCCACCGACTGGTGCAATTACCCTGCTATGTTCTGCCATCTGTTCATAGATGGGTGGGGGTATGTCTGGTGTGCTGGCTGTGATGCTCACAGCGTCATATGGCGCCATCCCTGGGTACCCCAACGTCCCATCACCGAGGACCACAAAGACATCGTTGTAGCCTGCTTCTCTGAGGTTTTTCTCAGCGAAGCGATGGGTCTCTGGGTTGATCTCCACTGTGACCACCAAGCCCTCTGGTCCTACTAGTTCTCTCGCGATGGCTGCTCCGTACCCAGAGCCCGCGCCTATCTCTAGGAATCTTTGCCCGGGCTCCAGTTGTAGTGGCTCGTAGGTGACTGGGTACATATACGGGGCGCTTATGGTTTGTCTGCCGTCACCTGGTATGGCGAAGGGTTGGTCATAGTAGGCGTATTCCCTGTATCTTGGGTCCATGAATTGTTCTCTGGGTACCGCCAGTATGGCTTCCTCCACATGCTTGGTTTTGATGTATCCTCCTCGTTTGTATCGGTCAACCATCTCGCGGCGCTGCTCAGAGAATGATGCCATATTAAGTGAAGCGCTTTATCGGTTTTTAGGGGTATTGAAAAAAGGGGTTACTTGGGAATCACGACGGTCCCAGATTTACGTAGCTCCTCGATCTCCTCGTCACTGTACCCGAGTTTTTCTCTTAGTATCTCGGCTGAGTGCTCACCTAGCTGGGGTGCGGGTATCCTGTATGTTGCCGGTGTCTTCTCCATCTTCACAGGGAACCCTGGTACACGTACCTTCCCAGCCGTGGGGTGGTCCAGTTCAAGTATTATGCCCCTTGCCTTGACTTGTGGATCATCGATGGCTCCAGCGATGTTGGGCACCTTGGCTACCGGCACGCCCGCTGCGGCGATCTTCTCCACTGCCTCGTCTACTGTCCTGTCTTTGAGCCAGTTTTCCAGCACCTCGCTACCCATGCCCAGGTCGTCTACCTCCATGGCTTGCATGAGTCTTTGATGCATCTGGGGGTCACAGGCGATGAATATCCAGTCGTCCTTGCACATGAAGTTGCCCCAAGTCAATGGACCAGGCACCCTTTCGGCTCTCCGCTCATGTGGGAGCTGTCCGCTGAGGGTGTACCCTGCGATCTGGACACCGTTCTGAGCCATCATGACATCCAGCTGCGAGACATCGATAAGCTGTCCTTCGCCTGTCTTGTCCTTGTGGCGTAGTGCGCCTATGCAAGCGATTACAGCGAAGAGGGCTGGGTCTAGGTCGCCGTGGTAGGCTGCTGGTACTATGGGTTTGCTGCCGGGTTCGATGTTGTCTGCCGTCATCTTGGTCCAGCCGCTGTAGCTCTCGGCGATGGGCGCATAACTTGTGCGCTCCTTGTATGGTCCTGTGAGTCCGAAGCCGCTGAGGCTTGCATAGATGATGCCGGGGTTGAGCTTCTTGGCTTCAGCGTAGCTGAGCCCCAGCTTGTCAAGGGTGCCTCGTTTGAAGTTCTCGATTACTATGTCGCTGTCCTTGACCAGTTCTTTGATGATCTCCAGCGCTTTGGGGTCTTTCATGTTGAGGGCTAGGCTCTTCTTGTTTCGGTCTAGGTAGTGGAATGTGGTGCTGAGTCCACCGTAGAGGTCTGGGCTCATCCTGACCATCTCGCCCCATGGGGGCTCGATCTTGATGACCTGGGCGCCCATGTCTGCCATGATCATGGTGGCGTAGGGTCCGAAGTATACGTGGGTGAAGTCCAGTATCTTGACGTCGTCTAACATACCCATGCTGAATCGCTATGAGGATTGGATTATTGCCTTTAAAGTTTATGAGAACCAGATAATTTCCAGTAAATACTGAGGATAATTCTATACGTTGAGGTGCTTTCTTTATTTGATTGCCTTGAAGCGTATGTTCGTCAACCCTTTCCGTGTTCCCGGTGAATGGTACCGGGGAAACATCCACGCTCACACCACCATCAGCGATGGAACCAAAACCCCAGAAGAACTAGTAGAGCTATACAAAGAAGCAGGGTACAGCTTTCTATCCATCACAGACCACAGCGTCGTAGCTAAAACAGCCCACCTCTCAGAACCAGACTTCCTGCTCATACCCGGGGAGGAGATATGCATAGGCACATCGACAGTTGGAACCCTATACCACATCGTAGCCCTCGGAGTAGATGACACCCTCCCCTTCAGGGACTTTGATCATGGACTCGATCCTCAGAGGGTCATAGACAAGATCAAGGAGCTAGGTGGGATACCCATCCTAGCCCATCCCTACTGGAGCGGCCTCAACCACAACGATATGATGCAGATCAAAGGCTATCACGGCGTCGAGATATACAACACCAGCTGCGACTATGAACGCAACACGGGGTACAGCGAACCCCATATCGACGGCATAATAGCAGCGGGAAAAAAGCCGTTGATCTATGCGACGGATGATCATCATGGCGCCGAGATGGGAAACGCGCCACTGGATGCCTGTGTGGCTTGGATCAACGTCAAAGCAGAGGAGCTAACTGTGGAGGGCATAATGTCCGCCATCAAGGCGGGATACTTCTACAGCAGCACGGGACCAGAGTTCAAAGACATCAACATAGACGATGAAGGCGTCCTAAGCATCGAGTGCACCCCAGTCCGGTACATCACATTTGTCTCAACCCCCTCACTGGGCTTCAAATATCACTCCAAGGATAAGCCCCTGACCAAGGCAGAGTACCCGGGACGCCCTGGCGAGACCTATATCAGAGTAGAAATAGAGGACTTTGAGGGCAGACGAGCCTGGAGCAACCCCATCTACAACGAGTGAATGGGCTTCCTGTAGAGGTAGATGCACCAACCCATGGTGTCCCTACCATACTTTAGATAGGTCTCCCTGAACTTCTTCATGCTCTCCATTATCTCTGGGAGGTCAGGGTCATCGGGGTGAGCGTCAGCGTACTCAGAGGCAGCCCACCAGTGGGGAGCCTCGTAGCTGTCCCAGTCTTCCTTGTCACTCGCCATGGTATAGGCGCATGTTAGCCCATACTGGTCGCCCATCAATACGTTCTCGCGGTGGCTGTGATAATCCTCCCGTTTCATCTCCTCCATCTTTAGATACTCCTCTGGGGGCTCCTTGAGCCAGTAGGGTTCGCCGAGTACTACAAATCCACCGGGTTTGGTTAGGTTACCGAGAGCATCAAGTGATCCCTTGATGCCACCCCATATCCAGCTGGCGCCAATACATGAGGCGAGATCAAACAATTCATCGGTCTCATAGTCCTTACCATCCATCAATAGATACTCAATATCCGCGTCAGGCGCCTTCAAAGCCTTCTGCCTCCTGCATTCCTCTATAAAATACGGAGACTTATCGACCCCAACACCCGAGATACCGTACATCTCGTGTAGCCTGTGGAGGAACTCTCCTTTACCGCAGCCAACGTCAACAACACGGCTACCCATGGGCAGGTCCAGCATCCTGCAGAGGCGTGTCAGTTTTTCGTCCCGCATGGGGTTCAATATGAGCTGCCTGCTGTGCATGATAGCCATGAGCTTCCAGAAATCCATACCCAAGAAAAGGAGAATAGAATATAAAAACTAGGCTAGATCCGTGTGATCTCGCCCTTCACAGAGACCACGAGGCTCTGGGTGGGGATCAATTTACCCGACTGCTCCAAAGCTATCTCTGCGATCCGCCTCAAACCGCTACAACAAGGAACCTCCATATTAGCAACCGTAAGGCTCCGCACATTGTTCTGCTTCAATATCTGGGTCAGCTTATCCACATACGCCCGGGCGTCATCAAACTTGGGGCACCCCATCAATACGCTCCTCCCAGAGAGAAGCCTGCTATGAAGCTCCGGCTGAGCCACAGCAACGCAATCAGCCATCAACAAAAGATCCGCGTCATCCCAGAAGGGAGCCCTCACAGGCACAAGGTGCAGCTGTACTGGCCAATGGCGAAGCGCAGAGTCTTGATGAACTGGTTTGGCTTGCCTAGGCTCATCTATGAGCGATGTTACCGCTGTGCATGATATGGCTGGCTCATTTGTCTTGAGGTACATGTGTACAGCTTCCTCATCGAATTCAGGTGCCTCTCGTTCGATTATCTGTATGGCGTCCTGTGGGCAGTGTCCTAGGCATGCGCCCAAGCCGTCGCAGTATACGTCGCTGACGAGGCGTGCCTTTCCGTCTATGATCTTGAGTGCTCCTTCGGCGCAGTTTGGGATGCATTGGGCGCATCCGTTGCATTTTTCTTTGTCTATCTCTACGATTTTGCGTTTTACCAAGCCATTCACCATGAAACTTGTTTCATATGAAGAAGTATTCATTAAGATATAAGGTTAACCCAAGGTCTCATCCATAAAAAACTAAAACCCCTAGCGACACATCATATGGGACCACCCTTGGATATCCGGGAAAAGCTCAAAAAAATACCAGAAAAAATACGGAGACTCCCACAGAGCATCAAGGAAGCCATAATAGGATACAGGGAAAGCTACAAAAAAGGAGTAGAAAAATACGGCAAATGGTGGACCATATTCCAGCTCAGCATCTGGGGCTTCATATTAATATTCATAGTAACAGCCGTATTGATATTCGTAGTATACCTACCCAAGATCGAGATGATAAACTGGGAGCTACGCTGAGGCGCTCTCCCAGAGCTTATCCCCAACATAATGAAGATTCTTAATAACCTTCCCCCGCCTATCAGACAAAATCTCACCGCTACTCTTACCAGCCTTACCAACAGCCAAAGCCTTACCATGAGTCACATCCCGGACCACCACCAAGGCGCCCACCTGGAACTCATCAGCCGTAACGATACCCGGAGCCATCACATCAGCGCCATTACAGACAAACCGAATAGCCCCCATATCAACCACCACCCTCGGCAAAAAATCCAGATAAGACCCACCCAGATAAGGATACAACCCATTCTCATCCTCGATAAACTCTATCCGCTCATCCAAGAAGAAGACCTTCTTCTCCTCAAACTCAGCCACCTCAACCTTCTTGGCAGTAATCTCCCCATACTTCTCAGTGAGCATCTGCAGCAGCTCTCGGGCGTCCCTGCTCCTCATGGTCTGGCGTCTACGAATCAAGACACATCGAATAATGAGCCACCGTATAAAAACTGAGGGGGTTCAGAGCATGTATTTAATATATTCATATGAATATACAAGTAAAATCATGAATAATCGTAATATACATGCAAAAGTAAATGTAAAAGATGTTATTTCAATGTGATGATAAAGTATATATGCAGACCAGATAGAAAGAAGTTGTATTAAATATGGTAAACTTAGAAACGTCACGAATTCTAAGTACAGGCGTAAACGGTCTGGACGAAATGCTAACCGGAGGCTTCCCCAGAGGAAAAACAATTCTTCTATGCGGAGGACCTGGCACAGGCAAGACCATTTTCTGTCTCCAGTACTTGATGGCTGCCATACGCCGGGGCGAACCATGCGTATATGTCTCACTAGAGGAATCATTGGAGGACAAAATTGAGAACGCGTTATCCTTCAACTGGGATTTAGACAAAGCAATCAAGGATAAAATGCTCGATGTTTTGGACATACGCATGATACCGCAGTCAAAAGGATATGCAGAGCCATTTGATATGAAAAGGGGAAAACTCGAACTAGGAGTACTGAAAGAGATTGAAAACCTGGTCGAGAAGATAAACGCAAAACACGTCATAATCGACCCATTAACAAGCATCACCATCCACGAGTCCAGAACCGGGCACAAACGATACATGATCAGCCAGATATTCGACACTATCAAGAGGATCAACTGTACAGGTGTACTAACATCGGAGGGATTACCCACAGAGACCAACTTCAGCATGGAGCAGTTCCTCTCAGATGGCGTAATATTCCTCGAAAAAGACCTCCAGGAATTCAAGCTAATCAAGACGCTACGAATAGACAAGATGAGAGGAATGACATTCGACGACCAGCCCAAGAGATATCTCATAACCAACAGGGGCTTCGCGGTCTTCAACAAAGAAGCAGTAATAACCTAAAGTGAACAAGATGCCGAATTTCCTTAACATACTTCTCAAGCCTTTTCTGCAATATTACGCGTTAAACTGGTTGAAGGAGAAAAACTACTCGGAGAAGATGGATGCAAAGATAAGTAGCCACATCGGGAAGGTGGCTGGCACTGGGCTCGGGAAGAAACTCGGCGTAACACACAACTCCAATATACGGGAAATCCCATTAACCCATTACAAGTTCTATGAGCCATTCTTCAATGAGCCAAAACTAGGCGACTTCATATACCCACTAGACGACTACGTAAGAGCCTTCACCAGCGGCACCATGGGTAAACCCAAGACATTTCTATTACCAAAAAAAGGACTATGGGATAGTCTAAGCAACTCAGGCATGACCTTCATGTTCCTCTGCACCCACGATGGGGAGAGGATCACCTACGAGGTGGGGGACACGGTCTATGAGAATATGCCCGGTGGGCAGTTCATCAGCTCCTTCTACTATGAGTTGATCGATAAGAAGATCCAAGGTGGCTGGGTGGATCAGGTTCCAGGGGTAAACCTACCCTTTAAGGATAAGATCGATTACTTTGTGGAGCACCATAAGGAGATCGATGTCGCGTATATGACGGTGAATTCGCTCCTGGATCAGGTCAGCCCAAGGGTTGACCAGATACATTTGAAGGGATTCATCACACAGGATCGCTCAGCATACACGTTAAAGGAGAAGATCAAGGAACTCACTGGCAACTACCCCAAGACAGTCTTTGGCTCTACGGAGACCATGTTCGCGGCGCTCCCATCCATCGAGTACCCTGGATGTTTCTTCTTCGATTGGAGGGTCCAGTACCCTGAGTTCATACCAGAACAAGACATTATCCACAATGGATACGAGACCACTGAGCCCATGGATAGTATAACCGAGTTGGATGAGGTTGAAAAAGGCAAGATCTATCAACTCGTCTCAACGCCATATGGCAATGATTTGATCAGATTCGTGATGCCAGACCTCCTAGAATGCATCGCGTTAGAGGACAATATTCTAGGAACCAACCTCCCTGTCTTCAGATACTATTCACGCTCAGATGGCTTGCTCGTACTCCACAACTTTACACGGATCAATGAGGACGAGATGATGGTGATATTGGGCAGCATGAACATACAGTACGTTGACTTCGTTGTAACCAGAGAACTCGTTGGCTCACGAGAGTACCTGAAACTCTACATCGAGCTCAAGGAACCCATGGACAACGAAAAGCTACACAATGCAGTCAACGAGAGACTCATAGACTTCGATAAAGACTGGCACGACTTATGCATGATGCTGGAATACGAGCCCCTAATAGTAGAGCAGCTCCCAAGAGGCACATTCCAGAGATACCTCGAACGAAAGACTGGGGTACCCAAGATAAACAGGATAAACTTCAACAAGGAAAACCTCAAACTCCTACTAGAAGACTAGATCGACACCACGTTATCGAATATATCCTCAAAACGCCTAATCTCTGAGAGATCATTATGAGTAGCTGGGTTAAACAGGCTGTAAAGCCTGACGTAGCTGGATTTTATTGGCGTTATCACCGATAAGAGGAACGAGTAGACTCGTTTATCGCCATGGGTATGGATTAGGCTCGATAACGAGAAGAGGATTATCTCGCAGTTCAGTAACTTTTCATTGGAGTAATTGATGATGTCTGAGAAGAGGATATCCAGGACATTCAAGTCGTCATCGATCATCATCTGGTTCTCCTCGAAGATGTTCTTGATGGGACGCCCCCCGGTGATCATCCGGACAAAGTAGAGCTTATCCGAGAGGTTCCTCCTCTGTACCTCGTTGGGTGAGATCATGTCATATGTGGAGACTAGTATGGTGCGTATCCCCATGTCGGCGTTGTTGTTGGCCTTGTCCTCGATCCAGTCGAGTATCTTCTCCCTACCCCCATTGGTCTGGACCATGGTTATACCACCATGACCACTGGTACTGTACTCTACGGGGGAACCCGATATCAAGAACTGTTTCAAGTCATCTACAAGCAGCGAGAAGCTGGGCTTGGTCATCCCTAGTAATATGACTACCTTGGCGAAGATTGCCATCAAGTCAACATAGTATATCTCCATGGCGTTGAAGGCAAATGCCACGTTCACCAAGAGCAGAATGGTCCACCCTGTCAGGAGCATGTCTATGGATTGAGAATAGTTGACCCTGAGGATCAAGAACAAGATACAGATAATCAAGTAGGGAATCACAGTGATGACCCACCCCGCCCGCTCAATAAACAGGGTATACGGGTCAGGGGTCAACAACAAGACAAGCAACGAAATAGGGAGCAACAATATAACGTAGAGGATCCTGATCCTATTTACAAGGTCAGCGATGCCACCGATGATGCTGATGAATCCCCCGAGAAGCATGAAGGCCGAAAACCACTGAGCAAACGAGGGGGCGCCCCCGATCCTCAACAGTATGTTGCCCCCGTAGAGGAGGAACCCGATACCCCAGAGGATGTAGAACCGTTTCTTGGTCTTCTGATATATCTGATACAGGGGATAGAACATTACGAGGGTTATGGCTCCGTTTAGAAACCGGACTGGGATCTCCAAGGCTTCATACATTGCGATAACCTTTTTTCGAGTGATTGATGTAATTTTGTGAGGCTATAAAAGCGTTGTTAAGAGTAGCTAGAATTAATATTGAGTGAGCTGAAAAAATCATCTTATTTAAAAAATGTAACCAGAGATATCTGTAATAATTATTTAAACATATAAAATGAGTTGAGAAAAAGGAGAAATTAAGGTAGAGTTGGCAGCAATTCATTAATTGCACCCAATGTAGCATCTACAACGACCTGTACATAGAGACCTTGATAAGGGCCAAAATGACCCGGGTAAACAGTTTCTACGCCTGACAAAGCGTTTAATGAATAAGCCTGCGCCATTAGTAGTTCTGGATAATAAACGTGACTAACTAACGTACCGTATATTACAGCTGATGTAAAGTCACTAGGTGACTCAGACTCGCCAAGGGTTAATGTAAGGTCTCCTGTAAACATCGAACCCGAAACAGGTTGATAGATCGAGATGCTTCCCTGAGTGTGACCAGGGGTGTAAATGATCATTAGATCCTCAAAGGGGATCGGATCATAAAGCATGTCAAGCATGTTTGCCGAGTATCCAGTGTACTTGAAATCCTCTGGCGCATCTGGACTCTCATACCCATTCAATACTGTCACATATTCAGCTGGATGAACCCAGATCGTGGCTCCCTTCTTCTGCAGATAACTTCCGCCACCTGCGTGGTCAGCGTGCCCATGAGTAAGCAGCACAGTCAATGGTTTTTTACCGAAATCAGATTTCAAGCAAGCATAGAGCTTCTTAGCCAGCAACTCATGCCCAGCGTCTATAACTATCACAGAGCCATCGGTCTCATATGCATACACGTTGACGGTGTAGAAGACGTGGTCTGGGATGTCTTCCAGAATGGATGGGTCAACTGTGAAAGTATCGGCGATTTCCGGGTCCAATGGGATGTATTCCCGGTACCTAATGACCTCACCAAGGTCTTCCCTGACTATGAACCCTTTCTTGGGAATCTTCTTCTCAAGCCCTTTGGGTAACTTTCCCTCATGCTCTTTGGGCAGCTTTTTCTCATGCCCTTTGGATTCCTTGGATGATTTGGCCTCAACTAGTGGCGCCACGATGGTCAACGAGATGAGTATTATTAACGTGAGTACAATCAGTGTTTTTCTCTGTTGTCTTTGCATTTTTTTCACCTTTATGCGGAGTGAATGCAACCTGCCTATGGTTGCTCCCTAGAATCTCGCTTAAACACCCGCGTCTTTCGAGGATCAACGATTTGCGTTGATACAGATTGCAAATCCTGATCATTGCATGATTTTCTCATTTATAAATTAATTCATATTTGGATGGTTTTTACATTGATAGATGATTATATGTTCCAAGGTAGAGACCCAAAAGGAATAATTGAGATGAAAAAATATTCAAAACATAGACTCAAAATAGGTATTATTTATATAGATAAATATGTGTTAGTCAACTACCAATTGCATCAGATAATTGGTAAACGTGTTCCCAGAACGACTGCGGGCGGGTGGGAAGAAGATTTTGTTTGGGTGTACTAGCACCAGCTAAGATGCATTTGCGAGCACATGGAAGGAACAAGAAATGAAACATCAAGAGATCTCGCATACCTTGCACCTAAACACGTCATTGTATCATCATCACCCCACATTGACGGATCATAATCAAAGGGCGGGAGATCAAATATGATTAAGGTCATACACGTGGATGATGAGAAAAACTGCCTGGACTTAACCAGGGAGATAATGACGTTTTATGACAAGGAACTAGACATTGAATCCTTTACTTCACCCATGAAAGTAATTGAAAACGTTTTGACAGAAGAGCCAGACCTCGTATTATCGGACTATAAGATGCCTGAGATGAATGGTATCGAGCTGACGAGACAGCTCAGAAAACACTCCAATATACCAGTCATCATTTACACCGGGAGTGAGGAAACAACTATAGCAAAAGAGGCGTTTGAGGCAGGAGTAGAAGACTGCGTAACAAAATCCGCAGACACCGAGCATTTCCTCCTACTTTTAAAGAGGATCAAGAATGCCGTAGACTCGTATAGAATCAAGAAACAAATTGCCCAAGCTGCAATGGCTCACGTATAACTCAAAGAGTTATACACCTTTTTTTACTGTATTTTAAAGGGACACACAACACGATATATCATATTCATAGGCTTTTCACTCGGAAGATTCATTTGGAGGATCGCGCGGTTGGGTAATCCTCCATCTTCCAAACATCAATTCACCAGTTGTTTCGCTTCCTCATCTCGGTGATCTGGGCAGTATGATGCTTGGTATGCCAAGAGTAGATGCCTATCCCCCTGTCCAGCTGGATGGACCCAGAATCAGGGTGTACAAACACTCGCTTAAACGCATTCATAGACATGTTCCTCAAGAGACAAACCCAGCGACTGTGAAGCCCATCCAGCAGCACAAGCGAATCCTCAACCGAGGCGTTCTTTGCGTCATGTAACTTCGACCACAATGTCTCGTTGTAGGGCTTTATCACTGGCATGTCCTCGGTTAGGGCTAACTTGTATCTGATGTACATGTTCATGTTGCTGTCCGCGATGTGGTGCACTATCTGCCTCGGCGTCCAGCCACCCTCACGGTAAGGAGTATCAAGCCGCCCCTGAGACAAACCCTCAACAGCTTTCCTCACCAGACCCGGGGCAGCCTCAAGCTCATCGATCCAAGAACCAAGAATCTCAGGCGTCACCACGCCCATAAAATCAAAGTGACCAATAGGGTATCGAATATCCATACAACAAAGACGCAGGTAACCGATTTCTAGTTTACTATCCCCGCCTGCACAGGTAGCTATGCCACAATACGCGGGCGGCGACAGACCTCCAAGGTATCCAATCATCCGCGATAGCAGCTGCCTCCTCCAGAGTAGGTCTCGAATCAAGCCCTTTAACCTCCTGCAATGAGACGAGCAACGCCAAATCGCCTCTTGGCCAGACATCTGGTCGCCTCAGCGCCATCAATAGATAGATACTCGCCGTCCAAGGACCTATGCCCTTCAGACAGGTAAGAGCATCAAACACATCCACGTCGTTTTTCCAAGCCAATGAATCCAGATCCAAGTCACCGGATATCAGTGACTCTGCCAATATCTTGCAGTACCGCGTCTTCTGCCTGCTGAAACCAACCTGTTTCAGATCTACATCATTGAGGGTGAGGAAAGCCTCGGGTGTGAGCTTGTCCACGGCAGCCCACAGTTTATCATACGCTGCTTGGGCTGATGACAGCGAGACCTGTTGCTCAAGGATGATCTTGACAAGCGTTGGGAACCCGGGTTCGCGAGCCCATAATGGTGGGGACCCGTATCTCGCTACCACTTCTCGAAGGTGATCGTCTCTTTTTATGAGTTCTTCAACCGCTGAGAGCAGTGTCTCCTCATCCAACACCGCAATGCTCACCAATATAGAGATTAAATAAAAAGATAAGAGTTTAGAGGTTCCCCATGAACCTCTCAAGCCTACCGATAGCCTCCTCAAGTAGAGGCATAGGCTGACAAAGGGGCACACGAACCATGCCATCCTGCCCAGGCCCAAATGTATGACCCGGACTGAAGGATAGGTTCTCCTCCTTCAAGAGCTTGTCACAGAACTCCTGGCTACCCATCCCGGTGCTCCGGGCATCGAACCAAGCGTAGAAGCTCCCCTCGAAGAGATCACATGTGAGCCCATCGATGGAGTCTACAGCTGGACAGAAGAATTTCCTGCGCTCATCATAGGCTGCGACGCGTTCATCCACGTATTTGAAGTCGCCGTTGAGGGCTGCTGCCCCAGCTGCGTAGAAGAATGTTGGTGGCCTCGGGGCCGCCATGCCCGCGATCTGCTTGGACCTGGCTTCATACATCTCTGGTACGATGATGTAACCCAGTCTCCAACCCGTCATGCTGAAGGTCTTGCTGAAGCTCATGATGTTGATGGTCCTCTCCTTGTAATCATCGCTGAGGCTCGCCGTTGAAACGAACTTGTTATCACCATAGACAAAGTGAAGATAGATCTCGTCACTGTAGATACCAAAGTCATGGTCCACCGCGAGGTCACCGATTGCCTTGAGCTCCTTAGCTGTGAAGACTGTCCCCGTGGGGTTGTTTGGGTTGCATACCAGCACCGCCTTGGTCTTGGGGGTCACAGCCTCCGCGATCTCATCGATATCTGGGTGATACTTGTTTTCTCGCTCAAGCTGTACTAGGTTCTGCTTAACACCCAAACCATTCAAGATGTTGAAGTGGCCTCTGTAGGTGGGCTCGAACATGAGTATTTCATCACCCTGATTCAGGATAGTTCGAAGAGCCACGTATAACGCTGCGCTGCTTCCCGCGCATGGGATAACAGCTTTGTCTGGGTATGTTACCCCACCGAATCGTTTGTAGTAGTCTACTACTGCGTCTCTGAATACCTTGGGCTTGTCTGTCGCGAACCCGTAGTGGGTCCATTCACCGCCCGCTTTCATTTTCTCGATGGCTGCGTCAAAGACGTAGCTGGGTGCCTCGACATCGGGGTCACCGACACTGAGAATGATTCTTTCCTTGGACATTGATTGATCTCATAGAATCCAGTTTAATGGTATTTAAGCGAGACCTCTGCAAAAAAGTGAAAAAAGGGTTTTAAAATAGAGAATTTCTGTCGAAAGCCTATCCATCAACATGGACCCGGTCAATGTAGAACTTGATTACTCTCTGCTGAGCCTCATCCAGGGTGTAGTTTTTCCCATCAATGACCCTCATGGCTTCCTGTATCTTGAGTAGCCTCGATGTATTGCTTGCTTTTAGTTCTAGCATCTCTACTGAGCTCCTGCAGACACCCTCAACACGGGTGCAAGGATCAATAATTGATAAAGATTCCATCCTTTTACTCCTTGGCTGGTTTATGAGCCTCTATCTCGGCGCTGAATATGGCGCCCATGCCTCTCTTGGAGACAACACGTACATCCTTGAAGCCAGCATCCTGGAGTTTACCAAGATACTGTTCCTCAGGGATAGCGCCCGATACACAGCTCGCCCAGCTATCCATGTTCTTACGCATAGCCTCGGGAAGAACACGTGTGGTTACTATGTCAGAGACCGCGAGCCTCCCCCCAGGCTTCAGCACCCTGTATGCTTCATGGAAGACCTTGTCCTTGTCAGGTGCCAGGTTTATGACACAGTTACTGATTATGACATCAAACTCGGAGTCATCGAATGGCAACGCCTCTATATCGCCTTTCCTGAACTCCACGTTCTCTACGCCGAGCTCAGAGGCGTTCTTTCTTGCTAGGTCGAGCATCTCATCGGTCATATCAACTCCGACTGCTCTACCTGTTGGTCCCACTTTCTGGGCGGCGATGAAGACATCGATACCTCCACCTGAGCCTAGGTCCAGTACCTTTTCGCCTGTGTTGAGGCCAGCTATTGCGTGGGGGTTTCCACAGCCAGCTGCGGCGTTAAGCGCTGATTCTGGTAGGTCGGCTATTTCCTCTATCGAGTATCCTAGGTTTTGTACGGTTGGTCCGCAGCAGCTCTGGGCTTCTGGGCCGCAGCAGCTCTGTGTTTGTGGAGCACAACAGGATGCCGTCTGTGCTTTGAGGGCGTATTCTCCGTATCTTTCCTGGATGTGTTTTTTTATTTCTTGGTCTGTCATTTACTCACACTTATTTATTGGGTATCCAATATGTTTATTGGGGAATATATAAAAATATCGGACACCCAATAAGATCCACGATGAATAAGAAACAGGAATGCAACCCATGCCCACCAAACTGCTGCGACATGAGGGGATTCCTCTCATTCACAATAATGTGGATACTCAGAAAAAAAGAGATGTACGGGCAAGAGATCGCCGAGGAACTGGAGAGGATGCGTGGAGTAAGACCCAACCCAGGCACAATCTACCCAGCACTACAAGAACTAGAGAAACAAAAGCTGGTAGAGACGAGGAAAGAAGGCAGAAAGACCATCTACACCCTCACCGAGGCAGGGCATAGCGGAGCCATGGAGGCTTGCGAGTATTTCTGCAGCGTCTTCGGGGAGATCTTCTCGGAGTATAATGAGATCACTGCTCAAAACTAACCCGATTCATCTACAGAATATATGTTTTAAATAGTTTCAGAAGATGGTTTACTTGTGAAGCCGTTTATCAAGATGCTTATTAAGGGTAGAGGGAACTACGAAAAACCCATAAAAACCCTAGAAAGACTTGGATACCAAAAAGAGGGAAGAAAAAGAGACCCCTTCCACGGAGAAGACAAACAACACCACGACACAATAATAATGGAAAAAATACTCCCATAACACTAACTCACACAAAGTAATACAAGAAAAAAAAGCACCGAACCACCACCAACAGACCCCAGAAAAAGGGGATTAGAGGCCAGACTTAAACTCCTTAAGCCTATCCACAACCTCTTCCAACACAGGAACAGGGTGAACCAGTGGCACACGGATAAACCCATCAGCCCCAAACCGGTTCCCGGGACTCAAAGCCACGTTCTGGGTCTCCTCAAGCCTCTTAATGAACTCCTGACTACCCAGCCCAGTACTCCTGACATCAAACCAAGCATAAAAAGCCCCCTCAAACAAGTGACAAGGCCAACCAAGGTCATCAACAGCCCTACAGAAATAGTTCCTGCGCTTCTCATACTCGACCCGACGCTCCTCAACATACTCGAAATCACCCCTCAAACACGCGATCCCAGCACGATAGATGAAAGTAGCTGGACGAGGCGCACTCATCCCACGGATAAGATCCGCCTTGGCCTTGTACTTCTCAGGCACAATATCATACCCAAGCCTCCAACCAGTCATACTGAAAGTCTTACTAAAACTCATAATACCAAGAGTCCTCTCCTTATAGTCATCACTCAAACTAGCTACGCTGGTAAACTTATGACCATCATAAGTATAGTGAAGATAGATCTCATCAGCCAACAAAGCGAAATCATGATCAACAGCCAAATCACCGACAGTCTTCAACTCCTCAGGAGTAAAAACAGTGCCAGTCGGGTTCGCCGGGTTACAAAGCAACGCAGCCTTGGTCTTGGGCGTCACATACTCAGCGATCTCATCAACCTTGGGGTGATAATTAGTCTCCCGGTAAAGTGGAACCATGTTCATCTTGACACCCATCCCGTTGAAAATGTTAACATGCCCCATATAGTAAGGGGTGAACATCAAGACCTCATCACCCTTCTCCAAACAGGCACTCAACGCAATATAGAGAGCCGCGCTACTACCCGCAGCGGGAATAACATCCTTGGGCTCATACTCCACACCTGTGAACTTTTTGTAGTAATCAACTACAGCCTCAGCAAACCTATCCGGGTAACCACTATAATGAGGGTAATGTGTGTTCATCCCACCCTCGATGATGCCTATTAGCGCCTCGTTTATGGCGTATTGAGGTGCCTCTACATCTGGGTCTCCGGCATTCAGTTTGATAAACTCTTTAGACATATTGAACGCACTCCCATTGAAGGGGTCGAACTCGTATATAATATTCAAGATGAAACTGCAATATTGAGTGAAAATATGAAAACCGGTATCAGGATCAGCCAAGTTTAAGGAAAAACAATCCAAACATCAAACGTGCAACAATCAAAATACACACAATCAATACAGATACTCCAAGAAATAAAACAAGGAAACCACAACCCAAACCACCAAACAAAACACCTAACCAAAACACTACTCAACAAAGGATACCTAACCAGAAACGGAAAACCAAACCAAGACTACAGCCTAACAGAAAAAGGAGCCAAAACCCTAGAAGAATACCAAAAAATGAAAAAAATAATAGAAAAAACTAGAGAAGGAACCCATCCTTCAAAGGATCATCAGGATCGATAACCACCTGAGTAAACCCAGTAACATATGCCGTAGCCATCACATCAGGCACAATAGCGTTGTACTTGCCTAGTTTCTTCTCTTCAGCGATCTTACACACCATGACAGTCCCAATGGTTGACTCGAATTTAACCTCGTCACCTGGCTTCATCTCGCCCTTACCATACATAGCAGCCATCCTAGCGTTACTGCATGTTCCAGCTGGGCTCCTACATGTTTGCTTGGGCCCAAAGACATTCCAGTGCCTGCTGGTGTACTCTGGTTTGCTTGGCTTTGTGTAGAAGGTAACCAGATCCAGTATGTTTAGCTCAGGGTACTCGGGGTGATCCACCTTGATAGTATCAGCTATATGGTTCCTGATCCTCCAGCCGAGGGGTATCCACTCATCCTTGTTCTCCTGAGTAGGCTTCAAACCGATGCTATCAGCATCGATGAAGGCGTACCATAAACCACCATAGGCGATGTCGGCCTCAACCTCACCTAGGTCAGGGATATCGAACTTCATGGTCTTCCAGTAGAAACTGGGAACGCCCTGCATATAGATACGCTTGGCTGATCCATTCTCGACCTCGACCTTGGTCTTGACCAAACCAGCCACTGTATCAAAGGTGATGTTTGTAACAGGCTCCTTCACATCAATCATACCCGTGTTGACGAGGGCAGCTGAACAACTATATGTGCTGTCTCCGCAGGCGCTAAAGTATCCACCAGTCCAGAGGTAGATGACGCCCACATCGGCCTCAGGGTGACATGGCTCGGTGAGAACACTGCCCAGCATACCATCAAAGCCCCTTGGCTCCTTGAGCATCGTGCCTACAAGGTGATCATAGTGATCCTGGAAGTATTTCTGCTTCTCCTGCATCGTCTTACCGATTAGTTTGGGTACTCCACCAACAAGAATACGCGTGGATTCGCCGCTGCAGTGGGTGTCGATGCATGAGACGTAGCGACTGAACTTCATATTTATCAGAATATGTATCGTGGCTATGCTTATACAATTATCGGGGAGCTACAGTAAATATGGTATCAGGTAACTACCCAGATACAATAATAGGAACAAGGCACCAGTCTGCTTATCATTGATCCCACGCCAAGTTAAGACCCCTACAACGACAGCGGAAGCAAACACAGCGTAAAGCCCAGTAATCAAAACTGAGCCACCGGAGACAGATATCGGGAAGAAGATGGGTCCCAATCCAATAGCCAACGTTGAGTCAACAATACAGCTACCAATGATATCACCCACAGCGAGGTCGAAATGCTGTTTACGGATAGCAGCAACCTCAACCACAAGCTCTGGTAGGCTCGTTCCAAGGCTGACCAAGAAGAAGCTGATCAGGTACTCGGAGACGCCGAGGAACCTGTGATAGCGACGGATGACTCAATAACCACATAGCTGCTGGCACCTATTCCGATGAATCCGAGGACGAGCCAGCTGAGAATCCTAGGTAGATTCTCTTTGGGCTCCTCGATCTCAATGCTTTCATCAAGAACTACCCTCTGTTCTGCAAATCTTCTTAAGATAATCATACTGGCAGCCCAGACCACCAACAAGAGAACCCCATCAACGCGAGAGACGCTCCCATCCATAGCGAGAAAAATGGAGACAATGAGAGCACCTACCTCGACCGCTCCAACATACTTGAAAGTACTTGGAATTAGCCTACAGAAGGTACAGAAGAACGGTATTAATCCGAGGATCAGGGTGATCTGGGCCATGACAGATCCAAAGCTATCTCCAACCGAGATATCGCCATGACCCAGATAGGACGATATCAAGCTGTTGATGATCTCAGGAAGATCAGAGCCAAGGGAAGCGATAACAAAGCCCATGGTAAATGTGCTTAACCCAATTATCTTGGCGAGCTTGATGAGTTGATCCACCGCCCTCTCACTGGAGACAACTAGTATCAACCCACCCACTAGTAGACCCAGTATTGCCTGCCAGATCAATATGTGTTATCAAAAATAAGATAATTGAAAAAGGTTTACAAGAAAATAGTAATTTCTAGAGTTTATTACAAGAGCCGTTAAAAACCCTGTCATATACAGTACAAGAGATGAATAATTGATAACCCCAATAATCATATCATATCTAGTCTCTGGACTAATCGAAGTATTACTACCTCTGGTTTTCGCCTATTTACTGATAAAGCGGTTTCATACAAGCTGGAAGACTTGGTTCATAGGGGCACTGATGTTTATGGTAAGCCTAGTCAGGTCCCCATTAAACAATTATCTAACAGAGGTAGTAATATCCGGTACGATAACCAATCTAACATTCTGGCTCATCTACCTCATACCATCATTCACAGCTGGGGCATTCGAAGAAACAGCAAGATACCTCGGAATGAGGTATCTCGTGAAGAAAGAGAGCTATCAAAGCGGATTAACCTATGGAGCTGGACACGGAGGAATCGAGTCTATCGTTCTAGTTGGGGTAAACGTCGTAACCATGGGAATCATTCTGGTTACCAGTCCAGAAACTCTGCCCTCGATGCAGTTGGACGCAATCTTGGCTACTCCCTGGTATCTTCCACTTGTTGGAGTATATGAACGAGTCATGGTGATGACTATTCATATCAGCCTATCAATAATGGTGCTGGAGTCATTAAGACAAAAGAAGATCCAATACCTACTGCTCGCAATAATTAGTCATACAGCGATAAACTATCTATCAGTATCAGCGGTTGGCTACAGCATATTATATGCTGAGATGGTTGTCACCGGCTTCGCTGTTGGACTCGGTCAATGGGCTTACTCAAAGATAAAAGACGAGATCAAGGTTTGAATGGCTTGCCCTCGGTCTTGACAGATTCGGGGACCTTCTCCATCCATTTACTGAGCCACTCAAGGTCCTTCTCCATATCACGAAGATCATCGGGCATCAGCTCGGGGATCGTCTCAACACTATTGCCTATAGGATACCACCTGTTGCAGACTGGGCACCTAAGTAACCCCTCCTCAACCTCTATGAGATTCAGATACCTGTATAGGATATCAACGCCCTCAGGGTACCTGTTTAGCAGGTTATCCTCAGATTTATCTCCCTCAAACTCAAGTCGTTCTATGAACTTCAACACATCCTGCTGAAGCTCCAAAGTGTGTTGTGACTCTGTTTGATCGTTTATTGCCTTAATCGAGCGTGGGCTGATGGTTCCATCAGCTATCTGCTTCACAAGATGCTTGTACTGTTTTGAAAAGTATTGATTGGATTTTCCCGCATCACGGTTTATCTTCTCAAGCTCCTCCTTGGAGGTCTCCCATTTGTAGAAATATGCCTCCAAGGGGTGATGTTTATCGATGGGGCACGCCAACACGTTGAGTAGCCATGGCTTCAAATTGATCGCATAGGCAATGGATTATGTAAATAAAAAATAGTGCCCTACTTGAAGAGAGGGTATTTCTTCAGGTTCGGGAAAGCTGACTTGGCGAACTTGAGGCGACTCTTGTCTTCTTTTAGCCAGTTATACATATCCCAGAAGTTCTTGCCCCATTTCACTGTACGCTCCTCGATAGGCGTATACCCGATGTTTCTGAGTTCATTGGTATAAGCCAGCTCGACTAGCTCCTGTGCCCTACCTTCGATCTTCCCCCGCTCAACAACCTCATCACCATATCTCTCAATCAAAGCCTCAGCTGCGACATTCAATATATCACCAGTGCAGACAATGATCTTCTCCTTTTTCCTCAACCCAAGACGCTCAACAAGCTCCAAAGTTATCCTCTTAGCCTCATCAAGGTGAGTCTTGTCATTGTATAATGGTCTCTGGAAATGCTTCACAGTTATGAGATCATATAGGAAGCAATCATCATCTGGGCGATAGGCGCCGATAACTGTGCCAAATAAAAGGTCACCACTACCAGCATCATCTATTAAGATAGTCAAGAAGGATTACCCTTGCAACTTCTTAACAATCTCTTGAGCCTTAGGGAACCTGATCTCACCGGATTCAACTAACTCAGCAACAGCCTTCTCAACAACATCACCCTTGGCTCCAGCCATTACTACTAGGTTTCTCGCGTGAAGTCTCATGTGACCCTGCTGGATTCCTTCCTGTGTGAGTGCTCTCAATGCTCCGAGATTCTGAGCAAGCCCAACAGCACACATTGCCTCTCCGAGTTCGACAGCCTTACTGACGCCAAGAATCTTACGAGCTACTTGAGCCATTGGGTGGCTTCTAGTGGCGCCACCTACGAGTCCAACAGCCATTGGTAATGTCATCTCACCGATGAGGTCTTCGTTCTCGTCCTTGCTCCACTTACTCATGCTCCTGTACTGACCATCCCTGACAGCGTAGCTGTGGGCGCCAGCCTCGATGGCTCTGTGGTCTTGAGCGAAGGCGAGGGCAACAGCTGCTACGCCATTCATTATTCCCTTGTTGTGGGTAGCAGCACGATAAGGATCAGCATCAGCAAAAGCCCAAGCTGCAACAATGTTATCTACTGCCTCTGGTCCTCCGATGTCTGCGGCTTTTACCTTACCCTTGACGGTGACGAGCCTACGGTCTGCGAGGTTGCTGATGATCCTGAGTAAGCTCCTGCCTCCAGTCAACTCGGCGACAGTAGGTGCCAATGCCTCTGCCATTGTGTTCACAGCGTTGGCTCCCATAGCATCCCTGCAGTCTACGAGGAGATGGACGATCAACATGGGTCCAATGGCGGTTTCAATTGGTCTGAGTTCTATTTCTTTGGCACCTCCGCCGAATCTTACCAGGACTGGGTCTAACTCGTTTGCTGCCTCGATAAGCTTCTCCTTATTTTCCTCAAGCGTCTTAATTGCCTTATCCATGTCAGGTATCTCAAGCACCTGAATCTGTCCAATCATAACCGGATCAGTGGTAGACGCGACTATCCCATCACCATCTCTCATGAGACGAGCCATATTACTGGCAGCTGCCACGACGCTAGGCTCTTCCCCAGCCATGGGGACAAGATAATCCTTGCCATTAACTCTAAAGTTTACCGCTACGCTGAAGGGATAGGCGATGCTTCCTACGACGTTCTCTGTCATGTGGTCTGCGGCGTCGATGCTGAGCCCACCGTCGCTCTTGAGAACTGTTATATCTTCTTCTGTTAGTCCACATCGCTCCGCGACGATCTTGACTCTTTCATCAACTGGTTTTCTGTAAAAACCCGATATTCGGCTTGAGAATTCTGAGGCCATTTCCTTTTCCTCGATTTGTGAAAGGAGAAGCATGAGGGGATTTAACTATTTTCAATTTTCACCGCTCTTTATATTCTTCATTTGATCAATTTTCATTGATAAGGATGACGAGAGCACTTATTTTGCTAACAATGGAACCCGATGCGGGGAACAAGCCAGTGGAGAAGGTGAAAAAGATCCCGGAAGTCATTGACTCGGAGATGCTTTATGGTCCATTTGATGCATATGTGTTGATTGAAGCAAAAGATTCTCAGGACCTTCAGGACATCGTTATTAAAAAAATACGTAACATTGATGGCATAGAATCAACTTTAACCTGTTTTGTAGCTTCTTAACCACAAATTCATCAAGGGAAACTCTGGAAAAACTTTAATTCTGTCATATGTTCGATACAGCGTTCAGGAGCATCTCCATTGTCAACAAATCGGCTGAAATGGGTCTCAGTTGGAGGAACCTTCGATGTAATGCACAAGGGGCACTGGTTCCTCCTCGAGGAAACATTCAACGTAGGAGACCAAGCAGTCGTGGGGATAACAACAGACGAATTTGTTGCTTCTATGAAGAAGAATCATCAAGTTGACAGTTATGAGAACAGGCTTAAGGATGTGAAGGACTTCCTCCGTGAAAAAGGGTATCTGGAACGAGCCAAGATAGTCCCCCTCACTGATCCATTTGGGCCGACCATTGATAGCGATGAGATTGAGGGTATTATCGTCAGCGAGGAGACAGAGGTTACAGCGGAAGTCATCAACAAGATGAGGGTGGAGCGGGGAAAGAAGCCTTTGCTCATCTTCGTTATTACCATGGTATTGGCTGATGACGGTAGACCAATCAGCAGCACTCGTGTTAGGAGACAAGAAGTCGACCGATATGGTAGACTGATTGGTTGACCACTTTCACGGTGGTCCCGGGTACATTCAACTAGCCAACCATTTTAACGTGTAACCAGAATCTCGGTGTATGGGTCACATCGGCACCGCTGTTCTACCGTTACACGGAGGCAAGGCACCAAGATGGCTGTTCAGCAGGATGGTAAACCTCAGTGAGTGCATCATAGATCTGATAATAGAGGAATACGGGCAACGCGGACTGCTGGAGAGGCTCAGTGACCCATGGTTTTTTCAGAGCCTCAGCTGCGTTTTGGGATATGATTGGCACAGCAGCGGCACAACCACTGTAACATGTGGTGCATTGAAGATGGCCATGGATCGCCAAAACACTGGGGTCACAGTGTGTGGGGGAAAGGGAAGGACCAGTCTAAGGACTCCAAAGGAGATCAGGGAGATGGCACAGGTTTTCGGCCTCAGCGGCAACAAGACAGAGTCACTGGTCTATGCAAGTAAGATGAGCGCCAAGACAGATAACACATTGATTCAGGATAGCTACCAGCTTTATCATCACTGTTTCTTCTTCACCGAGAAAGGCGAATGGATAGTGATCCAGCAGGGGATAAATGAGGAAAAGGCAAACGCACGTCGCTACCATTGGGATATGGGGCAGAGAAGATTCACACAAGATCCACAACAGGACATATTATGTCCTACGAAGCTACCTGAAGCCCTCAACATGACCCACAAGGAGAGTCTTGAAAACCAGAGAACCTGCGTAGACCTGATAAGGGACAACCCAGAGAAGCTGCGAAAACAAATGGTAAAGCCAGTTCCCTCTAACCAGAGCAGATTGGATAAGTGGAGTGGAACAGAGGAAAAACTACTCATCATGCCCCGATCAGTAAACTGGGACGCAGTCAGAGCAGCTTACGAGTTTCAGCCAAGAACTTATGAGGAGCTTGTTAGCAGGAAGGGCATTGGTCCCGGTACTGTGCGTGGGTTGGCTCTTGTGGCTGAACTCATCTATGGGAACCACGCCAGTTGGAAGGACCCTGTGAAGTTTAACTTCGCTTTTGGGGGTAAAGATGGGGTCCCCTATCCAGTTGATCGTAGGAGTATGGATGAGGCTGTGGATGTCTTGAAAAATGGGATACAGTCATCGGGTTTGAAGAGGGGAGAACAGATGCAGGCTTTCAAGCGGTTACGTAAATGCATCCCTGAGAGTATCCCGGAGAAGCTGAGAACCGTTACGGTGTTTTAGGTGGTTCTTTTCGGTTGCTGTAATAGAACATTAAGCCGATTGCTATGAGTAATGCTGCTCCTAGCCCCAGTAGTAGGTAGTTCTGGAATGGGTTATCGGCGCTGTACACGATGTGTGCCTCATCGCTTACGGTAACATATATCGAGCTGTTGGTTATCCTGTCTCTTGTCGCAAGAGTGTCTCCGATATAGGATTGCTTTGAGACATTCAGTACCGGGATAATGTTGTCATTGTACTCAGGGGCGTTCTTGATTAAATCAAGCCCAGAGTCACTGTTAGATAAAGTCAGGTCTACTGGTACCCAGCCCCATGGGGGGATATAGATCATCGCCCAGCCATGCCATCCTACTCCGTCTGCCTCGTTGATTAGATGCCCATTCCAGCTGGTGTCACTGTCATCGATGCTCGGGTGGACATAGATGCCTACTTGAAGATACGCGGGGATATCGAGGCTCCTGCAGATGGTGATCAACAATATTGATTGGTCGTCGCAGTCGCCAAGCTGGTTCTCCAATGTCTCGCTGGGGTAATGAGGTACTTCAAAGTTACAGTAAGTAGTATTATTCATTATATACTCGACAATAGCTGCGACTGATTCCAGCACAGTTTCTTCATCCGAGATGATACTCATACCCAGTTCCTCAAACACAGGATCATCAACTGGAAATGTCTCCGTGGATACCGTGAATTCTTCAATCAGGCTCTCGGGTATCATATCGAATTCCTGTGCCTCATACAGCTCAAAAGATGGTGTCTCCTGACTCAGCGAACTTATGGTATATTTTGCTGTGAAGGATTCCTCCTGACCCGACAACAGTAGCCTGTTGATGCCCACTACGGCGCCTGTGTTACCATCATCATCAATTACTTGTATTGAGTATTCTTGGGTTACCTCTTCCAGATTCACTGTCTGATAGGAAGTATTCATGAAGACTGGAATACTGACATCCTCAGGGGTCAACTCGAAATCAGTTGATCCCCTGTTCTCAAACATATAGGTCAAGGTGTAGACATACTGGGTAGGTTCCTGACCTAGAGCCACTTGCGAAAGTAGGCTGAAAACGAGAACTACGCTTAGTAGTGTTTTGGTTTTGATCAAATGATTCAAAAGAGAAGGGTTTGAGTGCCTAAAAAATAGTTCCTAGGACTTGTCTACTTTGGCCCAGTCCTCGGCGAACTTTTTGAGCCCATTATCAGTGAGTGGATGATGAACCATCTTGTCCAGTATAGCTGGAGGAATAGTTGCCACATGACTCCCAGCCTTCGCAGCCTCAACCACATGTCTCGGGTGCCTGATGCTGGCTGTGATTATCTTGCTCTCCATCTCATAGTTCTGGAGTATCTGAGCCGTCTCCCAGACTACATCCATGCCCTCGTGCCCATTATCGTCGAGTCTCCCAACGAATATGCTGACATATGTTGCTCCAGCTTTGGCTGCGAGTAGGGCCTGATTTGGGCTGAATATCAGGGT
>CAZVMT010000007.1:0-28892 GCA_964628765.1 uncultured Candidatus Bathyarchaeia archaeon | reverse complement strand
TATAATCCTTGAAAAAATCAGAAAAAGAGTGGGTTCAAAGGGTGAAAACATCGAGGAGAAAAAATCAGGATAAAATTGAATGTATATTGGACCTCGCTGGAGCTGGTAGTCACATCGCGTCCCCAGAGGAAGTAAACGCAGAACTCGATGAAATGAGGAAACAGGACACTGGACAAAGCATCCCATGATACCCAATTCTTTATCGAATAATCTGTCTACTATACAGCGAGCTCCAAAAAAAAGACTCAGTGGCCTATTCGTTGAAAGAAAACTATGAAGAGAGGGCTGAGCTCATCCTCTCTATGGTTGGGATAGCGCTTTCAATCCTGTCGAGGGCCTCATTCATTATACCCTTGCTCGTAGCAGTCAGTACCCTCATGTGGCCCTATCCCTCGGTACCGAAGACGCTTCCCTTGTTGAGGCTCACCTTGGCCTTCTTCATGAGAATCTTGTCCAGTTCGTCGCTCGTCAACCCGTAGTTGAACTTGGGGAACATCAGGTAGGTTCCTTCAAGCTTGGGCACTGTGATGTTACCCATCTCTGTGAGTCGCTTCTCCACAAGGTCCCTGACCTCTTGCAGGTACTTGTTCAGGTCACGGATCCAGTAATCGATCTTTCCGCTGCAGATCAATGGGGCGATGGCCTTGCTGAAGTTGTTTGTTCCACGTAGGATGCCTGATGCGATGCTCTGCATGCTCTCGAACATGGTCTTATTTGTACACGCCATATACCCTGCTTGTAATCCTGGTACGCTCCATGTCTTGCTGAACCCCCAGCTTGTCAACGTCAGGTCAGCGATCTCCGGGTTTAGCGATGCGAGGCTAATGTGCTTCCTACCATCGTTGAGGACATCCTCCCAGAGCTCATCCACCATCACGTAGATCTTGTTGTCCACGGCGATGTCCGCGATTCCCTTGAGCTCCTCCTTGGTCATCACCCTTCCAGCGGGGTTGTGGGGGTTGCAGACATTGATGAGCCGCGTCTTTGGTGTGACTATCTCGTTGAGCCCATCGATGTCAAACTTGTATCCCTCATCCAGCTTGAGCTTCCAGTAGACCTTCCTCACCTTTGTAACATCTGCGATGTTGAAGAACGGGAAATACATGGGGTCCGTGACGATCATCTCGTCTCCAAGCCTGCATGCATGCATCGCTGCGAGCCACATGCCCGGGATAACGCCCTGCGTGAGCATTATCTGGCTCACAGGAACATCGATGTTGTTGTAGCGCTTGATCTTCTCCTTCATAGCCTCTCTGGCGGTGAGATCAGAGGCATATACAGTGTACTCCTCCTCAACTGCATCCCTGAGAGCCTGCTTAAGCTCAGGGCACAGGGGATAATCTTGGTCAGCGAGCCAGAGAGGGATAATGTCTGGTGAGTCGCGGTGCCATTTTACTCCACGTACACTAAGCCGGCTCTCGATAGTTGGTTTATCAAAAGGGCTAGTCATATTATCACTAACAGCTACAAGATTAGGGTTTAAATGCTAATATCACTTGTGATCAAGGTAAAAATTCTTATTGACTGCGCCATTACTGGGCTTGGAGCGATAAGGATATATGGTGCCTTGGGAACCTAGGGGGGAACGAAGGATGAAAATCCTACTGTACTTTGACTGGACAGGCACACGCAAGGAGCTTAAAGAACACGATTTGAAGATGCAGAAGAGCTGCATCGAGACGGGTGTAGAACATATGGGCCTCTACGGGAGTATGAACGCTAAATGGAACTACGTATGGGTCTTTAGAGCCAATAGTTTTGACCACTTCCTAGAGATGAGCAGAAAGGTCCCGAGACCAGTGAGCATGACCCACTACATCACTGAACTCCTGATCCCGACAAGGCTCTAAAAATACATCCAGTATTGTATGACCTCTTTTCTCAGTGAATACTAGACTATAGGAGGATGGCTCCATGCTCATCTACTTGACAGAGAACCGGATCAGCACCCCATTCCAGTAAAACATTCACCGCTTCCTCGGCTTTCTCCTTTTGCAAGACACTGAATGCTACCTCCCCAAAGTTCGCCATCGTGAAAGTTATACCATTGTGATCCATGTGCCTGAATAAGGCCCTGATCCGCTTAGTGGTCAACCCGATATGCTCCGTGAATCTCCTGCTATAATGCATAAAACGCTCAGCAGTAAGCTCTCGGTATAATTCGTCTACGTAGGTTCGTCCCAGCTGGTTTATCTTCCTGATTAAGTCGGGGTTGGATAGGGCTTCCTTGGTGTGGATTGGTCCATAATAGACATAGACCACAGCCAAGTCACTGGTGTCCTCTATGAGCACCCCCTTACCTATGCCGGGGGCACCGGATTCATAGAGAACCCCGAAGCCTCCTTTGTCTGCTGCGAAGACGCTGCCGAGACCTGTCTTGCACTCTATCTCAGCTATATGGGCGAGTTGGGCTGCCTCTACCCGGGATAACCCGGCCTCAACCGCCTCGTTGAGGGCTAAGCTGAGGCTCAGTGCGCCTCCTCCGCTGCTCCCGAACCCAGCCGTAATCGGTGTATCGATTGTGTGATGTACGGTTATCTTCAATGGCTCAAAGAGGAGCGGCTGATATTTGGATAGCACATTTTCGCTGACATAGGCGTCAATCATGTGTTCATCGTTGATGTAGATGTCATGATTTGGTCTATCAGATGCCTCAGTGGTTACGTGTGTCAAGACCCCGCGTGTTATGCTTACACCTGAACCCCTCGCACCCCACCTGAGGGGATCATTACCTTCTGTGCATATCTGGAATAACCCCGTCAAGTGCCCCGGTGCGAACGCCTTGGCTTCCCTCATGGAAATCTGATAGGGGTAGTTGGACGGGGGGAAAAATGTTGTGAATAAAAAATGGGGTGCCTACTTGAGGCTGCTGTAATCGAAGGGCTTCTTGGGGTCAACGATAGGCGCGTCAACCTCGAAGAGACTCGTGTATTTGAGGCCGCTACCTGTGTTGAAGAGAACGACTCTTTCATCATGGTCAACAGAGCCCTCTGCCAGCATCTTCTTCAAAGCAGCATAAGTTGCCGCTCCCTCGGGGCAGGCAAAGAGTCCCTCATGTTTGCCGATATCCGAGACACCATCCATGATCTCCTCGTCACTGACAGCGATGCACTTGCCACCGCTATCACGTGCAGAGTTAAGCACCAAGAAGTCTCCTAGAGCCTTGGGCACCCTGAGACCCGCTGCCTTGGTTTCTGCGTTCTCGAAGAATGTGGACTCTTTCTTGCCTTCCTCGTAGGCTTTGACTATGGGTGCGCAGCCTTCTGCTTGGACTGAGACCATCTTGGGGCGTTCACTGCCTATCCAGCCAAGCTCCTCTAGCTCGTCGAATACCTTCCACATACCGATGATGCCTGTGCCTCCTCCTGTGGGGTATATGATCACGTCGGGTAGCTTCCAATCCATCTGCTCGGCCACCTCTAATCCCATGGTCTTCTTGCCTTCAACCCGGTAGGGTTCACCGAGGGTGGCGACGTTGAACCAGCCCATCTCCTTCATGCCTCCCTTTACGATCTTGCCCGCGTCAGTGATCAAGCCATCAACCAAGACCACCTTGGCTCCAACGACCTGACACTCCACCATGTTCACCGTGGGGGCGTCCTTGGGCATGAAGACATAGACCTTCATCCCTGCTCTGGCTCCATACGCCGCCATAGCGCCTGCGGCGTTCCCAGCCGAGGGAAGGGCGACGCTCTTGATGCCAAGTTCCTTGGCTTTGCTGATGGCCATGCCCAATCCACGTGCCTTGAAGCTGCCCGTGGGTATTATGCCTTCATCCTTTATCCATAGGTCTGGTAGTCCAATCTCCTTGCCAACCTTGGGTGCATGAGTTAATGGAGTCCATCCCTCGCCGAGGGAGACGATGTTTCTCCTGTTTTTCACCGGTAATAACTCAAAATATCTCCACATGGAGGCTTCCCTGCCAACGAGTTCTCGTTTGGTTAGGGATTCTTTCACTGCCTCAAGATCATATCTTGCGAATAGGGGTTTACCGCATTTCTTACAAACTGTCTGTATCTGGTCTGCCTCGTGTCTCTCGCCGCATGCTGAGCATTCGAGGTGAGTAAATTGGCTCATATTTATCGGGTAAAAGAAGGGGATCAAGGAAATAACGTTTGAGGTAGGATCACCTATATTGGAGGTTCAAACGCCTATCCTTGCCGCTGTATCCCTTGATATCATCACCCTCTGAGTCCACCTGCCCCATGAGTTTAGATATCTCAGCGTAGCCCTCGCTGAGCATGTACTCTGGGTTCATGCTGAAACGGGTTGGTGAGCTACTGGTTCCGGGTTGATCCATCCCCTCTACGACTCGTTCAATCTTGTCTCGTGGTATGGTGAATATCATCTCATAGTCCTGTGTCCCCGCGTAGCCCCTGTCGCCCCTGCATGGGACCGATGCCTGACAGATGTTTTTCAGCATCGAAGGTACAACGGCGTAGACGCACGCCGAGTGCCCACCCAGTACGGTTGTTATGTCTCTACCATCCTCATAGGCCAACCCAAGCAGCAGCCTCAGTAGTTGAGCGGAGTCACAGTAAACCACCGCAACATCTGGTTCAAAAGAAGCAGTAGTTAATGGCGCAGAGACCACGCCCACATATTTCCCTGTCTCGAACCGTGGGAACTCACGCGCCCAGTTCGCCCCGGCTTCTAGGCTCTTGACCCCAACAGGGTACCGTGTCTTGCCCTCAAAGAAGTAACTCGGGGGCTCTGCGAGCCCATACCCGATCACTGGCTCGGGGCACCACATATCATCGAATAATTGAGCCACGGTCTCGCCGAAGCGCCTCGATAAGGCGAAGGCTTGGCAGGTTGAGAGGCATTTTCCAAACCTCTGTAGGGGTCTGATGGCTTCCTCGGGTACCTCGTCTGGGCTCTCCAGCATCTTTATGGCGAGAGGCGCTGTGTTTAATCGGAGCTGTTGCTCCATTCTTGCTCCAAGTTCATTGTATTTAGACATGATACATGTATATTGTCAGGGGAAAATAACGTTAACTAACCGTGGTTTGGGGGAACCTTTTTATCTAATCTAATGCCCCAATAAGTTACTAACCATATTGGAGTAGACAAAAATGGGGTATAGTTTTGTCAAATCCCTCGCGGAGGGGGAGTAAATGGGGTATCGTTTTATTAGTTCGTAGACCCCGACGACAGAGACCCGTGGGCTATAGTGCCCGCAGAAACGAATCAAAAAAACAGACAACCATGACAGGGTATCGTCTGAACAGGATATGGGAGTTAGGTAAACATGACTGAGATGACAGGAAGCAAGGCATTCGTAAAATCACTTGAGAACGAAGGAGTAGAACATATATTCGGGATATCAGGGGGATCACTGATCCCAATCTGCGATGAATTACTAAACAGCGATATGCGGTTTATTCTAGCCCGACATGAACAGGGCGCGGCCCACATGGCTGACGGATACGCAAGGGTACTGAACAAGGTAGGGGTGTGTATGGCGACCAGCGGACCGGGGGCGACAAACCTGGTTACTGGTTTAGCGACTGCGCAGATAGACAGCAGCCCAGTAGTAGCCTTCACTGGGCAGGTTAATAGAAACGTAATCGGGAGCGATGCCTTCCAAGAATGCGACATCATAGGAGTCTCAGCGAGCGTTACCAAGTACAATATGCAGGTACGAGAACCCAGCGAGATCCCTGAGGCCGTGAAGAAGGCGTTCTACATCGCCAACACAGGCAGAAAGGGCTCGGTTCTCGTTGATATACCGAAAGATTGTACTACTCTCAGCGGCGAGATGGACTTCAACCCAGAGATCAAGTTCAGGGGATATATCACTGATCACACACCCTTGCCACAGGAGCTTGACTGGGCGGCTCAGATACTGGCTAAGGCCGAGCGACCCTTGATAATGGCTGGCGGTGGGGTTATCGCGGCTGGGGCAACCAACGAGCTGATAGCCCTCAGCGAGGCGCTCTTGGCGCCCACAGCGAACACATTAATGGGTAAGGGGGCTTTCCCCAACGATCACCCGCTGAGCCTAGGTCTCTGTGGGATGCATGGAACCCAGGCATCAAACACATTGGTGCCACAAGCTGATGTTTTGCTCGTGGTGGGTTCAAGGTTCAGTGACAGGACCACCGCGAAAGTTGCTGACTTCAACCCAAACGGCAAGATAATTCACATAGACATCGACCGCAGCGAGATCGATAAGAACGTCGAGGCGATGACGAAAGTCGTGGGTGACGCCAAGCTCGCGCTGGCTGGACTCCTTGAGAGGGTAAAGGTTTTCAAGCAGAACCCTGACCCAGCGTGGAGCAAGAGGATAGATGAGTTCAGGTGTGACTGGAGCGCAGAGGCTGACGCAGCCAACGGGTACCTCAGGGCACCCAAGGTAATCAGGGCTCTACGTGAGGAACTACCGAGAGACGCGATAGTAACCACAGAGGTGGGGCAGAACCAGATGTGGGCAGCGCTACACTATGATGCTTATCTGCCTAGAACATTCCACACGAGCGGTGGCTTGGGTACTATGGGGTGGGGGTTCCCCGCGTCCATAGGGGCCAAGGCAGCCAAACCAGAGGTACCTGTAGTGGATATCGCTGGGGATGGAAGCTTCGGGATGACCGAGAACAACCTAGCCACAGCCGTGGAGGAGGAGTTGCCGGTTATCGTAGTTGTGCTCAACAACCAGGTGCTGGGAATGGTAGCCCAGTGGCAGCGCTTCTTCTACGATAGGAGATACAGCGCGGTAAAGCTCAAACGCAACCCAGACATGGTGAAGCTGGCAGAAGCCTATGGCGCTGAAGGCGTAAGAGTTGAAAGCATAGATGCCTTCAGGGCAGCGGTCAGGAGGGCAATGAAAGCTGATGTGCCCACTGTGATCGATGTACCCATCGACCCGGATGAGAACGTATTACCCATGATCCCCCCCGGCATGGGCTTAAAGGATACGTTATGGGAGGCAGACTAGTGGCAATACACACTGTGAGCTTCCTAGTCGAGAACAAGGCCGGGGTTTTGTTCAACGTCACGAACCTTTTCAGGCGACGAGGCTTCAACATCGAATCCATCGCCGTAGGTACAGTGCAAGACCCCAAGTACAGCAGGATGACCATCAGCGTCGAGGCAGACGCAAAGACATTGGCTAACCTAGTCGAGCAGCTTGAGAAGATGGTGGAGGTCATCAAGGTGAAACGCCTCGATCCATTGAGGACCATCAAACGCGAGATGTTACTGGTCAAGCTCAGTACTCAGGACCCATTGGCGCGTGAGGATGCGCTGAGGTACATCAATGGTCAGCACGGTCTCGTGTTGGACATCGACGATGACAGTATCATGGCCGAGGTGACAGGCGACCCAGGGGAACTCGAAGAATTTCTCGAATATGTTAAAAGCGTTGGAATCGTGGAATTGTCACGAACAGGGATCACCGCCCTAGAAAAAGGACGGCTCCAACTATAAAGGTGAAAAAAGAATGAAAGTATATCACGACAAGGATATTGACGGATCAATATTAGATAACTTAACAGTAGCCGTGCTAGGCTACGGAAACCAGGGCAGGGCCCAAGCATTAAACATGAGGGACAGCGGCGTAAACGTCGTCCTAGGTCTCCGTCCAGGCGGTAAGAGCTGGAAACGGTCCATAGAGGATGGCTGGGAGCCCATGACCCATCTTGAGGCAGCGCAGAAGGGAGACATCGTCTTGATGCTGATGCCGGATATGGCTCAGCCAGTGGTGTGGGGCGAGGAGGTAAAGATGGCGTTGACAGAGAACAAGGCATTGCAGTTCGCCCATGGCTTCAACATCCACTTCGGTGAGATCAAGCCACCCAAGAACATCGATGTAATCATGGTGGCCCCCAAGAGCCCAGGGTCTGAGTTGAGGACCCAGTATTTAGCAGGCTTCGGAGTACCAAGCCTTGTAGCGGTCCATCAGGACGCCTCAGGTAAGGCACTCCAGAAGGCATTGGCAATTGCCAAGGCCATAGGCAGCGGCAGGGCGGGCATCATAGAGACCACATATAAGATCGAGACTGAGACAGACCTCTTCGGTGAGCAGGCGGTCCTCTGTGGAGGAGTCGACCAGCTCATCAGGCGTGGCTTCAAGGTATTGACCGAGGCGGGTTATCCACCCGAGAGCGCGTACTTCGAGGTATTGAACGAGCTCAAGCTCATCGTTGACCTAATCTACTCAATCGGCATCGGAGGCATGTACAGGGCTGTAAGCGACACCGCCAAGTGGGGCGGCATGACAGTCGGACCCATGATCGTTGATGATCACGTGGAAGACAACATGAGGAAAGCATTGAAGGCGATACAGGATGAGAGCTTCGCCAAGAAATGGATCGCTGAGAGCAAATCAGGGGCCAAGAAGTTCGCTGAATTGATGGCCGAGTGTGATGCTCTGGAGATCGAGAAGGTAGGAAAAGAGATCCGCAAGATGAGTGGATTACAGAAGTAATCCCCTATTTTCTCACTTTTGTTTCATGAGCAAGCAGTTGCTTCTTTATTTTTATACCCCAGTGATAGCCCCCAAGTTCACCGTTTTTACGCAGCACACGGTGGCACGGGATCAGCACTGACACCGGGTTTCTTCCACAGGCATTGGCAACAGCCCTTACAGCTTCTGGTCTACCAATGGACTCAGCGAGCTCAGTATAGCTTCTGGTCTCACCGGCGGTTATCTCCTGTATCGCCTTGAGTACCTGCCACTGGAATGCTGTCCTGTGGATATCTAAGGGAAGCCTCGGGTTGAAGTCGGTACCCTCAAAATAATCAGATAATGGCTTGATGAACTCGGTGAGCCCCTCATCGTCCCGTATTATCTCGGCGTAGGGGAACTCCTTCATCAACGCATCCACCAAGGACTCCTCATTATCCCCTAGATACAAGGCGCATATGCCCTTGGCTGTGCGTGCCAGCAGTACATTGGTGATTGATGTCTTGAACACCGAGTAACGAATAGAAACATCATTGCCTCCCATACGGTACTCAGTGGGTGTCATGCCAAGCTTCTCGGGAACCTTCTCATAGAGCCTGCTGCGGCTGCTGAACCCTGAGCCATACATTGCTTTGTCCACGCGTTCACCTTGTCTGATGCGCGTCTTGAATGATTTTAGACGCTGTGCCTCAGCGTATTGCCTCGGCGAGATACCAAGGACCGACTTGAATGTGCGTTGAAGATGATATTTACTGACATTAAACTCCCCAGCAAGCCTCATGAGGGTGATCTTCTCGTCAAGGTGCTCAGCGATGTAGCTGGTGATCTTCTCCACAAAGACCTCATTAGGATTATAATACTCCGAGGGATTACATCGTTTACACGCCCTGTAACCTGAAGCCTCAGCCTCAACAGAGGTATCGAATAACACGATGTTTTCCAGTCTGGGTCTCCTTGAGGGGCATGAGGGACGACAGTATACTCCAGTGGTCTTGACTCCGTAGATGAAGAGACCATCATAGCTTTTGTCTCGGGTTTGTACTGCGTGGAGTCTTTCTTCCCTGAGTAGCTCCCTCATATTGTTCACCTGTACTGGGTTTAGATTGGATTTAATGGTTGACTCCGTTTCTTGCCCCCAAATCAGGTTCATCGGTTATTCAATATGTTCAAGCCGATTATGGCTGCAGCAGCGAGTGCACCGCTGTAGAGGCTGGAGTACAAGAGCCCATATGATTCCCAGAGGGTCCCCACTATGGAGTTAGCGAAGAGGAAACAAGCGCCCACGACGAGGTAATATACGCCGTAGGCTGTTCCCCGGAGGCTGCTATCCACGTAGCCCGGGATCATGGCTCGTTGAATGGTCTCTACTATCCCCATGTAGACACCGAATACAGCTGCGATGAGGTAAGCCGAGGGCACAGAAGACGGGGCTACTGCGAGTAGAACAACGGATACCGCGAAGGCCAAGTAACCCATCAGCAGCACCTTCTCCTTACCGATCTTATCGCTGAGTCTCCCAGCTGGGATAGCGATGACTGTGTGGGTTACATTCACAACAGCGTAGACTATGGGGATGAGCGCATCACCTACCCCCATCTCCTTCGCGTTTAGGAGTATGAAGCTGAAGTTGAAGGCCCCCAGGCTGAAGACGCTGACAACAAGGAGTAGGACGAGGAACCTGCCCCTGAGGACATCCTTGAGCCCAGCGAGGAAGTGGAATTCATGGGTCTCGGAGGCAACGATCTCCTTGACACCAAAGACGATCACCAGCAGCGCTATAGAGCCTGGCACAAGGGATAACCAGAAGACACCCTTGGCGGTCCAGCCGAGCCAAACCATGACCAATGTTGCGGTAACTGGGCCAACGATAGCCCCCAGCTGATCCAATGTGCGATGCAATCCAAAGGCGGCGCCTTGGTGAATGGATGATACAGAGTCACTGATCAAGGCATCCCTTGGCGCTGTGCGTATACCTTTTCCCACCCTGTCTATCACTCTGATAGTTAATGCGTGGGTTACCGTGGTTGAAGCTGCGAAGAAGGGTTTAGCGATGTTTGAGATCCCGTAGCCGATGAGTATGAACACCTTTCGTTTCCTGAATTTATCACTCATTATACCCGTGACTGCCCTGAGCATGTAGCTGAGGGACTCTGCTATGCCCTCGATCAAGCCCAGGGCTGCTATTGAGCCCCCGGGCAAGCCGAGGATATACATTGGGAGTATGCTCATCACCATCTCGCTTGAGAAATCCGTGAAGAAGCTGACAAAACCCAGCCTGTAGACGTTCTTGAACTCGTTTTCCTTACTCAAATACTGCGCCAAGAGAAGAGGAAAGGCTATGAGATATATGCTTTTCAGTCGGTGGGCGTGGGTTTCATTATGAGGCGAGGAGGTTTCTGGTTTCTCGGTATCGTTGGACCAGTGTTTTTCGTCTTATCAGTGGCTGTGTTAGGAATGCTCAAACCCGGTTACAGCCACATATACAATACCATCAGTGAACTCGGTGAGGCTGGACCCACGGCACAGGCTGCCTCAATGGTGTTCATCGCTACGGGAATTATGATCACATTATTTGGTTTTGGTCTCCAATGTGAGCTTTCACGAGTTGAAAAGCGGGTCTGGTCTGGCGTACTCGTGATACTGTATGGGGTTCTGGATTTCATTGGCTCAGGTGTATTCCCTGTTGACCCCGGTGGAGCATCAACATCCCTTGTAGCCACGATCCACGTCTACGCGACGCTAGTGGGTGAGCTGGCTGCAGTTGGTATGCCTATATGGTTCATCAAGGACACGGAGGGAGCGTCCGAGTGGGAGACACATAGATGGTTCAGTAAAGCAGTCTTCTGGGTGAGCCTACCATTACTGGTTTTCTTGGGCTACTGCATCCTGAGTCATACGCCGGGAATATTCGACACGCCTATTGGGTTGGCCCAGAGGCTGCTGGTGGGGCTATTCCTGACATGGATATCGGTTACGGCTCATAGGCTGAGAAATATGCCATCAGCGTTGAAGTTGTAGAATTCTTTTTATGGAGCGATGGTGTCCGCTCAATACTCCGAGTATCTATCTACAATCGATGATGTTTAAATTAAAAACAGTTCGACTGATCCACATTGACTGAGCGCATCAAACAACTCCATGAAGAGGAAGAGAAGAAGGTAAAGCCCCTCGTAGTTTACATGGGGAGGGTTAGGGATAGGCTCAGTAAACGGATCTATAGAGCCTTGCAGCATCTATGAAGGGACTTTTTTGCTGGAAATATTTGATAATTGTATCAGTGATTAATATCGTGGCTACGAAACAAGCCTAAGTACCCGATAAAGAGTAAAACAATACAGAGCGCCTCTAGGTACCATCATTCGATGATGCTTAAATCATAAATTCTTCAACCTTTCTGTGGTCAAGAATGAGTGAGACACAGACCGTATTCCAAAGGTTAGAGGAAAAGACTAAGAAGACGCTTGAAAAAACCAAGGAAGGAATTCAAAACCTCCTGGATAAGATGAGGAACGCCAAACTTGGTCTAGATGAGCCCGAGGAAACAACTGAATAAGCCCATTGCAGTGAAGAAAGGCTACACTACACTTGTATGTGTAATGGAACTTAATCATACTATTTTTAAACTATAATGTTGTTGTAGGCGTACCTCAAAGGAGAGAAATGAATATGGGGTATCGCTTTGTCCAGCCCCCACGAGAGGGGCGATAAGAAATGGGGTATCGTATTCTCAGGTAACCCCAACGAGATTCCAGTAAGAAAAACCATAAAGGTTCAACGCATCTGGGAGGCAGCGAAACATGACTAAAACCACAGGCAGTAAAGCATATATTAAATCCCTTGAGAACGAGGGAGTAACCCACATCTTCGGAATAACAGGAGCAGCATTGATACCGATATGCGACGACCTCCTAGACAGCAAAATAAGGTATGTACCAGGTGTCCACGAGCAGGGCTCAGCCCACATGGCAGATGGCTACGCGAGGGTATCAGGTACACCAGGGGTATGCCAAGTCACCAGTGGACCAGGGGCAACCAACATAGTCACTGGTGTCGCCACGGCTCAGCTTGACTCGTCACCGCTGGTAGCCTTCACGGGTCAGGTGCCCATGAGCATGGTGGGCACCGATGCTTTTCAGGAAGTTGACATCATCGGTGTGACCGCTAGCATAACCAAGTGGAATTATCAGGTCAGAGACCCTGCGATGATCCCTTGGGCTGTGAAGGCTGGTATGCATATCAGTAACACGGGTCGCAAGGGAGCAGTCTTGATTGACCTCCCCAAGAACGTGACCACAGAGGAAGCCGAGTTCGACTACGATGTAAAAGTAGAGCTAGAAGGATACAAGCCGGTGATTGAGCCGGATCCACGTGAGATCAATACAGCAATAAAGGTCTTGATGGGCGCCAAGAAGCCTGTGATTCTAGCTGGGGGCGGCGTCGTCGCCTCCGGGGCGGGTAAAGAGCTTACTGAGTTGGCTGAGCTATTGATGGCTCCTACAGCGACGAGCTTGATGGGTAAGGGCGCCATAGCGAGCAACCACCCCATGAGCCTCGGCATCTGTGGGATGCATGGCAGGCATGAGGCGAACTATATGGTGCCTGACTCGGATGTGTTGCTGGTTGTGGGTTCGAGGTTCAGTGACCGGACAACGGGTTCCTTGAAGGGCTTCGCGCCTAACGCCAAGATAATCCACATCGACATCGATAAGAGCGAGGTGGATAAGAACGTGGACAGCATCACTCGGGTCATCGGCGACGCCAAGCACGTGTTGCGGGCGTTGATAGTGCGGATAAGGGAAGAGAGGATCAAGCCCAATGGCTGGTATAAACGAATAGACGAGCTCAAACAATACTGCGAACCCGAAGACTATGGAACAGGGGTCTCCACGCCAAACATCATGAGAGCCATCAGAGAAGCACTGCCCAGCGACGCCATAGTAACCACAGACGTGGGTCAGCATCAGATGTTCGCGGCGCTACACTATGATGTATATGAGCCTGGGACCTTCCTCACGAGCGGAGGATTGGGAACCATGGGGTGGGGATTGCCTGCTGCTATTGGCGCCAAGGCGGCTAAACCCGATCGAAAGGTATTGGCTATCTGCGGTGATGGCGGCTTCCATATGACCGAGAATAACCTGACGGTGGCTGTGGATGAGGACTTCCCCATAGTGGTCGTGGTATTGAACAACCGATTGCTTGGGATGGTTGCCCAGTGGCAACGGTTATTCATGGATGGACGGCTCGCAGCAGTGGATAGAAACTACTCTGTAGACTATACTGAGCTATCCAAGACATATGGGGCGCATGCTGTGAAGACCGAATCCATGACTGAGTTCAACGCTGAGCTGCGTAGAGCCGTGGACGCTGATTACACCACGGTGATTGAGGTGCCCACTGACCCCAATGAGAACGTGTACCCCATGATACCGCCGGGGATGGGTTTAAAGGATATATTGACAGATGATTGACCATGAGTCTTAACGTTATCAGTTTCCTCGTGGAGAACAAGCCCGGTGTATTGTTCAACATCAGCAACACCATAAGGCGCAAGAACTTCAACATCCACAGTATCACAGCCATCGCTGGGGAACACGAGGACACCACAAGGATCACCATCACAAGCAAGGCTGACGCCACTGAGATCGATAAGCTCGTGGAGCAGATGGCCAAGATGGTGGATATCATCAGGGTGAAGCGTCTCGACCCGTTGCGGACTATTCAGCGGGATATGGCGTTGGTGAAGCTTCACACGGCTGACCCCATGGCTCAGGAGGAGGCGTTGGCGGTTATTAACAAGTATAAGGGATTGATACTGGATATCAAGCCGGATACTGTTATAGTTCAGATCACTGGCGCGGTTAACGAGGTGAGTGATTTCCATCGGGAGGTCGATCATATCGGCATCATCGAGTCTGCGCGTACAGGTATCACAGCCATCGAGAAGGGCTGGGTTACCCTGATGGAGAAATAATTCTCATTTTCTTGATCAATCAATATTTAGGTATCCGCCTCGTTACGCATATGACTAGGTATGTGTCAACTCGCTGCGTATATTGGAGATAGACCCATCGCACCATTATTGATGGATGCGCTAAAGCTTCAGGAAGGGTACTTCGGTGGACAAGCAACGGGCTTGGGTGTCCTCGATAACGGTGTTCTTAGCTGGGTTAAGATGCCTGGCTCGGTGGACCACGTAATAGCGAACAGTAACATCATGGAGTTAACCGGCACCACAGGTATAGCTCACAGCAGGCTAAGCAACACGGATGCCAAAGCCGAGAACAACAGGGCGAAGAACGCACATCCCTTCACAAACACGGGTAACACCATCGCCTTGATGCATAACGGGGTCATCACCAACTATAAGCAGCACTGGGCTGAGCTAGCCAAGCGTTACACCTTCAAGGGCTACAACGAGGACATCAACTACATCACGGACAGCGAGGTAGCCATCCACATGGTGGATCAGCTGGTCTCAGAGGGTAAATGCCTTGAGGACGCCGTCAGGAAGACAGCCAACCAGTTAACAGGCATGGTTCTCCTAGGGGTTATCAGCGTGGATGAGCCCGAGACCGTGTACATCACCAACTGGATTCAGGCATGCACCTTGGCTGTGGGAGACAACGAGACAATGTTCAGCAGCAGCCCCCTCGGGTTCCAGCACGTAGCCGAGGACTTTAACATATTCCCAGCCCCAAGGAACAGCCTCATAAAGATGACCAGAGACGGATTCAAGATAACCAGACTGGACACTGACAGGAAGGCACCTGATACGCCGGTAAACAGGTATGGGTTCAGGGACGAAGTGATAAAGAAACTGGGTGAGCATGGGAAACAGACATGCCTCGATCTATTGCAAAGCCTGAACAAGGCTGGTGGGGGGAAGGCTTTCGGCATGAGCCTGGATGAGTGGAAGGAGCTTCAACGCCTCGGGTGGGGAGACCAGAACCAGATCATTGACAACCTGAACCTCATGGAGGAGGAGGGCTTGATCAACCGCAGCGTAGAACCATATCAAGAGGGCGGGGTAATAGTGCCCCGGGTATTCTGGTCCCTTTCCTAGAGAACAGCCTGTGAATCACAGATCCACGAGCTTACCTAGGGTCGGTATCACAAAATCCAATCCCAGTTTCTTCAAGGTTGTCTTGGTGGGTATCCCGTGTTCATCGCATCCTCTCGCTGCATACCATTCCTGTTTGTCTGCTTCGAACTGTTCCCGCTTGTATATGGCTGCGGGTGTCCCGGCTTTAGGGCCTAGAGTCAAAGGCTCTGTGAATACCCTCTCTGGTAAGACGTCGTCTCTGTCTGGTCTCAAACCTTCACGGATGTTCCAAGCCCGTTCCAGGAGGATGATCCTATTTGCGATGAGATTGTAGTCTTCCTCGTCTTTCATGAGGTTATAGCCTGTTGCTGCCTCGAATGCCTTTGATAACGTCGGTAACGTGATGGTGTTCCCACGGAATGACAGGTTTCTAAAGCATACGGTAACGGAGTCAGCTATAGCGTTCCTGTCCTGACCTTCTACGCTTGTCCCATAGAGGTGGACACCGCCATGATCAGACATGACGTAGCAGTTGGTTTCCCTTTGGTCCCTATTGTTTCCCGCTCCACCTACGCCCCACTCCACTCCTTTACAGTGCATCGCGAATTTATCGGAGCCTTTACCAACTTTTTCAGAGGCGATGCGGATTCCATTGGCTAGTAGGTCACCGATACCATCCCTGTCTACGATCTTCTTTACAATCTCGAACATGGCTGGTACGTTGCCCCATGTCAAATCGATACCGTCAAGGTCTTCCTTGGTGAGGATTCCCTTCTCGTAGCACTCCATGGTCCACGAGAGTGTATTACCTGTCGAGATGGAGTCCAATCCATTATGATCTAGGAAGGAGCTGAGGGCGTATACGCCATCTGGGTCCGTCACGCCACAGTTGGGGTGCAACAGATCAGTTGAGTCATAATCGGGGATATCGAAGGCACCGGCCCACTCACCCTTCCTGATTACCCCCAGTTGATTGCATGGCATGGGGCACCCGTAGCATCCTCTGTGCTTGACCCGCAGCCGGCTCTCGAATTGGAAAGCCCCCGCTTTCTCGATCTCGTCACCCCAATAGGCTTCTCGCCAGTTCCAGAGTGGTCCAGTTGAGGAGTCGCTGGATGATATATTGGCAGTGGTTGAGCCCCAGCGTTTCCTCATGTAGGTTGTGGCTGGGTCGCAGGTAAGCTCCTTGTAAACAACATCCTCCAGTTCCAGCAGTGTCTCTGGGTCAGCAACGGGTATGTCGAGAGTCCCCCTCACAACGATCGCCTTGAGGTTCTTGCTCCCCATCACTGCTCCAGCCCCGCATCTGGATCCCGAATAGAAGTACTCGTTATTCACACATGAGTACCTGACCAAATGCTCTCCGGCTGGACCTATGGAGAGGACACGGGCAAGGAGGTCGTTTTCCTCCTTGAGTTTGACCTCGGTCTTGATTATAGAGGAGCCCCAGAGGTGCTTGGCGCTCTTAATCTCTGCTTCACCGTCGTGAACGTAGAGATATACTGGTTCAGCAGCCTTGCCTTGGACGATGACTCCATCGAATCCTGCGAATTTTAACTCCGCCGCCCAGTTTCCACCAGTTGCCGTATGGCCCATCAGGTTCAATCCGGTCGAGGTAGCGGTTAACGGCGATTTGAATCGTATAATGGTTCTATTACCGCTCAGTAGCCCAGTGAGAGGCCCAGGGAAAAACATGATCTGATTTGCCTCATCGAATCCCTGAGTCATGGGCTCCAATCTGTCCCAGAGCAGTTTATTCATGAGACCCCTCCCACCTATGAACATCTTGGCGTCATCATCGTTCAGGGGCAGCGACTTGGTACTATTTTTGGTCAAGTCAACCTCAAGGATCTTTCCCGTATATCCACCCTTCATCCCTTAATCCTCCTCGATGCGCTTCTTTACTGGGTGGAACTGATCCGCCAAGCGGTCTGCTATCAGCTGGGGAGGCTTTGCTAGCCGTTTCGGGAACCTTGAGATGGGGAAGAAGTGGAGAACGTCGGAGGGACAGTATTTTACGCATTGAGGGTCTCCTCCGCAGAAGTCACAGATCTGTGCGGTGCCTTTCTTTGGGTGGAATGTTATGCATCCTCCCCTCCCGTTATCAATACAGGCTTGGTTACACGCCCCACAGGCTGTGCATAACTCCTCATCAACCTTCATCATGTATGTCTCTTCATCATAGATCAATGCGTTTGTTGGGCAGGCGTTCACACAGGGATGATCCTCACAATATTGACATATAATTGGCACATCTAATGGCCCCGGGTAGAACTGGTAAACTTTGACCCTTGAATAGGCTGGGTTCCAACTCTTCTCGTGACGTAGCCCACACATCTTCTCGCAGATTCTGCACCCGGTACAGCCTGGAAGATTGTGGTCTATGAAAATTTGCATCGGGTTTTTCATCATCAAACACTTGAAAATATTGACTCTTTAAACCTTTATATAAGTCATTTATCCGCCTTTGCTTGAGTAAAAGCATGGGAGAGATCGTTACAATTACAGTTTCAACGGGTATGTTTAGGACTCATGAGCTTCCAGAGGGTTCGAGTGTATCATGGAGTGAATCCGATGCTGAACAGGTCTCACAGGCGAAAGAGTTCTTTAATACATACATTAAGGAGGGTTGGATGGCCTTCAGTGAGGTTGGGAAGGAAAAGAGACAAATTCTAAGCTTCGATCCCAAACTGAACAAAATTATTTTACTACCACCCATAGGTGGAGGATAAGCATTACATCTGATGTAAGAGAAAACGCAGAAAAAACTGCCAATGAAAAGCTCTATCCATGTACAAAGGCAGCGCCAGAACTTCATTGTATCGACTTCAATGATTACCGAGAAATAATAATCAGACGAGACAACTGGAGAGAAGCGTTCTCTGTTATATTTCAGGATAAAGACTTGATCATAGCGAAACTCAAAGAACTAGATTCAATTAGAAACGCAATAGCTCATAGCAGACCTATATCAAAAATAGACCGTACTAGGCTAAGACTTATCGCTGAAGATTGGCTAAAGTGTGTAGATAAATAATTCTTTCACAGCTCCTCCCGAGAAATTAAATTATATAAAAATGGTTACAACCATCTTTATGTCAATGATTTAATCCAGAAGCGGTTTGGAAACGTCTTCTTTTATGTTTAAGGCTCCGATTTCTCCTTCTTCAGCATACCCTCTCCCCCCTGTTAGCCGCTATTTCGGTTTTGGGATGAATATATAATAACACCCTGAGGGTATTCTATTCTCGTGGCTTCTCGAAGAGCGGTTGGCAGTCTCATCGGCATAGGATTCCTACTGATGATCTTGGCAGTAGGGGTCTCCTACATCAATCTCCGAGACGGTATCCAGAGGAGAAGCGACGATATTCTAGAGGACATGATGCAGCAGGACAGGAGAGCCGCAGACGAAGACCTGGACATCCAGAGAGTGAGGCTAACAGCCGGAAACACCCTGAACCTCACCATCAAGAACACAGGCAACGTCCTAGCACAGCTTGAGTGGGTGGGGATCTTCGATGAGGCATCCAACACCAAGCAATATTACCGACTGGACGCGAGCCTGAACCAGCTCGAGACCAGGACCAACATCGGCAACGTCAGCATAGTGATGAATCCTCTCAACGACTACGTGATACAGGTGCTCACGAAGCTGGGAAACAGCTACTATGGGGAGTACCCTGAGCCGGTGTCATCTAGTGGGGGAGTCTCAAACGGCACGGAGACCCAGTTCTTCTATGTAGATAACATCGTTGATTCCCAACCCCCTGCAGCCATAGGGAGTCACAGCCTCTTCACAGCCATGAAAGCAGGCCCCGATGGGATCATGGATATACTAACAGAAGGATTCGTGGCCGGAACTGATTACAATGTGACCCTCATAGATGGGGAGAGCTTCGAGGTGGCGTGGCCACCGGCTGGGTGGACGGCTACGGGTAACTGGAATCAAGAGGGCCAGCAAGCCTATGATGGGAGCAGCTCCGCGGATTTTGATGGGGGCGGAGGAGGCAGGACAGGCGACTTGGACTCAGCCCAAGTGGATTGCTCCGACGCCGCGGCTATCTATATTGATTTCTGGTTCTATGACGAGAATCTGGATGCTGGTGAGGTGCTCTTCTATCTGTATGATGGGGCTAGCTGGGACCTCATCACGGACCTGACACAGGGCACTGAAGACCAGTGGAACCACATCCAGTACACCACGACCGATAGCCAGTACTTCGACGCCACCTTCCAGATACGCTGGAGCTCTGTATCGGTGGACAACCAGGAAACAGCGTACGTGGACCTCGTTACCGTCACAAAAGAGGTGGCGGGCACCGACTACTATGATTTGGACCTTGAGGTTAGCTGGAGCGGCCTACCATCGAAGACCAACCGGTGGCTCACAGTATACGGAGGAACACTTGGAGGCGAGACCCTTAAGGTGGATTACTGGAACGGCAGCAGCTGGGTCAACGTGATACCGAGCGTCACCTCGGGGTGGAACAACATAGACATATCAAGTATCCTGAACAGCTCAAGCTTCATAATCAGGTTCACCGACTCGACGGGGATCGGTGACTCATCCCAGAACAACTATGAGATAGACACCGTCTACCTCAACCTATGGAATTAAGGGGCTAGCCCACTAAGGCGTGTTTGATGCCCTTATGAGCCTTCAAGGTATCTATCGCCTTCTGGGCATCAGACACCTTGTACTTGTGGGTCACGATCTCATCCAATGGCAGCCGGTCCGCTGCGAGCCTCATCAAGTCCAGTACCGTGCCGAACTGTGTCGGCGGATAAGTCCATGACCCCAGTATATCCATGTCCTTGTTGCAGATGGTATGCGGATTGATCAACACAGGACCTGGATCAGTATAGTGGCCCACCTCCACGAACTTTCCACCCCTTCGAGCCATATCAATGCCCTCCGGGACAGCGGCGGGTACACCTACAGCCTCGATAACCACATCGCCACCCTGGCCACTTGAGGGCATTAAATAGTTGTCTCGGTTATCTACCTTTTAGTAATGTTTAATAGTTGTATTCGTTTCGAATACATGTATGGGGTACAAAGTGACAACGGTAAGGCTACCGGATGAGACACTGGACGAGATAAATGAACTCACCGATATACTATCCAAGGAAAGATCAGAACTCATCCGAGAGATAGTAAGAATAGGAGTTACAGAAGTAAAGCTCAGATATGGCATTGAGGAGTACCAAAAAGGCAGGATCTCACTAGGAAGGCTCAGCGAGGTAACGGGTCTAGGATACAGGGAAACCCAGCTTGAGCTTATGCGAAGGGGAATAACCCAGAGATATGGTGAGGAGAGGCTAGAGGAACTCATCTCGGAGGAGTGACACTGGGCGTCGTTCTGGACACTGGTCCACTCATCCGTCTTGCACAGGTAAAACTATTGGAAAAGCTAAACGAGGTCTATTCAGAGATATCAATCCCTCCAACAGTATTCAGAGAAGCTGTAACCATTGGATTGGAACTAGGGTTTGAGGATGCCCCCATAATAAAACAAGCAATCGATGAAGGGTTAATCAAGGTTCGAAGCCCATCTGAGGAGAGAGTGGCGAGAGTACAAGCAGCATCAAATACCTTTGGCGTTGATCTGGGACTCGGCGAGACAGAGGCCATAGCCTTAGGGTCCTCTAATGTTCTCCTAACCGATGATGAGTCTGCGATGCTAGTTGCGAAGAGTATTGAGGTTAAGACAGGTGGGACGCCTAGTTTGCTGATATACATGGTCTCAGAAGATTTAATCAGCAAGGAAGAAGCGGTCGAGGCCATGGAGGTTATGATAGAGAAGGGTTTCTGGCTCTCTCCAAGGATCGTTCACCGGTTTCATAAATTAATAGAAGAGGTGTAGGTTACTCGATCCATTTGCTGTCCCTGTAGTCCGCTACTGCTAGTACCTCGCTCTGGGGGTTCACCAATCCGCTGACCCTGCAAGCGTAGATCAATCCATCGCATGGGGACTTGATCTGCTCAAGCTCCTCGAAGCTATAGGGGTTATAGACGGTGCCCAGTACCTCTCCCTCGGAGACCTCGCGCGGAGGCTTACCGATGCCAACATCGCTTGCCTCCATGTCTGAGATAAAGTAGCCTCCAACGGTTGCCCGTACGTGGGGTGCGTGGACGAAGTAGAACTGCTTCTCGGGGAGCTCTGGTTCACCCTCAAGCATGCCGAGATGCTTCATCACGTTCAACGTGCCCCGTACTCCTACTCGTTCACACTCAGCCTCGAATATCTCACCGTGCCCACCGCCACCGATCTCTGGTACTGCGCTTGGGATGCCCATTGTGCCTGCGTAGCTGGTCATGGGCATGAATGTGCTAGAGCCGATGCTGCCCGGTGGGTCGTGGAGTATCCCGAGGCCGAAGACCCTTGCCATCTCTTTACTTGGTGGGTCGAGGTTGAAGAGCATCTTGTTTAACGCCATGCCCCTCATCTGGCCATGGTAGTCCAGTACGTGGCTGCACTTGGGTACTAGCGTATCGCTGATGGTTGCCGCGATCCTCATGGTGAGGCTCACATCCGTGGGGTTCATGCTCCCAAACAACGGAGTGGATCGCTTTCCGGGGAAGACCCTGTTGAGGTTGCTGAAGTCAACGGTCTCCTCGGGTGGGTTGGGTGTGGTCCTCGTCATCTGGGCGAAGCTGTATGGGTTGGCCACGGGTACCGCTATGATGGTTCCCTTGAGACTGTCTGGTTCAATGCTCTGGACCACGGTGCGTATGATCCTGTTCTGGTAATACTCTGTGCCGTGGATGTTGGCGTAGAGCCCCAACGTGGGTCCGTCTTCTACTCCCCGGACCACGTGGACAGGCACATATAGCATGTTTCCGTCCAGCATCTGGACGACTTCGAGCCTGTGATAGCTCTTGGTGCCCTCCTCGATTGATTTGAAGTCTATTGTCATGGTGTTGATTCATCGATTATGTGATAAAAGATGAGCGAGACAATAACTGGTAATGGCGAATCTGGAGACAAGGACCTTCTGCGGTAAGATGTGCGGAGCCTCATGCGGCATCATAGTCACAACCAGCAACGGCAAGATCACCGAGATCAGGGGAGACCCCGCGTATCCTCCAACAAGGGGCTTCATCTGCCCCAAGGGAATAGCATACCCAGAGCTACTCTACCACAGAGACAGAGTCATCAAGCCCCTCAGAAGAATCGGACCCAGAGGCTCAGGGAAATGGAAGGAGATCACCACAACTGAAGCCCTCACCATAATCGGTGAAAAACTAAGAGAAATCACAGACAGGTATGGCTCCGAGTCAGTGGTGCTGCATAGGGGCGCCCACCGAAACGACTTGGTTACTGATATGCTCATCAGGCTGGGTAAAGCCCTTGGCACACCAAACATCGCCAACCTCGATAACGTCTGCAGCATAGCACGCGCCCTTGCAGACATCTACACTTATGGGATGAAGAGCTTCCCAGACACCAGGACCCCATCCAAGTGTATTTTGGTCTGGGGTAGGAACAGTTTGGAGACTGGTAGCGAGAGCATGATCAACATCTTCAGGGAAGCACGCAGAAATGATGCTGAACTATTGGTGATAGACCCACGTAGGACGAGCATAGCCGCACAGGCCACCCAGTGGATAAAACCCAAGCCGGGCAGCGACGGGTATCTAGCCATTGCGCTCATTAAGACCATAATAGACGAGAAACTCTATGACGGTGATTTCGTCGCGGATTGGACGGTTGGTTTCCCCAAGCTGGTGGAACTCGTTGAGGGTTACAGCTTTGAGAGGCTCTCAGAGGAGACGTGGATACCAGTCGAGGAATATCAGAGATTCGCGAGAACCTATGCATCCACCAAACCAGCAGCCATACAGACCGGTAACCCCATCGATCAGACAAGGAACGCGTTCCACACAGCCAGACTCATATCCATCCTCAGAGCCATAACCGGAAACCTGGATATCCCCGGTGGAGACTTCATGAACACCGGGTATCCGCTTCGCAGCCTTAAGGACATCCCGGATAAGAGCACCAAGCCGATGATTGGGGCAAGATACGCTGTAGCAGCCAAGGAATACTTGACTCCGAGTCAGGAACCCCTCAAGGCAGCCCTCACAGGGGAACCCTACCCGGTGAAAGCCAGCCTCATGTTTGGGACTAATCCGTTGCTCACGTATGTTGACTCGGGGAACATCTTTGAGGCTCTAAGCAGATTGGAGCTGATAGTCACGGTTGAGTTCTTCAAGACCACTACAGCGATGTACAGTGATATTATTCTCCCCGCTGCGGGTAACCATGAATACGAGGACCTGAGCCCAAGGTCGGGTCACATCAACACCCGCCCCAAGCTTGTAGAGCCACCCGGAGAGTGTAGATCAGATATACAGTGGATCAACCTGATAGCACATGAATTGGGTTCAGGAGACCTGTTCTGGGGCAGCGAAGAAGAGGTATATGATTACGTCCTGGAGCCCATCGGGAAAAGCTACAGGGAACTAGTTGAAGGGGGCACGCTCTGGGCACCTCAAAGCTACAGGAAGTATGAGAGAGATGGCTTCAAGACTAGGTCGGGCAAGGTGGAGATATACAGCGAAGCCCTCAAAGAACTGGGGATAAGCCCCACCCCAAAAATACACCCACAGACCACCAGCACCAAGGATTATCCACTCGTGTTGACCACAGGCAAAGACTACTACAGCTATCACAGCAGCTGGAGACAGCTACCCAGCCTACGCGAGAGATCACCAGAGCCAATTGTGGAGCTCAACCCCGAGACCTGCACAAAATATGGATTAAAGGAGGGCGAGATGGCTGTCATCGAGACCCATAAGGGGAAGATTACTCAACGGGTCAGAACCAACCCTGATCTTGATCCAAGGATCGTCTATGTAGCGTTCGGTTGGTGGAGCCCCGAGGACCCAAGTGATTGGAGGAAAACCAACCTGAACATGCTCACCGACTGGGATACAGAGCTCTGCGAGGCCATGGGGGCAGCTACTCTCAGGGGGATCCCATGCCGGGTAAGACCGGACAAGACCTATTAAGCCCCAATACACACTCATTCGATTAAGATGAATTGCCAACTCGCAGCCTATATCGGAGACCGACCGATAACTGATGTACTCCTTAACGCACTGGAGTATCAGGAGGCGCTCTATGGTGGTCATGCAACAGGCATGGGGGTACTGAATGGAGACCAGATAGACATAGTTAAGGCAGCTGGACCCGTAAACTACGTGAAGAAGACTCACCCTGAGATCATGGGGCTGAAGGGAACCTGCGCACTAGCCCACAGCAGATATAGTGACAACGCAAGGGTGAACACAGATTATAACCTGGATGAGATGGCCCACCCATACATCAGCGACGACGGCAAGATCGCCCTGATGCACAACGGGGGCATCGCCAACTACAAGGAGCACTGGAAGGAGCTGGAGAAGGAGCACACCTTCAGGAGCTATGGCGATGTGGTTGATGATATTACTGATAGCGAGGTGGCTGTTCACATGCTCAGTGACGCGTTGGAGCAGGGCATGAACATGGTGGAGGCATTCCAGCATGTGGCACCCCAGCTCACAGGCACCTTCCTTCTCGCTGTTATACACACTGATGAACCTGACACGGTTTACATATGCAACTGGTATCAGCCATGCTACATCGCCTTGGGCAAAGACGAAGCCATGTTCGTCAGCAGCAGACGAGGACTCAAGGACATGGCAGAACACATGGATAGGGTATTCCAGCCACCCAAGAACAGCGTGTTGAAGCTGACACGGGGCAACATCGAGGTCCACGTCATGGACCCGGGTAGGGAGATTCCTCAGATGGTGATGAACACACCCAAGGCCATCGAGTTGATCAAACAGAAGTTGGGGGAGGAGAAGAGATTGGATGTTAGGCAGCTTTTCTATTCTCTTCACCCTGATGGCTGGGCTGAGGTGTTTGGTATTACACCTGAGGAGTGGCGTGCCATCCGTAAGGCGGGGATCTATGTGATGAATCCATACTTCGAGTTGCTTGAGGCATTGGTGGAGAATGGGGACATTGTGGAGAGCATCGACCCGCGTTCTGAGGGTGGAATAATGGTTCCTAGGTACAGTTATGTGCTGTCTTAGGCCTGTTTTTATACAAACGTTTAAATAATTTAGGCATACCTAACTTTTTGATGGTGTTTGAGTAGCGCAAGCGTAGAAGAATACCTGGAAGCAATATACAGCCTAAACGAGAAAGGAGAACTAGCAAAAAACCAGGACCTAGCAGAGAAACTCAAGGTAAGCCCACCAAGCGTTACACAGATGATCCAGCGACTAGCCGAGGAAGGCTTGGTAGTATACGAGCCATACAAAGGCACACAATTAACAGGCAAGGGAATGGCGCTGGCACAGAAAGTAGTACGCAAACACAGGCTCCTAGAAGTCTTCCTATATGAGATACTCAAATTGCCAAGGGAAAAGATCCACGAACAAGCCTGCAAAATGGAGCACAGCCTATCCGATGAGACTGCCTCAGCTCTATGCAAGGCACTTGATAAACCGGAGAGATGCATCGATGATGACCCTATCCCGGAGTGCAGCCTAAACGTACAAGACTGCGACGAATGTGAAGCAGCCAGATCAACCCCAGAGTACCCGTTGATCACCCAGTTGAGCAACCTCAAGCCAGATGAGGAGGGAAGAGTAGCCTTCATCAGGGGAGGAAAACAGAGCTCCCGGAGAATACAGGACATGGGTTTGACCCCCGGCACCTATCTTAAGATGGTTAACGCTGCACCCTTCAATGGACCCGTCGAGGTTGAGGTAAGAGGAACAAGCCTGGCACTAGGCAGGAGCCTTGCTGGTCAGGTTTATGTCGAGGTGGAGGATGAGGGCCAGAAATGGAAACGGGCTCACCCCCATGGACCCCACCATAACCTACAGAGCCAAGTAGAATGAGCCAAAAGAAACTCAACTTCGCCCTAGCGGGCAATGCCAACGTCGGTAAGAGCGTTATATTCAACCAGTTAACTGGATTGCATCAGCATGTTGGAAACTGGCCTGGCAAGACCGTTGAGCGCGCCGAGGGGACGCTAAATTTTGAGGGCAGGGAGATTGATGTAATCGATCTTCCAGGGATCTATAGCCTTAGCACCTACAGTATGGAGGAGGTTGTCAGCCGTGAGTATATCGCTGTTGATCAACCCGATGTCATCATCAACGTTGTGGACGCAAGCACCCTTGAACGAAATCTAGCGTTCACGATTCAGTTACTAGAACTAGAGCCGAGGATGGTGGTCGCCCTCAACCAGATTGACATCGCCGAGGCGAAGGGGATATTAATCTACCCAGAAGACCTCAGCGAAGCCCTCGGAGTACCAGTCATCCCAACTGTAGCGGTAAAGGGTGCAGGGCTAACAGACTTGGTGAGAATAGCAATAGATGCTTCAATGGGAAATCAAGCCAAGCCGATACGGTTTGGTGCCGAGATTGAGGAGAGGATCGAGAATATCCTGAGAGGGCTTCAAGCGGAGACCCCTTACCCGAGGCGCTGGGTAGTATTGAAGCTGCTGGAAGGCGATGAAGAGATAGAGGGAACCGTGTACTCGGTCCAGCCAGAGTTGAGAACTTTGGTTGAGAACGAGAAAACACGTATCCAGGAGATACATGGACACGAGATCAGCAGCGTCATCACCTCTGAGCGCTACGCGATAGCCAGTGAAATCGCCCACAAGGTAACAAGAAATGTAGTACCTGAGAAGACCCTCAAGGATCAACTGGAGGATGTCGCGAGCCACCCAGTCCTTGGCTACTTGCTGATGGTTGTCAGCATCCTAACCGTGTTTTATGGTATTTTCAGTTTCGGCGACTGGCTCGCAGGTATACTGGACACCTTTTTCAGTGTATTAAAGGAGGCTTATTTCAACAGCCTAGGCACAACAGGGGCAACAACATTCATCTGGAACGCGGTTGTGGATGGTTTCATTGGTGGAGTGGTGGTTGCGCTTCCGTATATTGGACCATTTTACCTTGTGTTGAGTCTCCTAGAGGACTCTGGGTATCTGGCTAGAGTAGCCTATTTGATGGATTCGGCGATGCACTCCATTGGGCTCCATGGGAAGGGCTTCATCCCCGTTATGCTGGGATTCGGCTGCAATGTGCCCGCTGTGCTGGGTGCCCGTATAATGGAGACCGAGCGAGAGCAGTTGATCTGCGCATTTGTAGCCTCGCTCGTGCCATGTGCTGCCAGAAGCATTGTCATCATGGGTCTTGTCGCAGCCTATGTTGGGTTTAGATGGGCGTTGCTGCTTTACTTGATTGACTTTTTATTGATATTTGTCTTGGGGCGGATTGCCTACAAGGTTGCCCCCGATGAGCCTGTGGGGCTTATAATGGAGATGCCGGGTTTCAGGCTTCCCTCAGCCAAGACTTCTGCTCAGAGAACATGGTTCAGGCTCAAGGCTTTCGTCTATGAGGCTTTCCCCATAATGATTGCAGGTAACTTCGTTATCCAGGTGGCATCCATCCTCGGGTTATTGGGAATCGTTGAGGGCTTGATGAGCCCTGTTACTGTTTGGTGGCTGGGGTTGCCCTCGGCTGCTGGGGTCGTCTTGATCTTCGGGGTGCTCAGGAAGGAGTTGACGTTGATCCTGCTGGGTTCCTTGATGGGTACTACAAACTTTGCGGCGATACTGACGCCTGTACAGATGTTTGTGTTCGCCTTCGTGGTGATGGTCTACGTGCCATGCATATCAACAATAGCAGCATTGGTGAAGGAGTTCGGTTTGCGTAAGGCGTTGATCATAAGCGGAGTGGAGATAGGGGTCGCAGTGGTGCTGGGTGGTGTTATACTCAGGGTATTGCTAGCCCTTGGGCTCCCATAGCGTATTATACTGTATTATAGGATCACTGGGTTCTCTGGGTCCGTGTTATCGATGACAATATCAGCGTGTTTCATGGGCTCGGACTCAGCGTTGTAAAGCCTCTGCCCAGCGATATAACGCTCAATGTATCTTCGCCTCGCCTCCTCTTCATCCCCCGGGTTACGGTTGACGCCCCGTCTCAGCGCCTCATCTTCATCGATATAGAGGTAAATCGAGTAATCCCAATAGTCTTTGAGCTCTGGTCGGAGCGCGAATATCCCATCAAAGATCAATATAGAATCGGGTTCAGCGGAGACCATGGGCGAGATTATACCCTGGTCTATGGTGTAGTCAAAGGCTCGTGCCTTGTAGCGCAGGTCCCCTGTCTTGAGGGGGTCAAGCAGGAGCAGCTTCAAGGCAGCGTAGTTGAAGCTGTCCATGTAATAGCCCTCTGGGCTGTCCCGCCCCCTCTTATACCTGATGAGCCGGGGGTTGTGGAACCCATCTACGGAGGATTCTATGACGGTGGCGCCGCTGTCTCTAAGCTTGGTCGCTAGTTCTTTGGCTAGCGTGGACTTGCCTGCTGCGTCCCTGCCATCGATGGCTACCAGTAGGGGTCTTTCATGTTTG
>CAZVMT010000006.1:0-29542 GCA_964628765.1 uncultured Candidatus Bathyarchaeia archaeon | reverse complement strand
GACGGTCAAGCGGATCAGTCTTATCAGTAATATAACCCGATACCACGGGTTGCCTCGCGCCCACGTCTTCCCCCATGGCACCCACACCCTGAGCCAACGCGAGCATCCAGAAATCCGTTGTCACAGCGAACAAACCGGTACGTAGCGATGAAAGGATGCACCCCAGTACTAGGAATGGCTTCCTCCCGTAGCGGTCACATAGATAGCCGAAGATGATGTTGTTTAGGGCGCTGATGAGGGTAGCAACGCTGAGAAGCACCCCTATCTCCACTGGGCTGAAGCCAAGCAACGCAAAATAGATGGCACGGACAACCTGCAAGAAACCCATTACTATCCTGCGGATGAACATGCTCCCAGTGAGGAGCTCGATGTCCCTGTCGAAGCCGACCCTGAGCCGGTTAAATGTCTCCACGAGGCCACCAGAGCGGGTTAACCGAAGAGTTCCTTGAAGCGCTCTACGATTATCTCTTTGTCTCCCTGTTGAAGGTTGAGGGTATTGATGATGAAGTCATTGCTGCTGCCCCAGTTCCTCACCCATATCTCAGGGTCGCCATCCCGCAACCGTCTCAGTAACGCGTTGGTCTCCTCGACCCCCAGACCTTCCAGTATTACATGGAGCCCAATCGTGTGATACCCAGAGCCCATACCAGAAGCTGGATAATACTTCATTCTGGCGTTCTTAAGCCCGGGTAGACCCTTGATGCCATTCTCGATGTACTTCACCCGTTCCCAGGCTGGCTGGAAACGCGACTTATCGTGGTCCATCTCCATCCACTCATCAAAGGCCACTAATAGTCCGATGATCTCCTGGCGATCCAGCTTGTAGCCCCTGCCGAGACTCCTGTAGAACCCGGCTTGCTCGTTTGGCCCTGCTTCAGCTCCTATGAAGCTGTGGAGCGCGATAGCCTCTATGAGGTCTTTTCTACCATAGATGTATCCTGTGCTGTTGGGACCACCTACATATTTTCCACCCACAGCCACTAGGTCACATCCCATCTTCATGAACTTGGATTGAATGTCCTTGGGGTAGGTCATCCCAGCTCCGTCAACGATAACAGGCACACCATGACGTTTACCGATCTCCAATACCTTCTCCAAGGGGCAGATGGTTGGGTTGGAGCCCATCCCAGGATAAGCGTAGTGGATGGCAGCTGTCTTCTCCGTTATGGCTGCCTCAAGCTGCTCAGGTGGGCACCCCCATCGCTCATCCCCGACGAATACGAATTTACCGCCGGCTACCTCCATGCTCCTGTCGTAGACGAGCAGCCTCGCGTTTCTCTGGATTATGATCTCGTTCTTCATGCCCTCTGTGTTTGGGAGCCGTCTCATCTTCTCAGGGTCCTTGCCCGCTATGCAGGCTGCCGCTGCCAGTACTAGGGCGTTGAAGGCTCCGCTGGTTATCCACGCTGCTGGTGCGCCGATCTCCTCGGCGATGTGCTGACCACCCTTCTCGATGAGGTCCCACATCGAGACATATGACTTGTTGGCCTCCTCCATGGCCTCTAATACCTTGGGTGAGAGAGTGCTTCCACCCAATCGGGTTAGGTGAAACGCCGCGTTTACTACGCGTTTCACGCCATACTTGCTGTAAATGCTCATACAAGTAAATGCCAGTATAGTCGATAAAACTCTATGCCTGTTCCCGTCTCAGGAAATCACCGATATCATAAAGGTTTTTCACGACCCTGCGATCAAGGCTCGACTCATAACGACCATAACCGATGCAATGGTCACCAAACATCACCAAGCAGTATCCTCCAAGTCGTACACCATCGGTCTTCCTTGTGACGTTCTCCTCAAAGATATCCTTACCAACCACGAAGAGCCACGCTGTGTCTCGGTCCACGTAGACCTTGTGGGTTCCGGGTTCTTGGGCGAGCCTTTGGAGCAATAAACTGCTGGGTTCGAAGCGCCGCCGGTTCTGTCCCAGGTAGTACCCTGTGTAGACCTGTTCCGGGACTTCTATTGGGGGCTTGATGGCTGCTGTGAATCGCTTGTTGTTGATGCTAACCACATCATCAGGCGTGTAGCTGGATCCGAGGTCTCTTAGGAAACGCTTCAACAACCTCATCGCTTCACCGCCTTCGCTACGAAAAATCCCTGGGTCCCGGTTTGTTCTGGCCAGAACCTCCTACAAAAAGATACATGGCGGTCTAGTTGGGTGTCCTCTAACTCTGTGATCGCCGGGGAGCCGGGTCCATTGAGCTGCTCCAGTTCAACGTTGAAGTTCTCCAGCAGCCACTGGATGTTCAACTCGTTCTCCTCTGGCTCAAGGCTACAGGTGGAGTAGACCAATGTTCCCCCTGGTTCCATGAGCGCGAAGGCTTTGGATAGTAGCCGCTTCTGTAGCTCAGAGTTATGCTCTATATCTTTTTGGCTGCGTTTTTTAAACCAGTTAGGGTCTGTTACATAGTTACCGGAGCAAGGAGCGTCTAATAGTATCTTGGTGAATCCCTGTTTCTCTGGGAGATCAAGTGCATCGACGTGATGGATAGTGGTGTTGGTTACTCCACAGCGTTCAACGTTGTTCTCCGTGGCGTAGAGACGTTCACGGTTAACATCCAATGCAGCAATAATACCTTGATTCCGCATGTATGCAGCCGCTTGGGTTGTCTTGCCGCCGGGGGCTGAAGCCATATCCAGTACACAGTCAGGGGAAACTGGGGCGAGAACCTGTACAGGGTACTGGGAAGCTGTTTCCTGAAGCGAGTAAAACCCCAGCAAGTATTCTATGCTCGCACCGAGGCTGAATGGAGAAGACTTGACCCTGTATCCGTGGTCCAGATACGGTATCTTCTCCAGCTGGACCCCTTGCTCTGTGAGGGTTTGGACAAGTTCATTGTCTATTGTCTTTAGTGGGTTGACACGTATGGCTTGTGGGGTGGTTTCAGTGCCTGTGAGCTTTGAGCCCATGGCCCGGTATCGCTCGATGAACCACTCCCTGCCACTCATGTATCATGATACCTTATGCTCGGTTATAATTTCATGGAATAATTTAATGCCCCATACGCGGAGATTGAAGCATGTCAAGGCACAGAGTCAGGGAATATGGCTTGAAGCCGGGGATGCTACCCACAGGGAAACATAACTCCATTACCGATGTTGAGGGCGTCGGGGTAGGGCACTGCACCGTAATCGAGGGGGATGATATCAGGACTGGGGTCACTGCAATAACTCCTCACGATGGTAACCTATATGAGGACAAGGTCTCGGCGGCTGTGGATGTCTTCAACGGCTACGGTAAATCCGTTGGACTCAGCCAGATCGTGAATGAGGGCAACATCGAGACTCCTATTATGCTCACGGAGACCTTGAACACCTTCCGAGTAGCAGACGCGTTGATAGATTACTACCCTGAGAAGCTCGGATATGCTCCGAGGAGCCTCAACTCGGTTGTAGGTGAGACCAACGGAGGATACCTCACGAACAACCAGAAACGAAGAATAGGTAAAGAGGAAGTGTTCGCAGCGATTGATGATGCGCTTCACTGCAGTGGTCCAGTGGCAGAGGGCGCAGTTGGAGGCGGTACACCCATGACTGGCTACGGATTCAAGGGGGGTATAGGAACCTCGTCAAGAAATATCGGTAAAGGAACCATCGGGGTACTGGTACAGCTTAACTGCGGCAGAAAAGAAGACCTCACAGTACTAGGAGCCCCAGTAGGAAGAACAGTAGAACTACCAGAGGAGCCCGAGAAGAGCCCAGGTAACAGCATAATGATGATTGTAGCGACTGATGTAATGATTGAATCGAGGCAGCTCTGGAAGCTAGCCAAACGCACGATGCTTGGGTTGGCTCGCACGGGCTCATTCAGCAGCAATGGGAGCGGGGATTACAGCTTAGCTTTCACGACGGGAAAATTGAGTATCGCTGACTTCGCGGAGTCTGTGGATGTCTCTCCTGTGGGGGATGGGTTCATGAGCAACCTCTACAAGGGGGTGGTCGAGGCAACCGAGGAGGCTGTCTTGAACGCCTTGTTCAAGGCAGAGACAGTTCAAGGATACCAGGGTCATATCCGGTATGCTTTGCCGATCGATGAGACCTTAGCGGTTCTAGAGAGTCATGGTTTCGGCAAATAGTCCCCATGTTTCAAATACCCTTGACTCGATCCAGTGAATAGAATGGGTATCAGGGTCAAGGGGGCAAGGGAGAACAACCTCAAATCAGTGGACGTGGAGTTCCAACCCGGCCTCACTGTAGTCACAGGCGTATCGGGGAGCGGGAAGACCAGCCTAGTGTTCGAGACCCTGTACCATGAGGCGCGACGCAGATTCGATGAGGTATTCCAGTTTGGCTCAGTTGGTCAACGTCTCTCTCCTGCTCAAGTTGATAGCATAACTGGTATCGGCCCTGCGGTGGCTGTGGGTCAGAATCTCCTCAACAGAAACCCGAATAGCACCTTGGCAACGGCTTCTGGGCTGCATCCTTTCTTGAGGCTGCTTTTTGCTCGTTTTGGCGTTAGGGCTTGTTCTGAATGTGGTGAGCCCATCGGTGTGTTTTCTGAGGACGAGATAATCGCCCAGATCGCATACATCAACGAAGAAAACATGGTTTCTTTACAGGTTCCCTTGCTGAATGACGCCTTTGGGAGCCACCATAGCCTACTGGGATTGCTTGGGAGGGAATTTGGGGAGGAGTCTTTGTTGGTTGATGGCCAACGCTATAGTGATGAACGCCTAGACCCAGCAGAAAAACACAGTATTACACTTATACTAGGCAAATTGGAGAAAGACACTCCAAGACAGACCATACGAGAAAAAGTACAACAGGCTAGAGCGCTGGGTGCCACGGTCATTAATGTCGAATCTGAGAAGGGAACAGAAAAATTTTCAACAGCAAGGGTCTGCAGCAACTGTGGTACATGGTTCACAGAGCTGGAGCCAAAGGATTTCCACAGCCCCACGAGCGAGATGGCTGCAAGCGTCACATGGATGAACCAGAGCATCAATGAGCTACAAGAAATGGATGTGGATTCAGCATATGAGTTATTCAAGGATAGTCCTCTAAGGGTTCAATCCGAGCGACTGTACTCTGAGATAATCAAACGCTTTGAGAGCCTTCGAAAAGTTGGTCTGGGCTATATTACTCTGAATAGGACAAGCCCTAGCCTCTCACGAGGAGAGAGTCAACGGGTAAGGCTAGCCATCTCCCTCACCAGCAGACTAGAGGATGTGCTGCATGTACTGGACGAGCCTACTATTGGTCAACACCCCCACGATGTCAATAGGCTCGTACCAGCCTTCAGGGAACTGAAGGGCCCAGTGATCTATGTGGAGCATGACAGAGTGGCTGCTGCGTTGGCTGATCACGCTGTGGACCTTGGACCTGGTGCTGGAGGAGCTGGGGGCGAGATAGTCTTCACTGGGACACCGGCGCAACTCTGGGAGGCAGACACCGCTACTGGGAGATACTTCAGTCTTAGGGAACGCGTCAGGATGGGGAGGAAACGCTCTCCGCCCAAGGACTTTATCAGGATCAAGGGTGCAGTAGCTCATAACCTCAAGGATATTAATGTCGAGATTCCAGTTGGACGCCTGACTACTGTTACTGGAGTTAGTGGTAGCGGCAAGAGCACCTTGGTTGAGGATGTGCTGGTAGAATCACTGAGACAGGGGAAACCAGTTGGATGTAGGGATGTAGAGTGCAGCCTCAAACCAGTGCTAGTCGACCAGAGTCCTATTGGCAGAAACCCATGTAGCACACCAGCCACCTACACGAAACTCAGCGACATCATCAGACACCACTACGCAGAGAAAACAGGGCTGACAGCCAGCCACTTCAGCTTCAACCGACCTGAGGGAGCCTGCCCAACCTGCAAAGGCATGGGTGCGCTAGAGGTCAAGATGCGGTATCTGCCAAGCACATGGATAACCTGCAGCGACTGCGGTGGACGCAGATACAGCGACGAGGTGCTTGAGGCAAAGACAATGATAGGGGACAGGCTGCTAAGCGTCGCAGACCTCTATGACCTCAGCGTCGAGGAAGCCCATAGACTTCTCAAGAAGACGAAACTAGCCAAGAACCATCGAAGAAAAGCGCTCAGACTGCTCAAGGCTCTTGAGGATATTGGTCTCGGATACCTCTCATTGGGTCAACCCAGCCCCACCCTATCAGGGGGTGAGGCGCAGCGCATCAAGTTGGCTAAGTACCTTGGAGGGGGTAAACTAGATGATCGCTTGATTGTGCTGGATGAGCCCTCAACGGGTCTCCACCCACAGGATGTCAACGGATTATTGAAGGTATTAGACAATCTTGTGACCCGGGGCGCCACCGCCCTCATCGTGGAGCATAATACCGATATAATACGCGCAGCGGATTGGGTTATCGATCTCGGCCCCGGAGCAGGCCCAACAGGGGGGGAGGTTGTCTACATGGGTAGGGGGGAGGGGGTAGCTGATTGCTTGGATTCTCTGACTGCCCAAGCGCTCCTAGAGGAAGACGAGATCAAGCCAAAAGAGCAAAAGGAAAAACATACCCCAACCCAGCACACTATCAAGGTAAAGGGAGCGAGGGCCAATAACCTCAAAAACATCGACGCCGAGTTCCCAAAATCCAAGATAACTGTAGTAACAGGGGTCTCGGGAAGCGGTAAGAGCAGCCTAGTCAAAGACACACTCGAAGCAGAGGCCAGACGAAGATACCTAGAAACCCTTAGCATGTATGAGCGGCAGAGTACGCGAGAGGGACCTGAGGCGCCCGTGGACGAGGTATCAGGACTCGGTGTCACAGTAACTATCACCCCCGAGAGGAGGCTATACAGCAGACGTAACATTGTAGGAGCGGCGACCGAGATAGAGTTCCACCTCGCAGCCCTACTATCGACGCTGGGTACGAGAAACTGCACCACATGTGGAGCAGAGATGATCCGAGAAAACAATTGGAGATGCCCCAGCTGCGGGGCAACAGCGCCTATCGCTCCCTCCAACAGGTTTGATCCAAACACATACAGGGCAGCCTGCCCAACCTGCAACGGAGTAGGAACACTGCTGCGCCCTAACCCTTCGAAACTCATCATAGCACCAGAGAAACCCCTATGTGGGGGAGCCATGCACAGCCCCGGCTTCTTCCCAAAAGGATACCTCTGCCAACCCGGGAACCACGGCTACGATATAGTCCAAGCCTTCGCTGCTAAACATGGGTTCGACCCAGCCTCCACGCCATGGAGAGAAGTACCAGAACAGGTCAGGGAGATGTTTTACACAGGTGACCCGGAGCCATTGGAGGTTACTTTCCACAGCAGATCAGGGAGAATCAGCACGAAAACTTTGCATTTCCCTGGGTTTTATGGCTGGGTACGGGACTGGGATGTCGGGGGCACCTACACAGACACAGTTCTGTGCCCAACATGCAAGGGGGCAAGACTCAAACCAGAGTACCTAGCCGTCAAACTTGGAGGATACAACATACATGAACTCAACAACATGCCCCTAAGTAAGCTCAGAGAAACAGTAAACAACCTAGGAGCCCCGTCGGGTCACCTTGCTGAGTCGAACCTTATGACCGCCCAGAGGAGGCTGGATTTCCTTAACAGGGTTGGATTGGGTTATCTTCATCTCGGCAGGGTAGCAGCTTCTTTGAGTGCCGGTGAGGCTCAGAGGATAAAGCTCGCTGGTTTGCTTGGGAGCGAGATAACCAACCTCACTGTACTACTTGATGAGCCCAGTAGGGGACTCCACCCAAGGGAGGTCAATGCGTTGTTTGAAGCCCTGAGAGAGTTGCGGGATGAGGGTAATACTGTGATCGTGGTTGAGCATGATCTTGAGATCATCGAGAAAGCTGATTATATCATCGATATGGGTCCCGGTCCCGGGGTCTTGGGTGGGGAGATAGTCGCAGAGGGCTCGCCTGATGAGATCATGGAGTCTGATTCAGTCACAGGAAGATGGCTTAGAGAACAGGGTGAGAACGCGAAGCCACGGAACAGAAAGCCAGAGAAATGGATGACCATCAAGGGTGCAAGGGAAAACAACCTCAAAGCCGAGAACGTGAAGATACCCCTCGGGGTCCTCGTGGGAGTCTGCGGAGTCTCGGGAAGCGGAAAGAGCACCCTCATAATAGACACCCTCGGTAGAGTGCTGGACCCCGTGAAGCACACCACAAGCGTCGCCAAAGAGCCCCTAGACCCAGGGGAATACGATGAGATAACAGACAAGCCCAAAAAAGCCCAGATAATAGACCAGACTAGAAAAGGGATAAGGAGCCCAGCCAAGTTCCTGAACATAGATAAGAAGCTCGTCAAGCTCTTCGCTGAGACACCAGATGCTCATAGCCTTGGCTTGGATGAGAAGAAGCTGGGCAAGGGCTGCAGCGTCTGCAGGGGCACTGGTACTGAACGCATCGACATGGGGTTCCTACCAGACATCTACACCGAGTGCGAGACATGCCAAGGCACGGGTTACACTCCAGAGGCATGGGATGTGAAGCTTCATGGATACACGTTACCCGAGATGAATAAGCTCACCATCAATGAGGTCTACGACTTATTCAAAGCCGAAGCCTCAATAGCAGAACCCCTCAAGGCAGCCATGGACGTTGGACTAGGCTATCTAGTGCTCCATCAACCCAGCTACAGCCTATCCGGGGGAGAAGCCCAAAGACTCAGGATAGCAGCGGAGCTCGCCAAGAAAAACAGCAGTGACACGCTGTTTATCCTCGATGAGCCTACGTTGGGTCAGCATCTGGATGACGTGGATCGTCTTGGAGGCGTGCTCCAGAGACTTGTGGATGAGGGCAACTCGGTGCTGATAGTAGAGCATCACCCTAATCTATTGGCTCAGTGTGACTGGCTCATTGAGCTCGGACCAGAAGGGGGAGAGAACGGCGGATATGTGATAGCGTCATGCCCACCCAGTGAACTCAGCGGGACACCTACAGCGCCATACATCAGTAAGATACTGGAGGACAGAGCATGAACTGGACCCCGCTCTTGCTATCTGATCCATCCCCCAACCTACGATACCTTGTACTCAAACACCTGCTCGATGAACCAGAAGAAGCAGCAGAACTCGAAACCCAGAGACTAAAGGACCCAATAATAAAGCAATTAATCACAAGCCAGAACCCTGATGGCTCATGGAACCCGGAAGCCATCACTGGAAACGCTCCGCAAGGCAGGGTACAGGTAACAGCTCAGGTACTAACACGCCTAGCCTACCTAGAATTAGGCCACCCGGCCATCGGAAAAGCGGCAGAATACCTCTACAGCCAACAGCGACAGGATGGCTCATGGCCTCTGGGTAACTACGCCACTGATTCAGATGGAGCACACAACTATGATAGGATGAGTCTCCAGACCAGTCTGCCTCTGCGTGGGCTCGCAGAGGCGGGATATGCTGAGGACCCAAGGAGCGAAGAGGCTTACGATTGGCTCATGGAGCAGCAGCTACCAGATGGAGCTTTCCCAACAGGAGTAGCGGGAGATGTTTATGGTTATGTCGCTGGTTACAGGAGGCTACCTCACAGCAGATGGGGCTGCAGGAGCAACACAACAGCTGCGGTGACCTGTCTCAGCTTGCATCCTGAGAGGAGAAGGAGCAACGAGACTAGGCGCGCCATGGATCATCTGCTTGGACGGGAGACCCGCGAGAGATATCATCTGGGGTTTGAGGTGGCTCGTATTGTCGGGGTTGAGCCCTCGACTGGATTCATCACATATTACGCGAGGTTTGATGTGTCTCATATGTTAAGGCTAGTGACCCGGGTAGAGGCAGCGGCAAGCGATGCAAGAGTAAGTGATCTTGTGGCTTTCATCAGGGATCAGCAGGGCGCATACGGGCTCTGGGAGTATCCCAAGCCATTGGCTTCAAGGTGGGTCACATTTGATGTGCTACGAAGCCTCAAACAGGTATTACCAGAATCGGACTGGGTTAACCTTGAGCCACGGACACCGTTCCAGCCCTACCCGGCGAAAAGGAAACGTTTCTAGCACCTGTTTTTTATTCTCAGGTGAAATAAATTATTTCAGACAGGATATGCCTGAAAAGAAAAAAGTGGAAATAAGGGACCTCGGCGAACTCAAGATAATCAGCTCACCGAGGATATCACCAGACGAAGGAAAAATAGTGTTTGTCCACACCGAGTTAAACTTCGAGGAGGACACATACGACAACAACCTATGGATGGTTGATACGGTTAAGGGGAAACCATACCAGTTCACAGCTGGCAGGGGAAAAGACAAGAACCCCAGCTGGAGCCCAGACGGGAAACACATCATGTTCACATCAACGCCCCCAGCCAAGGAGGGAGAGAAAAAGAAGCCACAGATCTTCACCATCCCTGTGGATGGAGGAGAGGCTCAACAATTAACCGACCTCGAAGAGGGAGTAGAGTCTCCTGAGTGGGACCCCAAGGGAAAAAATATCTTATTCGTCAGCGGCGTCAAACGCGTTGACCGTGGAGAGAGCGATGTCAAGGTCATTGACAGACTCAGCTACAAGTTCAACGGGAGAGGCTTCTACGAGAACATCAGAAAACACCTCTTAACAGTCAATGTGAGCGGAGGCAAGCCCAAGCAGATAACAGAGGGAGAATTCGATGTATCCATCCCTAAATGGAGCAAGAATGGCAAGAGCATCATATTCAGCAGCAACCTAGAACCAGACGCAGATTTACTACGACGAGAATACCTCTACAAGGTAGACTCCAAAGGTGGAACACCTGAGAAGCTCACAGACACATTGATGAGCATTAGCGGCATAGCGCCAAACCCAAAGGGAACCGAGATCGCATTCACTGGACACGATTACCGACACGGCTCGGGCTCCAACAGCGAGGTCTGGATATATAATGATGGTGAGGCAAAACCCATCACACTGGACTTTGACCAGGACCTTGGTACGAAACTGAGCTGCGATATACGCGTGAGCAGCGTAAGCACGAATCCCTCGTGGAGCGGAGACTATCTTTACTTCACATCAACCTACGCTGGAGTCGCTGGACTCTACAGGATACACAAAGATGGCGGAGACGTTGAAAAACTCATTGGAGGAATTGATCACAGCGTCGAGACATTCGATATCAACCCCGAGGGAACCATAGCCTACACCACGTTGAACACAACAGAGCCCATAGAGCTCTGGGTGATGAAAGAGGATAAGACAAAACAACTCACAGACCTCAACAAGGGCTACAAGAAAAAAACAGAGATAATGCCCCACACACGATTCGCGTTCAAGAGCAACGCTGGACACGAGGTCGAGGGTTGGCTAATGAAGCCAGTGGGATTCGACGCGAGAAAAAAGTACCCCTTGATACTGCATATTCACGGCGGCCCAAGGGGAGCCTATGGTAATAGCTTCTTACATGAGTTCCAGGTCCTCGCAGCCCAAGGCTGGGCTGTGATGTATATCAACCCATGGGGAAGCGGGGGATACTACGAGGAATACCAGGCAGCCCTACCTGGAAACTATTTCGAGCAAGACTATGATGACTTGATGAAGGCAGTGGATGTCGTTATTGAACAGAATAAATGGGTGGACAAGAAGAAGCTTGGGGTAACTGGTGGAAGCTATGGTGGGGTCATGACCAACTGGATAATAACGCACACCACACGGTTTGCAGCCGCGATATCACTGAGGAGCATCACTAACTGGATTAGCTTCTACGGGTGCAGCGACATAGGTTGGACCTTTGGGAAGACCGAGATCGGTGGTAACTTCTGGGAGATGGAGGAGGAGTTCATGAAGCGCAGCCCCATCAGATATGTGGGCAACGTGAAGACCCCGACACAGATCATCCACAGCGAGGAAGACTATAGGTGCCCCATGGAGGAGGGAGAACAGCTATTCACAGCCCTCAAGATGCTGGGAGTGGATGCAGAGTTCATACGGTTCCCCGGTGAGAGCCATGAGCTAAGCAGGGGCGGTAAACCCAAGCACCGTGAAGAGCGGCTTGAGCATATGGTCCGCTGGTTCAAGAAGTATTTTGACTAGTCTGTTTTCTTCTCTCTTTTTTTACTCTTTTTATCATCTGTTTTTTCCTCTTCGGGGACTTTTTTTGTTTCTGTCTGGGGTTCCTCTGGTTTGGTTGTTTCCTGTTCTCCAGCCAGCATTGGGGCGATAACCGATGAAAAAATAATAGAAAGCAGCACAATAGGCACAACCATATTCGTGAAAAGCTGAGGCTCAGCGAGATAAACCCCAGATGGGTCATATTTTACTACAAACTGGGACAAGACTAGGCTACTAACACCCTCGATGAAGAAGAATCGAGTATAACGTATCTGTTTAATGGGAACACCCTGAATGTGACCAAGTAGGGAAGCCACGAGGAAACGCACCACGATAATCAGCACCGTGAGAAGTATACTGATCTCGATAAACCTTAACTCAAACTGCATTACAAGCCCTAAGTATACGAAAAACATGGCCTTGATCAAGAAGGTGATCTCATCATGATACTCCCTGATCTTCCTCCTATCTATGCGAGACCTGCGATTCATCCTCAGGCTCCTAGTGACATACCCATAATTCATCAGCACAGCGCCGAATGAGAAAATCGTGATAGGCCCTCCACCGCCTTCTGTGATTATGTCGGATACTACGTAGAGTGGGAAGAGGATCGCGATTGTCAACATATAGTTGAGGGGTCTATCCTTGAGCCTGGTGATTATCTCCCCCCAGATCAGCCCAGAACCGAGACCGATTAACGCTGACACAAACAAAGTGAATAGTATGTCTCTTGCTGCGGTTCTCGGTCCCACCCCCGTGAGCAATACCATCTTTATGATTGTCAAGACACCGATCACCTTGATGGGGTCAGATAACGTGGATTCAAGTTGAAGGAATCCACCCGACTCACCTAGACCCTTGTTCTCGCGGCCAAGGCTGCTTATGAGACTGCTGATGGAAACCCCGTCTATGCCTCCTAACATGGCGCCAAGGAGGAGCCCTGAGACTAGGTTGAAGTAATTTGGCAGGAAATAACTCACCGAGACCCCAACGGAGACTGTGATTGCGATAAAACTCATTAACGCGAGGCTAAATGCGCGGGCGGTGTGTCCAAGTATCTGCTGTATATTTAGATTGATTCCTGTATTGAAGGCGAATAACGCCACTGTAACTATGATCATCAAATCAAATACTGTGAGGAATATCTCGGCGTCGAAGAAGCCAAGTAGTGGCCCCAACACGATTCCAAAGCCTAGAAGCCAGACTATGTCAGGGATTTTTGTCTTGTTGTATATGATTCCGCTGACGTAACTGAGGAATAGTGTTGTGGAGATGAGGAGCAGAATTCGTTCAGCGTTTATCAATGGTCTAACCTTTTTGGGGTTATGAATACATTTTGTATCGTTCAAATGAATTGTTTCAAAGATAAAAATCCTTCTTAGAGAGTTTTTTCCAAATGGTAAGTATTATTAAAATTGGATATTTTATTGATATTTATCTAAAATTTTAGAAATTTTTTAGTTATTTAACGCTAGTTTTATAAATTATGTATGGGGACATCGCATAAGTGACAGCTGCACTCGAAAGTCAACCTTTATATATTATGAAACTGCAGAAAAGAGCCGTTGGTGACAAGAAACTGGCATTAACAATTGATACATCAAGCGAAGGACTCGCCATGGTGCTAAAGGACTACCAAGAGGTAGCCCTCCAGTATCTATGGCGGCTAGACGGTGATGGCGCAAGTAGCCGAGACGTCTGGATGCAGGTCAATGAGGATCTACAAGGAAAGAGAACAATCAGCAGAGCATCAATCATCAACTTCCTAAACTCCATGGTAGACGAGAGTGTGCTTAACTACACGGAGACGACAGGGAAGGGGGGACACAGACGCATCTACTCAGCCAAATACAATGAGGCAGAGTTCAAAGAATACGTCGCAAAAGTTGTCCTAAAAAACCTGCTCCGCGACTTCCCAGAAGAGACCAGAAGAGCTCTCAAGGCAGTCAAGTAACCACACTCCTTTCATTTTTTTTATTTATCACGTTATAGCGTTAGCTCTAATTGTTTTATACGACAAATGTGCCCTGATACTCGTGAATGTTGTTTGACAAAGCTATCTGAGGCAAAGAAAACGGCTTTCAAATGGATCGACGAAAACGCTGAAAGAGTATCGGATTTCCACCAACTAATCTGGAACTATGCGGAATCCAGTTTTAGAGAATACAAATCAGCCAAAGCATTCGTTGAGTTTCATAAAGAGGAGGGATTTGAGGTAATCCACGGCGTGGCTGGCATGCCCACAGCCTTTGAGGCAACTTGGGGAGAGGAAAAACCAGTCCTAAGCACCTACTGTGAATATGACGCGGTCCCATCAGCTTGGCAAGATCAAGTCCCTTACAGATCAGCTGCCAACCCTTACCGGGCGGGTCACACTGATCCCCACAGTGCACTGGGTGTAGGGGCGTTGATAGGCGCCGTAGCTACTAAGCACGCCATGGAGGAGCATGGGATCAAGGGCAGCGTCAAGGTATTCGGCACCCCAGCGGAGAAGGTGTGTGCCAAGAGCTGGTTCGCAGCGAAGGGGCGGTTTGAGGGACTTGACGCCATGGTTGGGTGGCACCCAAGGGGTAGTACTACTGTGATGTATGAGACCCAGTGGGGGAGCTACTGGAACGCGGCGTTCGTATTCGAGTGCGATGAACCCGAGAAATGGATCGCCTATGCTGATGATTTACCGAGAAACGCACGAGCCCCAGCTGCACTAGACGCGATAGCGTTGATGTATACCACAACGAAATACACTAAGGAGGCTATGCTCCCAAGGACAGGACTATGGAGTATAAACGAGGCGATAATGGCTGCGGGACAGGCAACATCGGACAACATGCCCCCGAGACTGGGCATAATCCAGTATGCCTTCAGGAGCCCAAGCCTAAAACAGCAGGAGCAGATAGCCAAAGTACTCATCAACAACGCGGAGAATGTAGCAAGGATAACCGGGACAAAGCTCACAGTGAGATGGGTTACCAAGCAGAGGACAGGTCTGTTCAACAAGGCGTTGGCTGACCTAGCCTATGAGAACCTCGAACTAGTTGGAGCGCCAAGGTTTACAGACGGTGACAAGGCGTTAGCCAATGAGCTTCTCAGGAACATGGGTTACCCGGAGCAGAAGGAGCCGTTTAAGGAGGAATTAACGACACCAGAGGAGTGGGAGCGCATGTGGAGAAGCGTCATCCCGAGCCACCAGAAGAAATTTGGGAGCGATGATTATGTCGAGTTCCAATGGCATTGCCCCGGGGTCTGGATACAGGTATATAGACCACAGATCAGTGTACCCGGAGAGAGGCTTCCAAGATGGCCACATTACTATCTTGGAGGCGTAAAAGGTCCAATAGATAGGACCATCTACACTGCTGGAAAGGCGATATCTGGTACGCTTCTCGACCTCGCCGAGGACCCAGCCAAGTTAAAGGCGTGCAAGGATGAGTGGGAGGCTCGGATCAGGGAGGAATATGAGCCGCCTCAGCTTGATCCGGGGTGGGACCCACCCATTGATCTGCCTTGGCCTGAGTATGTGGTCACTGAGAGGGGTTATGACTGGCATATCCCAACCCCAAACAAACATTGATCCTCTTTCTATTTCCGCTAATTTTAAACATGTAGAGAGACGCTGATCGTACATGGCGGCTCCGTCCTTTGAGGAAATACAGGAAATCATAGAATTCAGGCTGAATCAGGTCATCGAGCTACTTAATGAATTCGAGTACGAACTAAACACATGCACATCAAGAGAACTATACGATTACCTCAACGGGGAGAACTTTAAAGAGTCAAGGATCACCTTCAGGGACCGCTTGGGTAACGAATACCTGCTACTGCACTCGATTGTCGAGATAAGTGAGCTCAAGGAGGCGGGGCTGGAGATAAACACCAAGACATTAGTGGTTGCCCCCAAGGATATAGTGTATGGAGCGCATCTGAAGGCGATGGACTATGAGTTGGGGTACAGCTTGATCCTTGAGGACTTTTACTGGCTCAAACACCGGTTAGCCTACCTTGGCAGGGACATAAAGACGGATGAATTTATGCCCGAGGAGGTAAAGGAGAGAGCCTTGGAGATCTACAATTCCTTCATAGAGTACAAGGATTTGTAGGGTGTTCTAAGGCTTTGAACACCTGTTCTATTTGATGGGTATATAACCCGCTCAGCCATCAGTCATTTTGACGAACAATGAACAAAAATCAACAAGCATTCGCGGTCACCGCGATCTGCCTAAGCATAATCTTGGCAGGTGCGATAATAGCGTACAAACCCGGAGTAGTTCCAGAGCTTACATCCACACTCCCAGAAGGGTTCAGATATCCTTCAGGAGTCGGAGTAAGCCAAGGAACGTCTTCTCTTTACAGTGGAGTCTCTCAGGGAACAGATACGAACCTGAAGACCATCAGTCTAACTGGTTCTGGCAGCGCCTCCGCGCAGGCAGACCAGGCAATGGTGAATCTCGGTGTCGAGACGACCTCCGAGGACGCCAGTGAGGCTATCAGTGCGAACGCTGAGAAGATGACAGAGATCATCGCAGCGATAAAGGCGCTGGGCTTGAGTGAGGATGATATTGTAACAACGAGTTACAGTGTCTACCCCCAGTATGACTGGACTGAGAGCGGCAGGGTATTCAAGGGCTATACGGTAACCAACATGGTTCAGGTAACCATCACTGACCTGGATATCGTTGGTGACGTGATCGACGCAGCTGCTGGAGCTGGTGCAAACCAGATCAATGGCATAAGCTTTGGGCTAAGCGACGCAAAGAGTGAGGAGTTAAAGACCAACGCCTACATCGCAGCCCTGACTGATGCACAGGATAAAGCTGATGTAATCGCAGAGACCCTGGGACTAACCATAACCGGTGTCCAGAGCGTCACAGAGTACAGCTATACTCCTGTGAGAAGCTACGAGTACGCCGAGGCAGCAATGGATGGAGCCATGAGCATCGCCTCTACTCCAATCGTCTCTGGTGATCTGAGCGTAACCGTGAGTGTAAACATAGTATTCCTATTCGAGTAAAATCGATAGGACACCCTCTCCTTTTTTCAACTTTCTTTTTTAAAAGCAAAAGACTTAGACGCATAAGACAATCGGTTTCCATGATTGATATATAGACTCTGTGACACCCACAGTATGCAAATTAATGAGAATCGATCCCCCAGCTGGTTCTTCAGCCAAACCGATAGAAGAAATAATTGAAGCAGCAGAAGGCAAGCGCATCGATAAAACTTTGTTCTATGCCCCAGACGCCATCGGAGAGTGGCTGTTCCAGGCTCATAAAGACGAGTTCTCTGATGTAATCAGCGAGGCACCCATACAGGTACCTGTGAGGAGCGTGATGCCGAGCAATACACCCGTCTGCTATGGTAGCATGTTCACCGGGATGAAACCCGAGGAACATGGGATAACAAGGTACATGAGACCTGTTCTGCGTGTGGAGACCCTGTTTGATGTTGCAGCCAAGGCAGGTAAGAAGGTAGCATTGGTAACCGTCAAGGATTGCAGCGTCGATCTCATATTCAGGGAGAGAAAAATCGACTACTACACCGAGAAATACGACCCTGGAGTCATCAAGAGAACATTGGACTTGCTCGAAAACCACGACTATGACTTAATTGTCGCATACAACCAAGAATATGATGACTTTATTCACGCCTCGACACCCACAAGCCCAGAGGCAATAGCGGCATTCAGGCGCCACCTTAAAACATTCAAGAAACTGGCTGATGCCTTCAACAAACGATACGATGGAGTTAACCGGGCGTTAGCGTTCCTGCCTGATCACGGCACCCATGTTGACCCTGAGTCTGGGAAGGGTGGACATGGGACGGATAGCCCAGAGGATATGGAAGTACGCCACTTCTGGGGCATCAAGGTATCCTAGATATCTAGAGGATCAACGTAGATCCGCTTGATATCAGGTATCTCTCTGCGCTGCTTCAGGTACCATGTGAAACTGCCCTTGTTTGGCTTGTTTCTGTCTAGATCATTGTATGCAGGAGTCTCTGCGTCAACAGGTAGGCTGACCATGGTTATCCCGCTCTGATACGCAAGGGATAACACATGTCTCAGTAGCTGATTCCCGGCATTTGGGTCACGATAAGCAAAAGGGGTCAGGTACCAGTTGGTCATCTGCTCACCAAGCATTGGCAACCTAGGCATGGGGGTAATCAATCCCACCAGTTTGGCCACAGCAGCCATGAATCTCCACCGAAAATTATAACCCTGAAGAGTGAAACGCATCACCTCATTATAATCCCAGATACCAGCCACAGCCTTGACCGTGTCATGCTCATAGAGAGAGATGTCTTCTAGCCTGTAGAAGGGGAGCCTGTTGAAGTGTTCTTTGAAGGATTCCTCAGTGAATGGCGTGTAAAAATCATGGTCCTGATAGTACTCGTTTAGGAGAGTGACGACAACGGGTATGTCTCCTTCTCTCATGGCGCGTATGTTGTATTGATCGGTCTCGTGTTTCTTATAGGCCATGAACATCATGGGGGAGCATCGTCTCACTGGTTTGAACCCATGCTTGGTGAATAAATCATGACTGGCTAGGTTATCCTCGGTGATGTTCAGGTGCAGGAAATCTGCATCGGCGTCTTTGGCGTGTTGCTCCACTGCTTCCTGAAGGCGACTGGCTATCCCCTTTCTTCGGTGTTCTGGGTCTACCATGAATCCATATTCGTATAATCCAGTGAAGATGGAGCCATTGATCACTTTTTCTTGCAGGGCATACCCAGCTGAGGCAACAATTTGATCATTTTCCTCTGCGACGAGTACAGTCCAGTCTTTATAGCCACGGGATCGGTTGAAAAAATCCGGGCTGCTATCCAGTTGCAGTATTAGGTTTGTCCCCATGGGGCACTTGTGTTGTAGCTGGATTAGTTGATCATTATCTTCTTGTGTGGCTTTTCTGATAAGCAAAAGTGGTCTATTTTGTATTCGTGCTGGGGCTATTTCGGGTTTCCCGTCTGGATGTTAGAAATAGATAACGTTATATATTTCTAACGTTAGAAATAGTTTACATGAAGTGATTGAGATGATCAAAAACAAACAAAACGCAAGAATATACGGGATGATAATAGGCATCATATTCGGTCTAGGAGTAGGACTGGCAATCGACAACATCGCCATAGGAGCAGGACTGGGAATACCCTACGGAATAGTAATGGGAAGAGTGCTATCCGGAGAAGAACTCGTCAAGGACAAAAAGACTAGGAGAAGGGTCTCATGGATCATGCTCAGCGTCAGCATACTGGGATGTCTATTATTCGGGTACATCGTCGGAGACATAGTACTGGGCATCACAGCGGGAATAGGATTCAGCTTCGTCATCGGACTCAAATGGGAGAAACTCTACGACGAACGAATGAGCAGCATGTTCAGCAAAGCGGCTAGAAACGCATTTGTGACAGTGAACGCGGGGTTGAGCCTTTCATTGATGTTTGGGCAAGGCTTGGAGAACCCCATAGTCAACATACCAATTGGTCAGTTGCTGCAATACGTTATCTACCTGAGCTGGATAGTATTCCTCCTATCATGGGTCTACCACGCCAACTACAAGGGAGAGTAGCGCCTTGGAGACGAGGATAAAAGAGCTGAGGGATGAAAAAGGGCTCACCCAGCAACAACTCGCAGACATAGTTGATGTAACTAGACAGACGATTCTCTTCCTTGAGAAGGGAAAATACAACCCGAGCCTCAGACTAGCATGGATGATTGCACAGGTCTTTGATAGACCCATCGAGGAAGTATTCAGCTTCAATGACGAACAAGGGGGTGAGTGTTAATGGCAGCAGCAGGAGCAGTAGCAGCCGCCTCAATAACTGCGAGCAGTTACAGGGTTAAGTTTAGAAGAGAAGAGTTCTTGGAACTCGTTGAGATAGCGAAACCAAGCATCATCTATCAGTCGGGGAGGATGCATTTCTTCGCCTACGATGGATTCGTGATGTACACTTTCCAGTGCAAGGACGAGGATTTCTCCCAGAAAGTAATGAAGGTGATTGAATTCAGTAACTATCAGTGGAGCGAATAGGTCTCAAGAAGTCTTCTACAATCGTCTATTTCTTTTCGAGTTAAGGTGGCTATGGTTTCTGTGTACCATGGCTGTTCTTTGTTTATTTCATCCAGTGACTCCATCAACTCTATTGACTTGCTCAGATGGCCTCTGATGTCTCCGCTCTCGTTTCCATAACCATTGAAGAGGTCAGTATGTCTCTCGCTCCAGTCACCCGGCTGATCCATACCCGGTACATAGTCCATTACCATGTCTCGAAGAGTATCCAATGAGACTATTGAGCCTAGGGGCTTGAGGGTTCCGCTCTGTTTGTAGAGATGCTCATCAAGTCCATAGAGGGGCATATCATAGTTATTGGCGTAAAGCTGTGATATATCGCAGATAGCGAACACATACAACTGGATGCCATGCTCAACGAGAAGCCTGTGAACTCGTTCAACTCCGGGCGCCGCGATAAAACCATAGATAATCACCCTTTCTACGCTGAGCCCTTGCTCAAACATGTGGCGAAGAGCTGCCTCGACGCTCCGACCCGTGGCGTATGTATCAGGCACTATCAATGAGTCAAATCGCATCTGGTGATAGTCGCTATATGTGACAGTGATCCTCCGTGAATCAGAGTGCGCCCTGTACCCGTCATCATTGTACTGGGTGCGGATATTGATCACTGGAAGCCCCGGTAAAGCTTTATCAACCCTGTAACCCAAGCCGCCTCTCAATATATGGAGGATACCAGACTCTCCTGATACCAAGGCGAGTTCTTTCAACGCAGAGACGAGTTCCTTGGCAGCTTCAAAGCAGATAACTGACAACTCCTCTGCCACTAGATGGGGATGACACGCCATCTTCCGCCCCATAGGAGTATCAATTAGATACGCTTTGCCTGTGAAGTGGTCTATGAGGGGGGATTTTATGGTGTCCACCTCGTAGAGTCTGGTGTCTGGTTTTGTGTAGGCGAGATGGAGTCGTTTAGTTGAATCAATGTCTATTGGGAAGGACCTTAGTATAGTATCCAAGTATTCCAATATGGGACATCTACTCTAGGATTTACGCATATATATCGTTGTCAGGGGATAATCTCGCAGCCATTATTGATCTCAGGGTAATCAAATACCTCAGGCTCCAGCACACCTTCTTCGATCAACTTCTCGGCCAAGGGAACATGTCTCTTCAGCTCGTTTATCATGTGTTTCGTGGTGTCGCATATCCTGTTGAACCAGTAAGATCCCCAGAACATGGTCTGATTAGAGAATAAACATCTTCCACCACAGACCCCCAGTACATCACATTCAGTGCAAGGAGAACCAACAGGCAGAATTCCTCGAAGAGTCCTCGGATCAGATGACTCTATATGACCTACGTTACTGTAGGGGAGCTCTGGGGCAATGGGACATACCTCGATCTGACCATTCGTTAGTATGGCGAAACTTGTGGAGCCGGAGCCACAGCGGATATAAGGAGTCTTCTCCCCTGTCAACAGGGTTTTGAAGACGGGTATGAACGGAACGATGCCCAGTGGTTCACCTGTCTTGAAGGATTCGGCGAATTCATTTGCTAGCTTGGTGACCCCGGATTCATAGCTCTGGAGCCATCCCTCAAGGTCGCTCCAAGACTCCAGCTCTGACCAGAAGACATCCAGCTGCCAGTGAACGTGATCAAAATACGGGTTATCCAGATTCAGCAGATGGGAAACATCTCTATGGATGTCACCGTTCTTGCTGAAGGCCATGCGTGCGATGACGTCACCACTGTATCCCCGATCCTCCACCTCTATGAGGTTCTTGGTCACAAGATCATAGGTGCCGTCTCCACGGCAGCTGTCAGTGACCTCTCGCCCACCATCAATACTCACCAATATGGAGTGAAGCCTCTTGAGATACCTGTCATCAACCTTGTCCAGTAGAGTTGCATTGGTCTGCAGCGTAAACGCCTTTGCAGGCACCTTGTCCATCACCTCATACATGTATTCAAGGGCGAGGAGTGGTTCGCCTCCATAGAAACCGATTACTGGCTCAGGGTCTTTGCCTAGAAACTGTATCAGATCATCGATTGGGTATTTGACTTGGAGCGGAATCCCCTCTAAATGTCTCGTTCCTCCACAGTAACTGCATTGTTTATTGCATCTCTCAGTGAGGACCAGATGATACTGCATTACTGCATCCGTACAGACTCAAACCCTATAAATGATACCAAAAAGAGTCAAACTATGCTCTAAAACCTTTTACAATACCGAAGAAACGCCTAAGCCATATACAAAGTAGTTTTCACGGTAGTCGATGTTGCCAAAACCAAAGAGCATAGACGGAGCCCCAACCCATGTATCAGGCCCCTGCAAAATGTACAAGGTAGGAGACAAGATAACAATAACAGGGAACCCAGGGAGGCTCGTACTAGAAGAGACAGATAGCGTCTGCTTAGCAGCATTCAGCGCCATACTGCCACTAACAAGCGCCATGACCCGTGAGGTAACAGAGCCATGGGACTACATGGACAAGATAACCTACTATAGCTGCCCGGACTCAGAGCGACCCGTAGTCTTCAAGGTAGAACGAGTAGAGGTAAAACAGGGAGATTATCCTCCGCCTTATCCTAATCCTTAATCTTCTTTTGGCTTAAACTGGGCGAGATATCTCTGTATGAGTTCTGGTTGTCTTAGAACGAGTTCCGTGTTGAAGCGGATATTCTGTTCATAGAGCTTCCCCAGTTCTGGGTGTAGTTCGTTGAATGCTTTATGCCACTGGTAGCCCTTCTCAAGGGCTTTTTCGCATCTAGGGTTACATGGGAAAAAGTATCCTGTATAATAGACATGGGTGTCTACTTCTCTCTCATTTACCGCATCTATTAGCTGCTTTGAGGCACGTGCCTCAACGTTTACCCCGTTCTTTCTATCCTCTGCGTACTGTCTTACACAACAGTCAGGGTACCCGAGAACCTCACCCATTCTAAGGAGCCACTTGGGTTCAAACTCCTCGGGATAAGCAAAATGGATAGTATTGATGTCTTCCCCGGGTTTCCTCTGTACTTTTCTCCTTATTTTCTCGCGTTCACGCATGAGCTTCTGGATGTCTCTCCCGGTCCCACGATCTACGTAAAAATATAACTCATGAACCGTTGGACGAACCTTGACCTGGTTATTCCTCAACCCAAGCCTACTGGACCAATCATAGAGAGCCTTGTACTCATCGGACTCCTCAACGATGGCCTCAAAATTCTTCTCCAACAGCATCTTGAGACCCTGAACGGCGATGGCACGTGTCTTTAGATCCTTTATGCTGTTGAGCTGCATCAAGTGAGGTTGCATGTTTCGGTCTATCTCTTGACCCATCTGGGGCCCATGAGGAAGCTCGGCTGGTATGATGACCTGGCCAGCAGGCCTCAGCTTTAGGTTGGTTGCTAGGAATGCCTCTAGTTTGGCCTTGGGGAAGAGACGTTCTTCTTTGATTAGTTCCTCGATGATGCTTGTCTCCATGGACCTCATCTATCTCTGGTTTCAACTATGTTAAACATGTTTTGAAAAAGAGTGTAAAAGAAAAGGATGAGTATTGTTATATCGATATTAGCTTCAGTACCAGTAAGAAGTATTGTGCTCTACCTGTTAGCTTCGTGAACCTACACTGACGCCGAAGAAATTACCTGCCAGCCATCTAGGTAGGTCGGTTGAACCGTTCATCGCGGTTCCGATCTCAGCTAGTTTGATACCATATGCTCCCTACCACTGTATCATGAAGTGGCCGCAACTTGTCTTCACAATGGATTCATGATTAAAAAGGTAGGAATCTCCGCCAACCTTTTTTCTCTTCTTTAGGAGACTCTTTATTTATTTGGTGTTCAGGTTCGCTTTTTTTCTCCTGCTCAGTATCCGATCCATTAACAGCCAATTCTTCTAGTCTCACAATTAGCTTCTCTACGTTTTTATCCTTCTCAAAAACCCTCGTTGCTTTATCTCCTTCAATCATCAGGTTGTCTCCTAGAAATGGGAGCATAGGGGAGAGGAAGAGTTGACCCATATTTGAGCCATTTCTGCTGATTGGTTTGAGGCTTTCAAGGAACGTTATCACCGTGGTCTCCATCCTATAATTATAGAGTTGCTTGGCTATCAACTCGATTATCTGGGTTTCTTCTTCCGTGGTTATTTCCTCATCCATCGGATAAACTATGTTTCATTGGTTCTTAGGTTTATTCGTCGAGCTTAACTATCAGGAAAGTCTCATCATTATTATGGCATCTAATGGTGTAATTTCACCCAAGGATCACCTTGGTTTTCTTGTGGGGACCGACAAGAAACTGGCTGATTGGCCAGAGATAGTTGAGTATTTTAAGAAAGTAGGGGAGGCGTCACCTCGTGTGATTGTCGAGGACCTTGGCGAGACAACCGAGGGAAATCCATTCATCCTTGCGACTATATCGAGTCCAGAGAACCTTGGTAGGTTGGAGGAGCTGCGTAGGACCCAGCTCAAGCTGAGTGATCCTTCTGATCTCAGTGACGAGGAAGCTGAGAAACTCATAGAGGAGGGAAAGACAGTTGTCTTGATCACATGCAGTATTCACAGCACAGAGGTAGGTGGTAGCCAGATGAGCATGGAGCTTCTTCATAGGCTCGCCACTGATGATGGGGATGATGTGAAGGAGGTTCTGGATAATGTTGTGTTCCTCCTTGTTCCTTCTTTGAACCCGGATGGTAACAGGAAGGTCGTGGAGTGGTACGAGAGATACCTCGGGACCAAGTATGAGGGAAGCAGTCCACCCTTTGTCTATCACAAGTATGCTGGTCATGACAACAACAGAGACTGGTATATGTTTGCCTTGAAGGAGACCCAGCTGGCAATCACCAAGGTGCACAACATCTGGCACCCCCAGATAGTCTATGATATACACCAGATGGGTCAAACGGGTCCACGATTGTATGTGCCACCCTTCATAGACCCCATGGAGCCCAACGTTGACCCGATACTGCAGAGTGGAGTGAACTTCATGGGTATCAGCATGGCTGATGCCTTGGCGAGGGAGAAAAAACGTGGAGTTGCGGTACACTGGGTATTCGATGGATGGACCCCTGCGAGGGCGTATCAGCACTATCACGGGGGCATAAGGATACTCTCCGAAGCTGCATCGGTCAACATCGCTTCCCCAATAGAGGTTAAGAAAGAGGAACTGGAGGGAAGGCAGGGATTCAACCCCCACGAGGCCCGCTGGAATCACCCACAACCATGGACAGGGGGAAGATGGACACTAAGAGACATCATCGAATACGAGTATATCGCAGCCATGGCTTGCCTCCAGACAGCTGCAAAGTTCAGGAAGAGGTGGCTGAGGGGAACCCTAGACATGGGGAGGAGGGCGTTGAACCCCGAGAAAGGCCCATTTGGATTCATCATACCCGCGGGGCAGAGAGACCCTGGCGCAGTCAAGGAACTCGTATGGGTTATGCGGATGGGTGATGTTGAGGTAGATAGGGCTGTCGCGCCGTTCACAGCAGATGGGGTTGAGTACCATGCGGGCAGCTACATCATACGATTCGCCCAGCCTTACGGTAAATTCGCTAAAGCGTTGCTGGAGAAACAGGTCTACCCTGACCTCAGGGAGAACCCAGACATGCCTCCTAAGGTTCCATACGATGTCACAGGGCATACGCTGAGCCTCCAGCTTGGCGTTGATGTTGTCGAGGTCGCGGAGGTCTTTGACGCAGCTTTAGAGGTAGTAGATATGCCTGAGCTAAGCCCTGGATGTGTACAGAGGGTTGGGAAATACTATGTCTTTGAATCTGTCCCCAATTACGCTGCGAAGGTTGTTAACAGGCTTTTAGATGATGGATTTGTTGTAAGTAGGTCATTGGAGGAGGTTGAGTTAGATGACTGGGTGTTTAAACCCGGGGCTTTCATGGTGGAGTCCAAGGCTGGGCTCAGGGAGAAACTCGAAGAGATGGCTGCGGAATATGGTCTAGATTTCCTCGGGATTGATTCACCTCTGAGGGAGACCTTTGAGTTATCAAAGCCCAAGATTGGTATCTACAGGGCGTGGCTTCCCAACGCGGATGAGAGCTGGCTCAGGATGGTATTCGATGAGTATGGGTTCGATTACGTGAACCTATACCCAGAGGACATCAGAGCAGGAGAAATCACGGATAAAATCAATGTATTGATTATCCCTGACCTTAACAACGCAGCCATAATGGAGGGAATGCAGGGACTCCAGAGATATGACCAAACCATGTACGAGTCAAAATACACACAGGGCATCGGCGAGAACGGAAACAAGGAGATACTCAGCTTCCTAGAGAACGGGGGAACCGTGATAACCCTGAACAGGAGCTGCGAGTATGCAGTAAAGAACCTGTGGGCAGACGCTGAGCTGCCACTAGAGGGCGTTGATGAGAAGGAGTTCTATTGCCCGGGCAGCCTCTTAAGGGTCTTGGTGGATAACGCACACCCCATAGGGTATGGATTCAGCAGGGAGGAGACGGTGATGTTCCTTCATAGCCCAGTATTCAAGGTGAAGTACGGGGAATCCATCGCTTGGTATCCCGAGGCTGATCCATTGATAAGCGGCTGGGTGTTAGGGGAAAAGCATCTAAGAGGTAATTCAGCTGTGGCTGAGATACCCGCGGGTGAAGGCACGATCATATTGATTGGTTTCCCCGCTCATTTCAGGAACCAGAACAGAGCTACCTTCAAGTTCTTGTTCAACAGCATCTACTATGGCGCTGCTTAACCCATCCCTTTTATTTGAGGGTCTTCTGCTTGAAGGCGTTTGATATTTTTTCGCCCACTGAGAAATATTCGCTGTTGCCGGGGTTGAATATTATTGGTTTGAGTTTTTTGATGTCAAGTTTATCCCCGGATAATACTGTTTCGTCTGCTTTCACATCCATGATCTCACCCACAAACATCGTATGAAGCCCCAGCTCAACGGTTTCTTTGAGCCTGCACTCGATACAGAGTCCACAGTCCTCAACTAGCGGAGCATCCACGAGGAGGCTCCTTGAAACCGTGAATCCAGAGTCAGCGATCTTATCTGTGTCCCTACCAGAGACGATTCCTATGTAATCGGCTTCCCTCCAGTGCTCATCGCTAGGTATGTTGACTGTGAATGCCTTCCTTTTCTTTATGTTGCCATGGGAGAAAGTGGCTGCCCTCAGGCTAACCTGTACACAAGGAGGTCTGCTACAGCAGATTCCTCCCCAAGCAGCGGTCATTAGGTTGGGTTTGTCTTCATCATCGTAGGTTCCGATTAGCCATACTGGTGTAGGTACAGCTATGGTTTTTGCTCCTAAACTCTTTTTCATGCAGGGTATTCTGGAGTGGCGTTATTTGATCCTTTGCAGAAAAGATGTGTTTGATCAAGTGTAAAAAGAGATGAATTAACTAATTTAGAACACTTTTTAGGTTAAAAATACCCGGGAAAACCGTTAATCTATACTTCAATCCCATATTTAGCATTCATAATACAGGTAACTAGAAAGACTCCGCAAATTCCTTTTAAGAAATATTCATCTGAGTAACCATGCCAAAAACGGTGTATAGGAATGGGCGGGCTGGCATCCTAGCGACCGTAATAATCCTAGTTAGCATAGTGTTATTCATTGGCTGTCTTTTCTGGTTAAGCGTTAATGGTCCATGGGGTGGAGGTTCATTGTTTGGGGATGATTTATTCAAACCCGCCTCCATATCGGAGAATACCGAGGACCAGACACAGATCGTTGTAGAGACAGAGCACGCAATGAACATGAGTGATGCGATGGATGATTTAGCCAAAGCTGGCTGTGTCTTCGCAGAGTATAATGAAGAATACTCCGCGAGGGACACCATATCACTGAATTACGAGACGTTCAAGGAAGAAGCCATCGAGAGAAAACTCATGTTTACAGCGATGAAATCGCAGGATACTCCTGTCCTCCTAATAACGAAAAACGGGAAAATATACGGGTGGAGCCCTTAGAATCCTCTAAAAGCGACGCCGAGATACAAGATACATGAGTCGCGTAGCGGTGGTCAAGGGTGAAAGAAGCCTTGAGACAGTCTATAGAGCGATTGACCTTATCCCATTCAAGGATGCTCTAAATGATTGGGATAGGGTTCTGATTAAGGTAAATTTCATCACCACCAAGAACTGGGAGACTGGCGCCACGACAGACCCCATGGTGGTTGAGGCTCTCGTCAACAGGTTAAGGCAGCTGGGAAAAGAGGTGTTTATTATCGAGTCGGATGCCCAGACGACGAACGCTGATACGGCTTGGGTAGCCAGCGGGATGAATGAACTCGACGAAAGGCTTGATGTTCCCTTCATTAACATGCGTCACGTCGATGAGAAAGTAGAGCTAGATGTACAGGATGGACGTGTGTTGAAGAAGATAAAGGTGGCGAAGATCGCAACCCAGTCTGGGATAATATCGGCTGCCAAGCTCAAGACCCATATGAACACAAAGGTGACCCTCGGCTTGAAAAACATGTTCGGGATGCTGACAACCAAGTTCAAGGGCCAGTACCACCTCAGGGGAATGGACAAAGTGATTCACGACATAAACAAGACCCTACCCCCACACGTTACAGTGATTGATGGATTCATCGCCATGGAGGGGATGGGGCCAGTCCATGGCAAACCAGTGAAGATGGACACCATCATAGCCAGTATTGACCCAGTAGCAGCGGATTCAGCTGCGTGTAGGGTGATGGGTTTTGAGCCTGAGGAAATCGATCACATCAGGTGGAGCCACGAGAGCGGAATCGGAAACATGCTTGAGAATGAGGTCGTGGGTGACGGCGTAGAATCAGTGAGAAGAATATTTCAGAGAATGTAAAAAAGGAAAAAAGAGGGGTTTACTCTTCGATTATCTCGACGTTGGCTCTTGGCACAGTCACAACTTCGCCTGAGTCTAGTTCGATGTTGACGACACGTACCATGCTCTCGGATTCCAAGCGCTGGAGCTCAACTGGTAGGCTGTGTACCTTTCCGATGGCTCCAAAGTATGGCTGCCTGATAATCCTGATGGGTGTTCCAGGGATCATTCCCTGGGAGAGCGCCTCGGATTCATCATCCTCCACCAATTGGTGGGGTATGATTATCTCTGGACGCAGTACACCTGCCCTGATCTGTGTGGCGCCGTTCACAGAGGCGCTGTATCCCTCGAACTCCTTCAATAGTTCGAAAGTGCGTAGGCTCATGTTCATGTTACCAAAGCCCTCTGTGATGATGATGGTGATTCCAACCTCTTCCTGACCAGTGATAGCTACACCGATCTCCTCACCAGTGAAAGTGGTTAGATCCTCGTGGCGAATACCGCCACTAACGACTGCCGATACCTTTAGCTCGACGGCTTTCTTCAAGGCATCCAAGGTCACCCTGCAACCACCGATGAGTACCTTTCCTGTATGCTCAGCTGTAATCATATCTGCTTCAAGGATCTGATCGTTTCCCGAGACAACTACATGGACCTCTCCATGTACCTCGCCGCCGATACCGAAGATACCTTGAATAAAGGCTGCGTGGGTCTCGATCACTGCTCCTTCCCTGGGCATCACCTCTATTATCGTACCAGGGATATACGCATCTACATCTACTGGAATAGGGGCTCCCCTTACGATGGCTTGTCCA
>CAZVMT010000005.1:0-30059 GCA_964628765.1 uncultured Candidatus Bathyarchaeia archaeon | reverse complement strand
TTGTTCGCTCCATCCCTGTGCTAACAAATCCATAATAAATTCTACCGCTATACGTGTCCCCTTAATAACGGGTTTCCCTACCAAAACAGCAGGATCAATATCAATATGGTCTTTCCATTCCATTTTTTGGTCTCCCCTCTTATATTAGCTTTTCTTTGCGTCTCCGCGCGAGATTATTTTAAAATTTTATAGACATCCCCGCGAGCAGCTTAGAGCACAGCTCCCAAACTTTTACGATCGATGAGGCTCAGCAGCTTCAGGGACGGGCCGCTGGGTTTCTTGTCGCCGATCTCCCACCTTTGAATAGTGGACAAACTGGTGTTCAGCACGGCGGCTAAAACGGCCTGACTGATGTGCGCCTCCCCACGCAACTGTTTGATCTTTTGGGGCGGCATTTCCTCGACGTCCAAGTTGCACAGGGCGTCAAATTCCCGCATACGCCGTTTGTCGATCAAGCCAATCTCGTTCCGTCCCCCATTTATGTTGCGTAGCGGTCAAAGGCATCACGGTCAATGCCGTGCAGGCGCATGGTCCTGCAGCGTCGGGCAATGGAAGCGTTTCGCGTCACCAGCATGCCCCCTTCACCCGTGGCCAGGGGTTTGGTTGCATAAAAGCTGAAAACAGCCGCATCCGACGGAAGTGCGCCGATCAGGTTTCCATTGTAGCGTGTGGGCAGCGCATGGGCCGCATCTTCCACCACTGCCAGGTTGTGGCTCGCGGCGATCTGTAAAATTTCCCCCATTGCGCAGGCCTCACCCGCAAAATGAACGGGGATCACGGCACGTGTCCTCTCCGTAACCGCTGCTTCAACCGCATCGGGATCCATGTTGACCCCTCCCGGCACGACATCCACCAAAACCGGATCCGCCCCCAGGTAGCGAACCACCTCTGCCGTGGCGGTAAAGGTATATAGGTGGTCGTGATGACTTCGTCGCCGGGGCCGATACCCAGGGCTTCCAGGGCAAGATGAAGACCTGCCGTCCCGGAATTGACGGCCACCGTCTCGGGTTCATCTCGAAAGAATTCCGCGAAATTTTCTTCAAAGCCCTTGGTCTTCGGGCCGGTCGTCAGCCACCCGGACCGTAAGTCTCAACTACCTCCGCGATTTCTTCGTCGCGGATATCAGGAAGAGCAAAAGGGAGGAATGCTTCAGTCATTTTGACTTTTCTCGTCCTTTAAAAACAGATATAAGCCCACAGCCACTTTGAATCTCCTTACCTACCCTTGAAAGCAATTCCAATAGCCTAGAAGCCGACAACATCCCTTATTCTCAGGTCTGAAAAGTCAGGGCTTACAACCGCAAGGGCGAAATCACTACACTTTTGCGCAATCCCTTTGACATGGGAGCTGTAAAGGAATACCTTCAAAATGCCATTCTCCTTTTGAATCAGAGCAATGAATCTACGTTTAACATCCAATAATTTCCTCAAGATAATTAATAAAACTGGATGCGATTGTTTTACGGTCATAATGCTTTCTAACGGCCGCAATTCCGTTTTGAGCATAAAACTTCCGTAGGCCACTATCTGTGGCCAATTTCCTCATCGCGGCAGCAATATTGCCTATATCTCCGGGGTTAACGACAATTCCGCAGTTTGCGTCCTTAACAATTTGAGCAGGTTCCCCGTCAGCCACCATAACAACAGGCAAACCAGAAGCCATAGCTTCATAGGTTTTTGAAGGAACAGCGCCCGGAATATGATGCTTCAAGGGGATAATGGCGTAATCAGCCGAAGCCAAAATATCCGGGATTTCCTTTTGCGAAACTGCTTCATAAAAGGTAATGACCTTCACGTTCATATTTTCTTTTATCAAAGTCAGTTTCTCTTTTTCCGGCCCATCACCAACAAATGCAACACATAATCCTCCAATGTTATTCAGTGAAGCCGCTGCACGAATAATCTGGCCCAAACCCTGGGCAATACCGTGCAGACCGGCATAAATAGCGATTATTTCCACCTTATTTCCGAAGAAAGCCCTTCTTTTTTTAACAGATCCTCTATCAGGTGAAAAAATATCAATGTCGGTCCCGTTGGATAGGTGATATGTTCTTACGGCTGAAAACCTTTGTTTTATATTGCTCACAATCTCTTTACTTTGTCCTGAAACAAGGCATGACTTCTGATAACAAAAGCTTTCAAGTTTCTGAGCGATCTTCAAGCCCAACCCGTTCCTTATGAATCCCAGGTTAACCGCACTTTCCGGCCATAAATCAGAAACATTGAAAACCAAACGAGCACCTTTCAATCTGCTCAGCAAATATCCTGATATTCCCAAAAACAGAGGTGGGCTCTCCGTAAAAATAATATCCTGGCGAGAAAGTTTAAATATCCCCACCAACAAAGACGAAAAAACAAAGGAGAAATAATTTAGCAATCGCCTGATTAAACCTATACTTTTGGTGGGATAAATAAATCCCCTGAAAATTTTGATTCCATCCATAATTTCTTGCATGAAAAAACTGCCGTAGCCGTGATAAAATTCTCCTTTTGGATAATTCGGCATAGCGGTAAGAACGGATACGTCATGACCCGCATAATGGAACCGCCAAGCCAAATCAGAAAGTCTCGTCTGCGGAGCGCCGATTTCAGGGGGATAATACTGGGTGAGAAAGCAAATACGCATAATGTGGACTAATTCTGCAGGGGCGGTTGATTAATACGAGAGACGATAATTTGGGGCTTGCCCGATGGGGACGCAGAAATCATGGATGCCTCAACAAATTGAAAAGGAAAACGCTCTTTGGCCTTGGCATAAATTATATCTCTGATGCTGTTCAACGTTGAATCAGAAAAATGTTCTCCCGGGACGTAGTGAATTATAATGTCATCCGGTGAATTCTGAACAATCTGGAACTGGTCAATCTCTTCGATAAATTCAAATATTCCGGTAAAAAAATGAACAATCAGGCTTTTCCCTCCAGGCGTATATACAATATCCGTGTCCCTGCCAACGATCTTTGTCAGCATTGGCAAGTTCCTTCCGCAGGGGCATTGGGCACCAGGATCGGCTTTAACAGCCAAATCACCGATTTTGTACCTGATTAAGGGCATGAGGTAATTATCAAGTCTTGTCACAACTACATGCCCCATCTCACCCGGCGAGACCTCGTTTCCATTTTCATCCAGAATTTCCAGAAATATATGCGGTGTCATGACATGGTAATTTTGATATTCGCATTGGGCCGCAATCATGGTATTTTCACATGCGCCGTATGTATCGAAAACCCGCGTATGAAACTGCTTTTCAATAAGATCTCTGTAGTGCGGAAACAGTTTATCTCCCCATGACACCACGGAGTTAAAATGGATGTCATTCCAGCCAATTTTATTGGCCACCTTTGCATATTCATATATAGCAGAAGGATACCCCATAAAAAAGTATCCGTACTTATTTCTCATCCTGCATAGATTGTCACGTATAATAGATTCACTTATACCGAATGCGTCTGAATAGTTTACCCTTAACAAAATATCCTTCAAACCCTTCATTAAACCTCTTTTCGGTGATATCCCTAGTTGAAATAGTTTATCTCCAAACCGATATCCAGCCCATTGCCACCAAAGCATTTGGATGGCAATCGCCATTGAGTAGGAGTCTCTATCTGAATGGAACTTACCTTGAATTCCTGAGGATCCGCTTGTATAATCCGTAAAGTGAATCTTTCGGTTCGAGTCTATAAAATTGCCCTGAGATTCGCTTTTAATTATGTGTCTGTCCAGGTAGGGAAATCTTTTAAGGGTCAAGAAAGGATCATCGCCGGGACTTGTTTTCCATTCTTCGTGAATTCTTTTATAATAGGGGATGTAATTTGAGCAGTGCCTGAACAATTGCGCCATCCTCTTTTTTTGTAGCCCTTCGAGTTCCTCCCCTGAAAGCCATTGAACCTTCTTGAGCCACGCTAGTTTTTTTTGAATGTTCAACCCCAGGGCTTTGTCGGCGAAAGGCAAAACCAGGTTTTCCAAAAGGCAATTATACATATTGCTTCCGATTTTTTTTAGCAAGCCCTAAGACCGCCTTATTTTGGAGTTCATTTCAATGGAACCCGATACAGCCAAAATCAAAAACAGCCATAGGCTAAATTTAGCCCCCAATCGTTTTCTCCATCAGGCCCTGCCACATGCCATTGGTTTTCACCTTTTCCCACCCCGAATCCAAGTAAAACTCGATAGCCTCCACATTTTCGTGCCTGACCGTCAACCGGATATCGGGAAACCCATTTAACAGTGCCAAACGCTGCACCTCGTCAATGAGTTTTTTAGCAATTCCTCTTCGTCTGCAGACTGGATCAACTGCGATAGACATGATCCCGAATCGGGGTCGACTCCATTTTGGGGGAACTGCTTTTGCCCTTTTCCTTTTTTTCGCTAAATTAACAAGCAATTGAAAGCCCTTGCGTATTCCAATAATAATTAGTTCATTAAAGAGCAGGTGAGGTCTTACTCCAAAGGCAATCATCAAGTAAGGCCAGTTTTTTTGAATAAAATTCCCCATCTGTACTTTGAAAACCCCGCTAACACAAAATCCAACGAGACATTTATCGGCAAAGGCTCCAATACAAATGGTAAAATTAGGTTTGTGCCTCAAAAATCTGTAATATCGCATTAGAATTTTTGTGCCTAAATACGATAATACACTGTTTGGAAATGCCAATTTATGAATTTTCGGCACTTGACCAAAATCATCCTCCGATAATTCCTTGATTGTTAATGTGTTAGCTGTTGTTTCCGCCAAATTCCCGTTCCTCATGCCTGGCTTATCAAAAGAACCATTACGTTGCATAGACATCCGAATATATTTTTTTGAGGCTATCAAATAAGCGATGAATATCGTGTGTTTTCTCGCATGCTCTTTTCGCTTCCTTTCCCATTATTAAACGTCTCGCCTCGTTTTCAACCAATTCGACGATGACCTCCTCTAAGGCATCAACATCACCAGGGGAAATAATCCTGCCTGAGTAATGATCCAGAACTACCTCGGGTATGGACCCCACGCTTGTCGATAGGATGGGCAGACCCGCCGCCATTGCCTCCAGGATGGATATCGGCTGACCTTCAGCATAAGAGGGCAGGCAGTATAAATCGGCATGGTACAAGTATTGCCATTTCACGTTTTCGTCAACAGGTCCGGTGAAGAGAACCCGGCTTTCCAGTCCCATTTCGCGTGTTATTTTTCGAAAGTGTTTGACATCACCTCCTCCGAGAAATATCCATCCCACGCTTACACCCTTACTCTTGAGTCTTTCAAGTGCCGTGAGGATGTCATAAGTCCCTTTGTTCCAACCCAGCCCTCCAACGGTCAAGCCTACCGTGAATTCATCAGGCAAAAATAAAATCGGCGACTCTCCTTTAGTCGGGATTTTTTCCAGAAAAAGCCCGTTCCACAAACCTTTCGTCTTTTTCCTTGTATGTTTTTTGACCCATTCTTCAAGCTTCGGGGATTGGACCAAGTACATGTCAGCAGAATAAAAAGACAAGTTTATGAGGGTTCTGGTGAAAGGATTGGACTGTTCATAGAAATAATCGATAGCATTCAAAAGATGAAATATAGTCTTTCGTCTGGTAAGCCGAGAAATAAGGATGTAAAACCAGTTCCTGAAATATCCCCAGAAAGAACAAGTAAAAACCTGCACGATATGCGGACGCTTTCTGAAAATTACTATTAGCAGTCTAAAATATGAGCACATAACATAAAATACCATTTTAAATGCACCCAGAACACCATTTTCGAATATCGCCTGGAAACCTGGTTTTCCCTCCCGATCAAGCGGGGCAACCCATTGAGGCAACGCCGTGTTAAAAAGTGAAAACTCAATACCATCTATTCCCGATTCGTATAATTCCCTCACATATGTAGGAATACCCCCATAAGGCGGCGGTACAGGTCCAACCAGCAATACCCTGATGTTATCTGTCTTGGTTTTCGGCATTCCGTTTCAGCTCTTTTTCAATCCAATGCACCGTGTTCTTGAGCCTCGCATGAAAGTCATTTGGTTGATCCCACCCGAATTTCCTCAGTAAAGTGACATCAGCGCACCATTTAGAAGGCATTCCTTTGTCCACTTCACCTGAAAATCGGAGAGACTTTGATAAACCGGTAAATCGGGAAACAAGGTGAGCCAAGTCACTGATGCTGATTTCGTCCCCGGAGGCAAGATTGACCGGCCCTGGGGGCTTTTCCTTGCTTTCGAGGGCACATCGAACAATAGAAGCAAGATCCTCAACCGCGATGAAGTCTCTGGATTCCTGACCCGTTCCAAAAAGGACGACCTCCCTGCCGGAGGAAAAAAGCAACTTCCTGGTGATATCCCAAACTACCTGCCTGCGGAGCCCCGGACCAAAAACAGAAAAAATGCGGAAGACGACAGCGTTTAAGTCAAAAAGCTTTCTATATTCATCGGTGATCGTTTCACTGAGAAATTTGTGGAACCCATACGGGCTCAAAGGATTCGGAGGGGCGGATTCTCTGATCGGCATGGATGGCGGATTGCCATAAACCGCGGCACTAGATAAGAAAACAACTTTGGTGTGCGGAGAAAAGAGTCGGATTTGGTCCAGGATCCAGAAATACGTATGGGTGGATTGGGAGAAATCGCCGTAAGGATTTTCCAGAGATTCACGGACCAAGGCATTACCGGCGGAAAATACCAGCCCTTCAGGTTGAAGATTTTGAAGAAGAACAGCAAAAGATGGATCCGGAAGTTCGATGGTATGATAACAAGTCTTGGCTTTCCCAACATCGGATTCGGGAACACGATCTACCGAATGGACTTCCCAGGCATGTTTCTGTAGTTCCCGTCCGATATGGGAGCCTATGAAACCGGTTCCTCCGATGATAAATACGCGTTTTTCAGTCAAGTCGAACTCCTTTCAAAACACCTTCGAAGACGGCTTCCATCCTCGAAATGAGTTTGGCTAAAGCATACTCTTCCCTTACATGCGCTCTTGCCCTATTCCCCATGTCTTGCCTTCGTCCTTCATCACCAAGAAGTGCAATTACGCTCTCCGCGAATCGTTTCGGATCATCCGGATCGGCAAGAACTCCCACTTCCGGCTGGTTCTCCAGCACGTCCACAGTGCCTGGCACTCTCGTCGCCACACATGGAAGCCCTGCCGCCATAGCTTCCAATAATGCATTGGGCATCCCTTCATAGGCCGACGTCAATATGAAGTTATCAAAGGCGGAGAAACACTCTGCGATATCTTGCCTTGCACCGGGAGAATGAACCCTTGATCTCAAATCATTTGACATTTGCGATAATGCTATGTCTGCATCATTTCTTTCAGGGCCATCGCCAATCCAGACAAAATGCAAAGGAGTGTCTATCGTACTCTCGGAAACCGAAATTATCTTGTTGCAGTGATGAAAAACGCTTAGAAAAAAATCAAATCGCTTCTCCTTCTTGAGATTGGCCACAGTGCCCACAACCATTGCATTCTTCGGAATTCCCAATTCCTGTCTAATCCTTTCTCTCGATCCTGCACACGGATTCCGGAATAATACGGCATTGGGTACCAAAATAGCATGACTATGCCTCACGCCTAAATCCTTTTGAAGAGAGTTCACGCAGGAAAGAGAATTCGCTATCACGGCCAAGGCCCGCTTGCACATAAATGAGGACATTGCCCGGATATGAAAAGGCAATAGAGCATCCACACTCCTGATCGATGCCACAAAAGCTCTCCGAAGAAGCATGGCAGCGCCGCCACCATAAATATTTCCTATATGTAGGATTCCGTAAACAACAGAACAATCATTTTTTTTTAACTGCTTGACAAGCCAAACCAATTTACTCAAACCTGCTCGGGTACCTTCAGGAATCCGGTACCATTCTATACCTGCGTCTGTAAGGGATTTCCCATAAGGCTCCACATTGTTGGATAAACAAAAAATAACAGGGCTATATTTCCCGGATTGCAATAAGCCTTGCGCCAAAGCCACAACCTGCCTCTCTGCCCCGCCATAGGATAATTGTCCGATGACGATGCCGACCCGTCGGCAGCCATTCACGTGGTTTCCACCACTCCGTACGTTCCTTGATCGGAAATTAAATTCTTCTCTACAATCGATTGCCAAAAATCTCCACCACAACCTTTGCACCTTTGCACAGTTTAAACGGATTTCTTCCATTCAGATTTCATTGCTGTGAAACAGGCTATACTACAACATACGCTCACGATACCTGATATGGCTTCAATTTTTCCTCCAAAAGTGCATTTTTAATTGAACATTGAAACATTGCCCAGATAACGAAAAAGCCCATGCCGATATAGCTATGAAAAGATATATTCATAACAGCATATCCACAAAGGCTTATAAAACAAGCGGATAAGAATGCTCGATTAGCATTATCTCTGATTTTCCGTTTTGTATTGAGTACTGCCCTCCCCAACGACAAAAAGAAAATGAAATACAAAATGCCGACAATAATCCCAAAATGCACCAATACCGCAAGATATCCGTTATGAACTCCGAAATTTCCACCCGCTACAGCATATAAAATATGTCTGGCATAATTGCTGTCCGGAGCAGCTTCCAACACGAGTCGGTGAACATTAGCGCGGAAATTTCCCCCAATCAAGGGATTCTCTTTGATAGACAAAAGTGCGGCTTTCCAAAGCGGAATCCGTTCGGTATTCAAGGCAGATAAAGGATCGTTTAATGTTGAGACCCTAACCTTAAACTGATTTTGTTGAGGGAGGAAAACATATAGTGCAAACAAAGCCAGCATTGAAATTATAACTAATTGCTTCTTCCCCCTAATCTTCTGCGTAAAAATTATCAATACACTCACTGTTAAAAGGATTATGAAACCACCCCGAGATGCACTGAATATTAGAGCCAAAAAGCCGAATCCTATTACGAAAAGATTTAAGAGTTTGAATAGGCCATGTTCCCGTTTAAACTGAACAATACAAATCGGGAAGAGCATCATAAGATAGCTGGGCATATCGTTCCCACCTATACGTTCTGACAAATCAATCCCCGCATTTAAGCTAAAGACATTATTTACAAAATAAGCATAAACCATGGCTAATGCAGGAATCAAATGAAGCCTTCTTAACCAGTTACCATACTCGGGACGTCCTGAGAAGAAACAGATAATCATGAAATACACATACATGGACTTGAAAACATTCTTGAAAACGTTTTCCCCAAATTTGCCTGTGAGGTTAATTTGGCTTAGAACAAACATACACAAGCAAACGATCAGTATATATTTATCACGACGGTCCAAACTGCGTGCGTAAATCCGAATCAATGGAAATAAATAGACAAATACAGATAGTTCCAAAATCATTGTTGAACTCAAAGGGCCGATTCTGATAGGAATAAAATCTAATAGTTGGAAGTTTAAGGCGATCAATGCCAAAATTGTCAAACGCTGCCCTATCTTCAATTTCCTCCCAATCGCATGATTGCTTCCATGATCAAAGACGCGAGTAGGTTCTAAGGTGTTCACATTTGTTCTCATTGTACTTTTAAATGCTTAGAAAAATTGGATTTCTTATCTTAAATCTGACGTATTCGTAAGCCTCATTGTTTCGCCAACATATCGCAATATCCCGATACGTATGAATCTACCATGCTTTTGGCTGAAAACCGTTCACTCGCCCTAATGGAGGCGTTAGCCATCGATGACCACGCCGCTCGATTTTCAAGTAACGTGCAAAGTTGAATAGCCAAATCCTCTGAGTCCTCAGGCTGGCACAATCGGCCGTTATCAGCCTTTACCAGTTCAGCCATGGCGCCCACGTTAGAAGCAACAACCGGCAATCCACAGCTCATGGCCTCAACGACCGTATTGGGCAAGCCCTCCGATCGAGATGGTTGGCAGTACAAGTCAGCAGCAGAATAAAACCGCTCTACATCCGCCCGGAAACCTGCAAAGGAAATAGGTAATTCGTTTGCGGACTGTTCATAAACCTTCCGAAGATGTCCATCCCCAACGATTATTACATGAAATGGAAGCCCTGGTCTTCTCTCATAGATCTTTCGGACCGACTCGATCAGGACATCGTGACCTTTGATCGGACGCAGGCTACCCACGGATAAGATCAAAGGGATTGAAGGACTCAGACCAAATTCCTTTCGAACTTCCTGATTATCCAATGCATGATTAATAATATGAAATCGCTGACGTTCTATGCCGTTGGGAATAATCCGCGTACGCATCAGTGGAATCCATTCTTTTCGACTGATTATTTCACGCTCAGTATCGGATTGAAACACAAAATCGTCAACCAGTCGATTGAGAAGTCGAAAAAAGTGCAATTGCCAGGCTTTCTTCCATGGATCCAAGCCACCAAAAGAAAAAACGCAGGGAATCCGAGCCAGTTTGGAAGCCGAACCTCCGATAATGTGCCCCGTGTAATTCCAGCAGTGTGCGAGTTCGCATTTATGATAGCGTAATTGCCAGGCTACCTTTTGAACATCTGCAGCAAAAAAAAAGAGGTTTTTCATCGATCGAAAGCGTATTTCGACATGCTTACAGCCAGGGATTGTATCTAAAGAATCGACTAATTCTCTGGATCGAATATTCAGATGAAAAAAAAAGAAATCAATCCCTTTTTGCTCCAAACCTCTCAACAAAAGCAAGATCTGACGTTCACTACCGCCGAAATCGTGAAAAGGTGCAATTAAAGCGATCCGCATTGTCCAAAACCAAAAAGGTGTTCAGTCTTATTGTCAAGGCTGCCCCATTTGGGCAGTCTAAACCCCGCGTTGCTTTGGATCGACTGTTTGTTCGATGGCCAAACGAAAGTCATAAGTATCCAAATGACTGCATGGCCCCCGTAGCATGTTTCAAAAACTCATTTCTCTGATGGGGCAGAAGGCGATCGATTTGATTCTGATTGACGTCTTTCCGCAAATGGTCTCCGAGTCTTTCAAGCGGCACCCATACCCTTTCCCCATATTCAGTGCCAAACAAAAGTTTGCGCTCCCCGTTCTTGTCCATGGACCTTTTCGCCTTCAACCCGAATTCAGCAACTTGAGAGATATCAAGTTTTGCAAGAACATAGATTTCCTTTACAAATGAAATTGGGTCATTAACCATGTCTTCGAAACGAACAATATGGTAATTATTCAATTCTGCCTTATCATTTAACATTTTTTGGCATATCCGCTGATACATTCGCCCAAAATCTTCGGCCGACCAGCCCCTCCTAATATAGCCCTCGCAAAGGGCAAGGCCGTTCCGAACGAGAGATATAAAGGTCGCATCCGGGTATATCCGCTGCAACTCTTTCGAGGCAAAAATGACGCCGTTCGCATTCTTACACAGCAATCTGGCTGTCCGCACCTCCGCTCTTGAATACCTGGTTTGTTGATCCTTGAACCTGTTCATAACAGAGCCCATTTTTGCCCTGAAAAACAGCCAATCGACATATTTCCCAATCATTCGAGGGATTCGGTTTCTTTCTTCTAAATTCCGCGTATAGAACATATGCTGACGGGTAGTTAAAACAATGGGGAGGCATTGCATACGAGCAAACCATTTTCCGATTGGCTCATTGGATTTTCCATAGAATAACTCGTGAGTCTCACGACCCAATTGGCAGACACCAGGGTGCGCCACAATGAGAAATTGGAAAAGATTGGTCCCGCCCCGATTAAAACCGTTAATAAATATAGGTGCTTTGTTTAACATGAATTCCCCCTCGCCTAAAAAGTATAAAGCGTAGAGTGTCAGAACCTTCTTACCCGTTTACTTAGACGGCAGTGTCCATCTTATCACGGGTTTACAATTTTTTGGCACTTCGCACCAGAACATCCCGTAGCAATGTCTGCATTTTTTTCTGCCTATGGACGTCGAGTTTCACAAAGCCTTCATCCGCCATTTTCTGCCTGGTCACCAAATCCTTTGCTAATTTACAAATCCGTTCTACAACGACGTCCACGTCGAGGGTAGTAACGACCAACGCAGCGCAGTTCACCTTCATGTATTTGGTATAATCAGTTTGCTCCGGCGCAACCACCAGTATGGGTTTTCCGGCAAGGAAATAATCAAAGGTTTTTGTAGGAAAGCATGTTTGATCCTGTAAGGGATAAGCGGAATTGAAGGCTATGGTGGACAACAAAATATCAGATCGACGTAGTGTTTCCATAAACGCGGTCCGGTCCTCGACGTAGCGGACACTTACATATGGCCCACCAATACCCCAAGAAGCCAATCGGGTGGGATCGTTCTTGCCGAGTACGAGCAATCTGGCAGGACAACCTTCTGCATTCAGTTTCTCGATGGCTTGTTTCACAGCCAAGAGCGAGTCCAAACGTGCCTGATAAACCCCACCAGAGTAGGTGACGATTATCGGCGAACCTACCCCCAAGGGTGGTTTGCTTGCAACTGCCATAGCGATTTCTGCTTCCGTGACGCAGTGCGGGATGAGAATAGGGCTGATGTCGTACTTGCGGGAGTAGTACTGCTGCACCCCTTTGGTCAGACAGATCACAGCAGAGGCCTCTGACAGCAGCTTTCGTTCCGAAACTCTTGCCCAAATCTTCTCAACGGGATTAACCCGACTTTCCGCATAGAGATCCATCAAGTACAGTATGTAGGGCAGGCCTTTCGTTTCGGCCACCTTTGCAGCAGCAAGGGCAAACGCCAAATTGGGATGACAACCCAGCACCACATCCCACTTCGATCGAGCCACTTGTCGTATTCCCTCACGAACAGCCGCATGGTACCACCAGTGCTGCTCAAATCGCCACAACACCGGCGATCGCGACAAAACCCCGAAGGCATGTTTAACATGAACAGGCGCCGAGACCAATCGCGGTCGGATAATCCCATCATCTGGATGAACGAAGAAAAAATGCTCCTCTACGCCGGATATGAGTCGCGCCAGCACCTGTGCCGCCGCGGCCGACGACGGAGGCGCTGTTGCAGTAAAAACCAGAGTACAAGGCCATTCATGCATCGGCGACTCTTTCAGACACGTCGCTTCCAGCCGTCAGGCAATCCAACATCTCGTTGATTCGGTGCTCCCACGCGTGGGACTGAACACTCAAGCTCCGGTTCTCAGTCTCGGAAGCATACCCATTACCGGCCAACTGCTTTCGTACCAACGCGATAAACCCATCACTGCTTTGGGCAACATTAACACCGGGTAACACGTGCTTGCCAGCGAAATCAGTGGCAACAACCTGTTTCCCGGCCGCAAGGTATTCATACACTTTCATGGAATCACGGTAACATGTAGAAGGGCCTATTCTATAAATGGACAATCCGACATCCAGGCCGGCAGTATACCTTGGAATGTCGCCAAATGACTTCATGCCTAACTGATGGATGCGTGAGTGCAGCGGCTGTGGTGTGCCCATCCAATGACCAATGAAAATCACCTCGCACTCAGGAATCTCTACTGCCACTCTGTTCAATAAAGTGTGATCTGTTTCCTTGGACAATATCCCGACAAATCCGACACGCGGGTGGGGAATTGGCAACATGTCGGTGGGTTCATCATTGACTTTCTTGAGCAGACTATGAAACCGCTCCCAGTCGACGCCGTTGGGTATGGGTTTCACTCTTCCTTTTCCTGCTCCCAAGTACTCCACCATTGGGAAGTTGTTGGTGAATATCTTGTCCGAAAGGCGAACCACAGCCCTGTATCCTCTCTCATACTCATCCCGCTGCCGTGGTGTACATTCGAGGTGCACGGCGAAGTTGTCAATCAGGTCATACACGAGTCGTGCATTCAGGGCATCGGCCACTCGCCTCGCCGATAATGCTATTCGTGGGTCGGTTGCCCATACCCAGAGCGGTTTGTCGGACATGTCCGGAAGGGACCGTGATAGTTTCCTGGTTCTCGGCAAATCAAGCCATTTTTCGCTCAAACCGAAACGTCTGGAAAAAGGAATCATAAGCCGTCGTGTTTCATACAGGTTCACCTTTCCCAGGATTTGTGCTGAATTCGGTTCTTCGAGTACAGAAGAGAACGGTTCTTGATTCCACCAGACATAAGCAAGACGTTCCACGCGGCTCGACTGAATCAGATGCCATAAGATTCTTCCCACTCGCTGTCGGAACCCATTATGGGCGAAATGGGAAAACGGCCTGGGCTCCAGAAAGATTATATTCACGACCTCATTCCCGATTCTTGCCGGCTAGAACTGCTGAGTGTCGGCGTGGGCTGACACCTAAGATAGAAAGCCGCAGTCAACAGACCAGGTGCCCAGGCTACAACTCTGTTGCGAAGCCGTTTCGGAAAGATGGCATTCAAGAAACGCCAGAGTGGGTAGATCATGTAGCACACCAGGAGACCGCGCTTGCTTCTTTTCTCACCTCTTTCCCAGCTCACCCGATACATGCGGGCATAGCGCTCCGGGTCGAAGTAGTGTTGGAGACAACCGAAGTCGAAGTAGTGCTTGGTGATCCGGAAGCCTGAAGCATTCAGGAATCGCCTTACCCCCTTCCAGGTAAAAAAGCGAACGTGTATGTAATTCCACTCCTCGAACGTGGATGTCTGGTCGTGCAGGAATGTTTTCCAGATCAGACTTTTACCAAAAAGGTACCTCAGTCTAAACCACCAGTAAAATTGATTCGGAATGAGAACGACAAGATGGCCATCCGGCCGAAGAACACGCCGCACCTCACTCATGACGGCAAGAGGATCGAGAACATGCTCAAGCACATCCTTTGCAACAATGATATCGAATGAGTGGTCCGGATAGGGAAACGGATCGATAACGCTCGCCACAACGGCGTTGATTCCGTGCTCCCGCGCTATCGCTATTCCGGATTCGGAGATATCCATGCCGCAGACATGGTGATCGAGAGCCAGATGCCAGAGATCTCTGCCAGTAGCACAGCCAAGACTGAGAATACCCAAGCCATTCCTTGAATCCCCATCCAGGATATGCGTATCCGGGTAGCCCTCGGTATGGCCGCCCCAGAAATCTTTATATAATTCCTTCTGTTGCTGATCTTTCATCATATCCCTTCCGTGCAATATTTCTTTTTGCTAAGAACCATTTTACACATAACACACAGGAACAAAATCAATATTTTTCCCATCTTCAACGGATAGCCCAGAACAGCACTTTTCAGCAGACCGTTCGTCAGTATCTTCATAAACGAACAGTTGGTACTTTCCGGAAAACGAGTCAGAAGTATATTTCAACACCCTTGAAAAACACTCTTCATATCTGTCAAAATAGTCGAGACCAGGAGCACGAACGTGATTCCATTCTTCTTGATTTGGTTCGGAGTATTCAATTGTTCGCTCGCCTACCAACGGCACTGACAGAATTGCTATACCCCCGGGCTTAAGCACCCGACGGATTTCGCACAACGCCTTTCTGTCATCAAGTACATGCTCTAACACATGGGATGCATATACGAAGTCATAACTACCGTTTGAAAATGGAAGGTTCTGAATATCAACATTACAGTCTACGCCAACCATATCGAGGTCTGCTGTCACGTACCTCTCGACCCGCTTCTTGAAATAGCCTTGAAAGAAAGGTTCCGGCGCAAAATGCAACATGCTTAACTTGGCCAGATGCTCTTCCTCAAAAATCGTCTGGACCACAAGAAACCGCAAACGATGTCTCTCTAGCGCACCACAATTAGGGCATCTTGCATGCTTCCGGACACCAGTATCCAACACCTTGTCTCGGAACGGCCCGTTATATCCGCAAATAGGACAGGTGAATTTCTCTTTTATGATGTTCGTCAGCTTGAACCAAGAGAGGTGGCCCCTTTTTTTCAGTGCGCGGACTCTGTTTATAAATGAACTGTATATGGGCATATGGCTAACCCAAAAACCTTTATATAATTCCTTCTGCTGCTGGTCTTTCATCATATCATCCTGTGAATTGGTATCTATTTTCTGCGGTTTAGCTGAATTAATGTTATTCTAAAAAACAGTTTGATTTAATGAATCCCTCAAAGCCTCCGCAAAAGCCTTTCCAGAGAAACACCTTGTAGCCGTATCACAGGCAGCAAGGCTCATCTGGTCGAGCAGTTTTTCATTACTCAGCAGCGCCACGATTCTTTCCGCGAGTCCGTCGATGTCCCCCGGTTCAACCAGAAAACCGGTTTCCCCGTCTACGATCGCATCCGGGATTCCACCAGAGCGGCTGCCAATTGACGGTGTCCCACACACCGCTGCCTCAATAAATGAAATGCCGAATCCCTCTACATCACCATCACAGGTGCTCGGCATGACATGAATGTCCGCGGCGCCATAGTAGAGAGGCAACTCGTGCGCCGGGACATAACCACAGAACCTTACCGCGTCCGAAACCCCCAATTCCTCCGCCAGAGCGCGCAATTGACCTTTATAAGGGCCACGGCCAACCACCAGGTAAACAACCTCAGGACACGCTAACTTCACAACGGGAAGTGATCTGATCACCTGTGCGTGTCCCTTCCTCGACACCAGATGAGCTACTGTGAGAAGGGCCTTACACCCGTTGATCCCGAGATGCCTGCGGACTGCGCTCCTGTCTCCCGGCGGTCTGAAAACCTCCGTATCAACAGCAGGATGAACCACTTTAATTCTCTTTTCTTTTGCTCCCCTGCAAACAGCCAAACTCTTTGAGAAAGCACTGTTTGCAAGCACAAGGTCGGCATCAGCAAGCAGTTGTCTTTTTTCAGGATTTTCCTCTAAAAATTCTTTACCGTGGACGAACAAACCCCAAGGAATGTCAAGTCTCCGCGCCACTCCTTGAACCGCAAGCGCAGACCAGTATTGATCCGCGAAAAGAAACTCGGCTTTTGTTCGCCTACACAGCTTTAGGAGTTTCCCTTCCGTTTGGTGAGCAATAAGCTCAACTGTAGTAGAAGAGGACCCGCTCGTTTTCAGCCAGAGCCTGTCAATAAATCGCAACTGCGGTCGAATCGCGATGCGCACCACACCCAACTGCTGATCCAGAGGTGCATCTTCACGCGTCCTCCTCGTCAACACCGCCCATGCGATGCCGCAATCTGCAGTAATGATGCTCCGCATGAGCGTTTGTATCCCACCCTCGGAGGGATAAAAGTCGTACGCCAGCATAGTTGCGTTTCGGGGCTTTCTACTCATTACCACACCAAGGACGGTCTCTCATATCTCGTACACATCCATCACTAACGTTAACCAATAGCAGATCAAGGGAAATTGCATCCAGAATCACCATCTTTGTAGCGTATAAGCACCCTTCATCTCTACCGGTGAAGATTCTTCATTGATTCTGTGCTATCTGCCCTACGGCTTCACCAGGGTCTGCAGAGCCTGCTCAAGTCGTGGGACTATCCTTCCCCAAGTCCGTTCAGAACTTACCCAATCCACCCCTGCTTTTCCCATCTTGGTCGCAAGTTGGTCGTCGCGCAATATTTGTTCAATTGCGGATCCAAACTCTCGCGGATCACGGCCCGTTAAAATCCCAGTAATACCATCTACCAATTCCTCCCGGTTGCCTCCTTCATTAACGGCCACTACCGGCGTACTGCAGGCCTGCGATTCTAAAGGAACCAGTCCTCCTGGTTCCATAATAGGTGGATACGCGCAGACTCGTGCGCGATTGTATAGGTCTACCAGTTCTTTCGTTTGTACTCCGGAATAAAATTCGATTTCAATTCGATTTGCATCGGCATACCTTTGCAACGTCCCGCGCATGCTGTCTGAGCCTCTTGGATATACAAACGCTACGCGCGGTCGATATCTCTCTTCAATCTGAACAACCGATTGCAACAAAAACTCTGGCGCTTTGTGTCGCATTAGAACGCCTACAGACAAAACAAGATTCTCTTTCTGAATTTCAGGGTCCGGTCGAAACGCAGTGATATCTACACCGGAAGGGATGACCCACGCGAGCTTGCCGTACGCGTGGTAGATAGAATCACGAGTATAGTAGCTGTTGCACGCAAATTGAGTAACCGAATCGGCCAGCCCACGATCCAGTTTCGCCAACTTTTTAGTGAAACGGTCGGTGGACCCTTCGATCAACCCGCTGAGGTTGCCCCCATCGTATAGACCACGGTTAGGTTCTACACAGAAAAAAACGGTTGGAAGCGACGTCTTGCCTAAAGGCAATGGTACCTGGGTGAACTTGTCAATGTGTCCAATAACTACATCACACGCATCTTGTTCAAATGCATTGCCGACAATTTTTGCCTGCCGTTCAATAAGATCCAGATCCCTTCTCTTGATATATGACTTCAGTCTATACACCCCCCACCCTTTTTTCCGGACTATCTTGTACCAGCCATTTAAAGAGCGTGGGTCATTGAAACACTGATTCTTAGTGACGTAGGAATCAAGGGACGGAATGAGAACAGGATTGTTTTGAAAACCGAAAAAATCAGGCAATGATTCATCGATGTTAATTGAGTATAGGTAGATCTCGTGACGTTTTGACAACTGTTTTATATGGTTTTCTAAAAGGTGAAATGCCCCACCAAAAGCTATGTTATAATAAATTCCTAATCTCATTCTTTAAAAGTTCTCAGTACTTTTGACTCATCAGGGGGGCCATAGGATATTCCCTTCGATTCAAGAATACGAAAAATTAATCTTTCCTTCTCAGCAATGTATGCTAAAGCGTTTTTTGTCCATAAGTCATCTCTTTTAACTCCTCTACTTATCGTTACGTTCTCTCTTTCACGTATCCTGATAAATGCCAACTCTTCCTCTGAATACCCTTGTTTTAGAAGGAATTTAATCAAATCTTCATCCAAACTTTCTTGTTGCAGAAACTCTATATCAGCTATGTCCGTCAATGGTTTTTCTGAATCTATGTACTCGTCCGTCAGGTTTTCGATAATATCGTCAGGTGACTTGAAAAACATTTTAATAAATTGAATCGTCAGATTTCCCACGTTTGCCATTGGCTTTTTCCCACCATATCTAAGATGAATCACCGTCAACTCCAGTAGGCGTACGAAATCATCCAGCGATATATCAGGAAAGGTAGGAAAATGCTGGGTTATCAATTCATTCCGGATTGGAGGATTCTCCGCCCACCAACGAAACTCGTACCCTGACATAAATCGTGAATAGGGATTTCTAACAATGCTTACAACAGTTCGGTCTTTATACTCCATAGGAATCTGCGTGTATGTTCCATGCTTGCCTGGTTTTCGATCTACTCCTTGTCCTTGAACATCAGGAAGCATCAGCTCCAAAAGAAAATGCCTCCTAGTTATATTCAAGCGGTCAAAGACCCGTCGAATGAAAGTCCGATTGTCAATACGTTGGCGATGGAGCTCTTTCAAGACCTTTCTAGCAAAACTACTACCGGTTTTTGGATAATTTAACATTACGAATTCATCAGTGATTATCATTTAAGTCCTCCGGCCAACCGAGATAAACAATGTATCCAGTAGGATAGTCTACAGAATCGAGAATGCTGCGGTAATTTTCATTAAAAAATCTATTAACTTCTCTCCATTCCTTTTGAGCCCCGGATTTGGCAGCAAAAAAATCCATAAATACTAAAGCCATGGAGGTTGTAAATGTTCCATTTGGCTTCACGGTAAACTGCAACCCCCTCTGAACTGCATAGTCCTTAATGTCATCAACTCTTGGGAGAATGCATTCTAAGTGTTCCTTTGCCCACTGAGCACCCGTGACTTCAATGATTAGTTTGGCTGCTTCATCGGAATGAGTGCCTCCTACATAGAAGGGGTTCAGAAGGATGACTCCGTGTACAGCTTTCGAAAGCAGTGAGTCCAAGTAATAAACTCGACTTTTCAGAGGAATATGCTCAAGAACATGGCATGAAACGACTTAATCAAAGGAGTGATCGGGGAAAGGCAGATCTATTCCGGAGATACCGTTTACAGTAGGTTCCGCTAAACAATAGCTTGTTTGAGGGATGAAAGATGCGAGTTGACCTTCTCCTCCACCAACATCTAATACTGATAACTCCGTGTGGTTGCCTCTGTTGATGATTTCGGATGCAGTCGATATAAGCCGAAAGTATCGGTTGTGGTTCAGGTATTCTGGCCGAGGTAATGAAGCTTGGAATCTTTTTATGCGTTGTTGTATTTCTTTTTTATCTGCGCCAAGAAATTCTGCTGTTTTCAGCTCTGCATAGGCTAAATAGCTTCTTCCCAGTCTTGATGCCTCGTCTGCATAATTAAGGTGGAGGATAGGGTTAAGCGGCTCTTTGGTAATCATATCCGCAAAGCTTTCCCTTGTATCGCATTTTGAAGGTTGCCGAGCAGACGAGGGCTTGCCGTGTTGTTTTGGGATTCGAATTATCCGGAAACCTCCTTTTCTAAACACCCATTTGATTAGTGCTTTGACCATGTCAAGATTCTCTTTGTCGCATCATGAGTACCAGTTTTGGTGGCCCATCGAAAAAAATTGAAAAATCATTCATTTAAATAGTGTTTCAAGTCTTTCAAACACTTTTTTTGAACATAGCTGAATTTCCTATTTATGTTCCATTTGGCTCGCCATTAGCTTACGAATGGATTAGTTCACGAAAGTAAAGTTGCACCCTGTTACAACCTCAGGTAAAACCGACGCGTATACCGTTTTCCTGAAGAACGGCTAAAGTCCTGGACCTGTTTGTGCCGAGCTTTGCTTTATCTGCCGAGTTTAGGCTACTTTTTTCCTACATCATGACATGATGAAATGATATCGCATATTCTGTGGACCTCATCAGATGTGAGATCGTAGTAAGTTGGTAAGGTCAGAATTCTTGAAGACACTTTACGCGCGGTAGTAAGTGGATCAAATACGGAAACATTTCTATAACAAGCATATTCAGTGATCAAGGGATAAAAATATCGACGCGAGAAAATGTTGTACCTTTTGAGTGCATCACAAAGTTCATCACGGTTCATGCCGAATTCCTTCGGTTCCACTTCCACAGGAACATATGCGTAGTTATAAAGGACGTCATCCGGTAACTGCGGTGGCAGATTGATCCCAGGAATCGTTTTAAGCCGGTCACGGTATATCGTTTCTATCTCTTGTCCCTTGTTTATAATCTCATCCAAATGTTTCAAAACAAGACTTCCCATCAGCGCTTGTATTTCATTCATCTTTGCGTTAGTTCCGGGCATGACGACTTCAACTTCATTCTTGAAACCAAAATTTTTCAAATAGTTGAAAATTTGTTTAAGACCAGAATCCTTAAAAGTCAAAAGTCCACCTTCGATAGAATGATAGATCTTGGTGGCATGGAAACTGAACATGCTCATGTCGCCAAAGTGTGCGATAGGTGTGCCACATACCTCGACGCCAAATGCGTGTGCTGCGTCATAGATCAGCTTAAGATTATGTCTTCGCGCGACATCCGCCAAGGCATGCAGCTTGGCAGGATAACCGAAGACATGGACTGCGAGGATTGCACTAGTCCAGGGAGTAATGGCGGCCTCTACTTTTTCTGGGTCTAACGTGTAATAGTCGGGCTCGATGTCCACGAAAACCGGCCGGATCTTATTCCAAAAGAGAGAGTGGGTAGTGGCAACGAAAGTGAACGGAGTCGTGATAACCTCGCCGGAAATCCCCATTCCCTGTAATCCGATTTGTAGCGCCAGGGTGCCGTTGGTAAAGAGGCACACATTGTCAATCTGTAAATATTTCGACAACTGACAAGCGAAACCTTGAAGAACTGGTCCGTTGTTTGTCAGCCAATGGGAATCCCAAATCTCTTTCAGCCTTTCAGTAAATTCTTCGATGGGGGGCAAAAACGGCTTTGTCACGTAAATGGGTTTCTCGAATGGCCTGGGATCAGAGGTCATTAGTATCTCGTGATCGCTGAGAGACTTTGTCATAGTTTTTCCATCCATTCTGATAGCACCTTTCCAGGTAAATACGTTTCAATATCTTAAAAAAATAGCTTTTGGCTTTCATCAACTTCTTTATAGAAGAATTTTGTCCTGAAGTCCTATCCTTCACTTCTCACTGCAAAACAATAACACTTAGCGTATCGACTTGTCTTATACCTCTCCGCTGCCTCAGCACCTTGCAGGAGCTGGATGGTCTTCCGTATCACCCGGCTCGCAACTTTCTGACGACAAAACCACATTCCTCGAACCGTCAGTACATTGAAATGCTTCGATAACAGGGCCATCCACGTGCTGAACGGCCAGAGATTCTCGTTGCCGAAGTCCTTACTGCCGTATAACTCTCCCGGTACGGAGAACACTACCCAACGAGCTTTTCTGCACTGAATCTCCAAAGCCCGGACAATTTCCTCCTTCCCAAAATGTTCCATCAAACCTTGGTGAATGATCATGTCGAACGAATTGTCGGGAAACGGCATGTTGAACATATTCGCGACCGCGATCGTGGCCTCCGCTCTTAAAAATGCACAATTGCGTCTGGCAATCTCCACCACCTGGGCGTCTGAATCGATACCCGTAACCGAATAACCTTTTAAGGCGAAGTACGCAGTAAACAGTCCTCTCCCGACGCCGATTTCGAGGACCTTCGAACTATTATCTCTTTCCAAAATCTCTTCGCACAATCGAAGATGTGTTTTGTAGGTTCCTGAAAATCTGCAGAAGGTAAAGATATCCATGCCTTCCTTTTCATAAAACTCAGACCAAGGGCCTGCTACTTTGATACTCCCGTCTTCCCTTGTATCCATCTCCCCTCCTGTAACTATTGTCGCCACTAACCCCAATTGTACGGAAAATTGAACATCTGAATTAACTTCTTTCATCATGTTTTGCCGGCATAACAAACCACTTAACTTTCCGAAAAATCTGAGTGATCGACGGTGCGTATAAAATTAGATACATTCGTAACAAGCGACGCCAATGCAACCCAGGAACGCAATAAGCCCATGGAAAGAGGCTGTCCATGACCTTGCGAGCTTCGGAGACTTTTCCTCCGACAATGAGCTTCTTCACGACGGTGAGAAGGTGCTGAGCAGCTTGGCTTTCCAGTATGCGACGATGCTGCCATGCCATATGACGGGCAATAATCCTCAGATCGCCCGCCAAACCAATCCTTTGTGTCTGGCTGTCTCTCTGAGACCACCACCCACTCGCATGTCTGCGATAGGCACTCATTATTTCATCAATAAAGCCTATTTTACCATGTTTAGCAGCAAATAGACTAATTGCATAATCACCAATGTCAACTTGGAACACCCAAGCGGGGAGATGCTCAATAGAACTCTTACGATAAAGTGCTGAACTTGTACCCACAAAAGCGGCACGCGCAAGATCGTCCAAGGTAGAAACGGGCTTTGGATCAAAAGTTGGATAATGATACGATGGTTGGCCATCGTCATCAAAAATTACGCTCATCCGGTGGGCGCAAATAGACCAATCTGGATGTTTATCGAGCGCGTCCACCTGCTTTTGCAATTTGTGCGCCGATATCCAGTAGTCGTCACCTTCGAGCATGGCCATATATTGACCTCGGCAGGTATGGATGGTCTGTTTAGTGTTCTCTCTCGCACCCAAGTTACGATCATTTAGTAGAAGTTTGAGCCTGTTGGGGTATTTTTCCCTAAGTTCTAATAAAACTTGCCGAGTGTTGTCAGTTGAAAAGTCTTCGCCGACTACCACCTCATAATCGAAGTTGGTCTCCTGCATCATCACACTTTGGATAGCCTGCCTAATAAATTTCTCGTGGTTATAGCTTATCATCATCACGCTCACTTTAGGGTGAGCATGAGCATATTTTGAAGAAATATTATGGGAGAGAGCAAATGGCATACAACTAAATGTGAAGTTTACGAAGGGATGCAATTAGTGCGTCCATTCGAAAATTAGATAAATCAGCAGGTTGATTTGTAACTTCCACATGCAATCCGTGCCGAAAACAAATATCCTGTATTTCCGAATGTTTCCACCAGCGGCCCACACCATCATTGGTATTCCCGGGATGCTTTTCATTTATAAGATGCCGCGCAACTCGCTCCGGCGTGTCGTAAAAATTCCACTTCAAATCAGAGCAAGGGATACTCGTAAGAAGAAACAGGAACGGACGGCCAGCCATGTGCGTTACAATGTTCTTCAATATGTTTCCAAATTCTGTTGGCTCAAAGTAAGCTAGGGAGCCGTTCATTAGAAACTTGTCGGGGAATGTGTTTACCCCAATAAGTCCCGCGAGTGGTGCAGTCACGTCACCGAGAACATAACACACGTTCTTCTTTGACTTCAATTGCGTTGCGGTATTAATATTGCGCGGCACGAAATCGATTCCAGTAACATAAGCCACGTGCGACGCCAATTCATAACTGACCAATCCGTTCCCGCAACATAGATCGACTAAATGTTCTGAAGACGATAGTTTTAGTCGATCCACGATATGATCCAGGGTTCGCTTGAAAAGTTCTTTCGAGATGGGCCGCTTGTTACGGGTTTGAGCAACTTGCTTAAACAAATCCTCTTCGGTAACCGCATGCTCGGGCCCGTAGTTACTCCAGAATGCCTGCCAGAAGTTCATCTTCTGCCCTCTCATTAAATTGGCTTGGATAAAATCATATTAAGGTATAATCATCTAATAGCTTCCTTGCGCCCTCTTTTCCACAATTCATCAAAACATCGATGATTGACAGGTGGGGATAGAACTTTTTACTTGGCTGTGGATAAGAATATTCATTTGTTTGAATGAAGAACAATTTGATATCGTTATTTGCAAAATCATCTTTACTGTATATCTCCTTTCCGCCATATGCATTAATGAATGTGTCTGCCCCTTCTGCTCGGCAAATTTCGATAACTCTGATCACCTTCTTAATGGGATTGTTTAGCTTAATTAAAGGGAAATGCTCTGGAGTATCCAGATCATCATTATCAAGCTTCTCTTCAAGATGAAAGTATTTGCTTGTATCCGTAGTGATTTTTGTTTTTATATCTAAATAATTTGCAACTTCTAAAATACTTTTTGAATTCAACTCTGTCAAAAACCTAACTTCTGCTTTTACGACACGTTCAACTATCGGGTATATTTCATCAAAGAAAGGTCTTTTTTTATAATGATACAAAATACTATTCAGGATCTTTCTTCGCCATGAGTTATTCTCGACAAGTTCTATATCACTTATTTTCTTAAAGGAGCTCTTTTTTTTAACCTCGGCTATGAAATAAGCTGGTTCTCCTTTCACGACCAAAAATCGGTTCTTATTCATCCATCCTTCTTTGATATAGGCAAGATTGTCATACAGGATATACTTATCCACTGCGGATATCGCTTGGTAATACCCGATATAAGGAAAGAAATATGGCTGCATGATGGCAAGCTTCATCAGTTAAGAATTCTCCTGAGATCTCGAACGACACGTTTCATATCGGACTTACCGTACCTTTGATCACATGGTATGGTCATGATCTCGGCAGCCAGACGATGGCTGGCCCCAAATTCGAGAGGCACAACGCCTGCAATCGGCCAATGAACCGGCGGGTAAATTTGCGCGGTGAAAAGCGCTTGCCGAATGCGGTCCCGATCTCTTACACGAACGGGAAATCCCAAGGGCACCACATCCCTATGTAATTCTGAAAACAAAGCCATTTTTCCAAGTTCAGAAGCAAGGAATTGAAAATTGTCGCGACGTCGCTGTGAAACCGTTCGCCAATCCACGGCATCCTTCAAAAGAAGAGAACTTAAATCGCTCATTCGACATGGTTCCAAAGGACCGATTGCCTCGGTTTTTTGAAAAACCTCGAACCATGTCCTCTCGCCGCCATGCCGGTCGTATTCTGCGCGGAGAACAGAAGCCCGAACCGCGTCCAACCACCACATGGCAGGCGGTGAAGGAAGGTTTACCTCTGGCAGTGTTTCCCCGATCTGGGCCGACAGGATTCCCCCTTCGGGAATACCGACGAATTTGCGCGGACTGAATACAACATAATGCGATTGTTCACAGAACTTATCGTTGAGCAAGGCCTGACTGGCATCTTCAATGACCCAAGCTCCACGCCGTCTTGCTTCAGCCCCCCAGTCGGCCCATTGACTGAAACCAAAGTAGTCGATAAACACAACCATGTCATTCTCGTGAATTTCTGAAAGCCAATCCTCTTCAGCAATTCTGAGTCGTTCATCAATAGAATAGAATCGCACGTCCATCAGGTGCGCAGGGAAAGCGCCCATCACGACTCCGCACAGATACGATGGCAACCATACGGTCTTTGGGCGGAGGATCCGTGCTAGCAAGGTAAAGGCTGATCGGGCTGTCGCTAATAGCAGATGGGGTCCCGCAAGAAATGGAGGTGATTTTTTGTTCGCGGGGATTTCCCCGATCGAAAACAGCTCTAATCCGAACATTCCGCCAATGATACGTGTTTCTGCATGTGTCGTTTGTATCATGGTACTCAAGGGGCCTTCAGCAGTTCAACGTTCTGACGCCCAAAGTTTCCAAAATCATCTGAAAGTTTTTCAGTCTGCCAAGGCAAAATAGGTTGTACGGCGCCCGGTTCGCGACCCATCCAGGCACCTTTCCGTTTCGCACTGTCTTGGACTGTGAAGGAGGCGACATTTTCGTTTACATAGGTTACCCGTTTTTCATCCCGCACCACGCGCAATTTAAGAAGATATCCTCCACTGTTTAAGAGGTTTGCTGGCAGGCTAAATACCGACTTATAGATTCCTAGTTTACTAATAGCGCTTCGACTTCCGGTGGTCAGGACAGTGACTCCCAGATCGTTGATTAGTTCATAGGAGATATGGGTGGTAACGCCATTTTTCAAAACCCAATAGACGGTCTCAACACGGAGGGGGCTTTGCATGGTCAACAGGCCATTGTCATTTTCCGCGACAACCCGTACTTGTCTTATCCGAACAACATCATTTCCTGGAGCAGTCTTCGGATCGCCCCATTCCCCTTGCCTATCCTGTGATTGCGCTCCCTTCAAATATCGACTAATCACAGTCGACACAGGCCCAAATGTCACTAAACGTCCTTCCTCTATCATCATTGCGCTCCTGCAAATGGATTGGACCGCCGTCATGTTGTGGCTCACAAAGAGCACCGTTCGACCCGCACGAGACACATCCCCCATTTTCCCAAGGCATTTCTTTTGAAACCGCGCATCCCCAACAGCCAGTACCTCATCCACCACCATGATTTCCGGATCCAGGTGGGCCGCCACGGCAAAGGCAAGGCGTACGTACATGCCACTGGAGTAACGTTTTACGGGTGTATCGATGTACCTTTCAATCTCAGCAAAAGCGATGATCTCATCAATCTTGCTTTTGACCTCCGCCCTGGTCATCCCCAGGATAGCGCCATTGAGGAATACATTCTCCCTCCCTGTGAGTTCAGGATGAAACCCCGTGCCGACTTCAAGGAGGCTGGCGATTCGTCCCTTCACCTTCACCTCGCCGATGGTGGGGGCGGTTACCCGCGATAGAATTTTGAGAAGGGTGCTTTTACCGGCGCCGTTACGACCGATGATGCCGAGAACTTCTCCCTGCTTCACTTCGAAGTTGATGTCTTTGAGGGCCCAGACGTATTCGCTACGCGAATCGTTATCCGTTATTGGTGACTGGTTATTAGGGGCGCTACGCGCGCTATTCATTATTTGGGGCTCGTTAATCGGGGTGGCGGCTTTGCCTGATAACTGATCCACTTTCAGGTATGGATCGGGTTTGCCTCGCAGGCGGCACCACCATCGGTTTAGGTCGTGGGAGAGGGTACCTGTGCCCACCACACCGAGGCGGTATTGTTTGGATAGGTTTTCGACTTTGATGACAACTTCGCTCATGGCTTCGCTGCGTTGGTTATTTGTTATTGGGTTATTCGTTATTTGTGGAACTTCGGGGGATAATGGTCATTCGTCATCCACTTCTGGATAATATTGGTATGGCGTAGTTGTAACATATTCGGATGGTGGGTCTTTGACCATGGGTTGTTTTCCAGCGTTTTTAAGGTAACGCATGTAACCGTTGGTCAGACGAACGGCTCTATCAACTAAAGTCCTACCGCGATCCAAAAGCTCAGTCGAAATCAAGCCCTCATCAACTGCTGTAATCAGGTGATCGAGAACTTCCCAGCAGGAACCCCGCGAATTGCTACAGAACTTTGCGTTGTCCATATAGTGGAACCTGCCATATCCCTCCGCTAAATTCGCAGTTGTAGACCTCGCAGCCCTTAGTATCTGATCACCGAGTCTGAAGCGCTCGTGCTTCGGCAAGGCCGGCAGCACCTCCTTCGCAACGAATACCCGCAGGTCTCTGCATGCCTGCCAACATCTCAGATCTTCAAATGTTTTGATGCCTTTTTCACTCATTTCCAAATTAAAACTATTCCGTTTGCGAGCTTCTAGCCGATAACCAGTAACGAATAACGACAGTTTGATCCTTGAGGGATCAAACTGTGTCCATAAACGTCTTCTCCACCCGATTAAATATCACGATGCCTATCAAGAGAACCGCTATAGCAAATGCAGCGCTGTAGCCTAGGTACCACCAACTGAATGTACCAGCTCCAACGAATGCGAAACGAAAGGTTTCGATTATCGAGGTCATGGGGTTGGTAAGAATTAGAATCCGGTATTTCCCCTGAAGAGAAGAGAGTGGATAGATCACCGGGGTGGCGTACATGAAGAGTTGTACACCGAACTGCAATAAGAATCTCAGATCGCGGTATTTCGTGGTCAGGGAACTGAAAATAATACCCAATCCAAGGGATAGACCGGCCATGATCAGAATGAGTACCGGCAAGAGCAGCATATGTACGTTGGCATGAATCGCGGTTCCACGCAATATGTAATACCCCAGGAAACAGAGGAAGAATACGAACTGAAGCATGAACATGAGCATTTTGGAGATGATAACAGATACAGGTACAGTCAGGCGCGGAAAATAGACTTTCCCGAAAATGTGTGCATTCGTCACAAAGGTAATGGAAGTTTCGTTGAGACAGCTCGAAAAATACTGCCAGAGCACCGTTCCGCTCAGATAGAAAAGCATCTTGGGCAAACCATCTGTTGAAAGCTTTGCAATGTTGCCGAAAACCACGGTGAACATAATGGTAGTCAACAGGGGTTGAATAACGAACCAGGCTGGTCCCAGAATTGTCTGCTTAAACTGTGCCACGAAGTCCCGCCGAACAAACAGCATGACCAAGTCCCGATAGCGCCAGATGTCCGCAAGGTGCAGGTCAAACCAGTTCGTCTTAGGCCCGATAATGAGGTCCCAATTTTCAGCTACTGGAGATATGCGACCCGAAACAAGAGGGGACGGATTTTGCGAATTAGCATTCATTGAATTGCGGGACGCCCTTCACTTTCTCAGTTTCTCAGTTGTTTTTGGCACCCCGGTTAAATAAAAGAAAAAACAGATTTAACGGGGCACGGCGGATGACACGGTTTTTTTCTTTCTGTTGTTGCACTAAAATGCAGGCACCTGAATTTCTATTACGAACAATCCTTCGGAGGGGGTACTCTCCTTGACGCTATTTGTACATTTCCTCTGCCAATTTACTAATCGCCACGGCAATTAGCGTAATAGGGGGGGACAAGGGGGACGTCTATGTTTTTATGCGTTTCTTTCATTTGCTACTGTACAGTACATGTGGGACGTTGGCATATGATGTTGGAGGATCGCTTCGCTTGAGGTTGGAGGTTGGAGGAATCATTTCCCTTTGCCTCGTAGGGAATTGATTAGCCCATTAAGCTTCCGGTCAATTGCCTCGCCGGCACTCTTGGACGCGTAATAATAATGGGGGACATTGCCACTATTCCACAATTCCTGGTGGCTAAAGTCTCAGGGGCACATCTGAAAGCCCATCCCAACATGCTCAAAATGCTCGTCATCCGTCAGAACCCTTTCAATCCCCAGCTCCTCCATTGCGGCCATCGAAGTCAGGTCTGTAAAGGAGATTCGCAGTTTGTCTTGCAACCTTTTGGCAGTGTAATGGGGGACGTTGCTTGTTTCACTAGTTTACTCCTGTAGCCACTCTGCCACACAGAATCTTCCCCTTCTTCACAGATTTTAAAACACTTGTTTGCCTAATTCCAAGATGTCTCGCTACATCCGTTGCCGCGTGGCCCGTTTCCTCAACCGCAATATGCGCTACAATAGCTCGTGGGCTTTGGGGACGTTCGTGAAATATTGACATTCTCAATGAATAGGGGACGTTTTTTTATGAGAGCAATGGGGACATCCTATATTCCCCCTGTCAAGAGAAAAATTCAATAAGCTAAATTATAC
>CAZVMT010000004.1:0-33787 GCA_964628765.1 uncultured Candidatus Bathyarchaeia archaeon | reverse complement strand
GGGTTATGGGGAAATGTGATATGCCCGGTTGTTGCCTCAATATGTGTTGATTTAGATGGGCGATGAATTTGTACACCCATATATACCGAACTCGGTGCCCAGCATCAAAAAAGAGATGCTTGAAGCCATCGGCGCAAAAAGCACAGATGAGCTATACGCCGAGATGATACCAGACCAGCTCCTCTTGAACCGGGAGATGAGGCTCCCCGAGCCACTCCCAGATGAGCTTGGGCTCAAACGCCACGTAGCTGGAATCCTAGGCAAGAACAAGACAACAGATGATTACATCAGCTTCCTCGGAGGAGGATGCTGGCAACACTACATACCCAAGGTATGCGAGGCAATCCAGGGCCGCAGCGAGTTCCTGACAGCATACGCCGGTGGAATCTACAGTGACCAAGGAAGGTATCAGGCTGATTTTGAGTTTCAAAGCCTCATCTGTGAGCTTCTGGGTATGGAGGTCAGTGGATTACCCACATATGACTGGGGAGCAGCAGCAGGCAACAGCGTCAGGATGGCGTCAAGACTTACAGGAAGAAAAGAGATACTTGTTCCAAAGAATATGAGCCCAGCGAGGCTTAGCATAATCAGAAACTTCTGCGGCTCAGTGGACCCCAACGGCGGTATCAAGATCACACTCGTTGATTACGAGGACGAGACAGGCATGGTTGATCTAAGTGATCTAGAGTCCAAACTAGGCGAGGAGATCGCTTGTGTCTACTTTGAGAACCCTAATTATCTAGGTGTCATCGAGTCAGAGGGCGCCAAGATTTCCGAGCTAGCTCATGCTTATGGAGCAGAGTCAGTGGTAGGCGTAGACCCTATCAGTCTCGGTGTTCTAGCGTCACCGGCAGAGTATGGCGCGGATATTGCGTGTGGTGAGGCTCAGCCCCTCGGAGTTAGCATGTATGCTGGTGGTGGAAGCTGTGGATTCATCGCATCAAGAGACGAGGAACGATACGTTGCAGAGTACCCGTTAAGGCTACTTAGCATAGCTCCTACCACAGTTGAAGGCGAGTATGGGTTTGGGCAAGCTCTCTACGCGAGAACCAGCTATATGGCACGTGAGAAAGCCAAGGACTGGGTTGGCACCACAACGGTTCTCTGGGGAATCACCGCAGCGGTCTACATGAGTCTCCTAGGACCCACAGGTATGAAGGAGCTAGGTGAGACCATTCTAGAGAAGAGCCACTATGCGGCTGAGATACTGGACGATATACCGGGAGCCTTTGTGCCTTATCGTGGTTTCTTCAAGGAGTTCCCAGTGGTTTTCAGCAAGCCAGCGGAAGAAGTCAATAAACAACTACTCAAATATGGGATATTTGGTGGAAGTCCACTGACGGATTACCCTGAGCTGGGTCAATCAGCCCTCTACTGTGTCACTGAGATGCATAACCTAGAGATGATACAGCGGCTTGAAGCCGCGTTACGGGAGGTGCTTGCATGAAGATAAGAGAATATCACGCACCACGGTGGAACGAGCCCATAATACATGAACTCAGCACACCCGGAGAAAGAGGATTCATCCCACCACGATCAGAGCCAGAGATCAAGAAACGAGTAGGTCAAGGATCAAAGCTTGTACCAGAGTCAATGAAGAGAAGGGAGAAGCCTGATCTACCTGAGCTAAGCCAAGCACAGGTACTCAGACACTATCTAAGATTGAGCCAGATGACCCTCGGCATGGAGCTGGATATTGATCTAGGTGTAGGAACCTGTACCATGAAGTACAGCCCCAAGATCAACGAGGAACTAGCCGGAATGATCAAGGACATACACCCGATGCAACCCGAGGAGACCATACAGGGGCTCTTGGAGCTAGCATACGAGTTCGGTGACGTCTTCCTAAGGGAGATCAGCGGCATGGACGCCTTCACGTTCCAGCCACCGGGAGGCTCAGCCGGGTGCTACAATAACGCCTTGATCATGAGGAAATATCACGCTGAAAGAGGTGAAGCCCACAGGGACGAGGTAATCACAACTATCTACAGTCACCCATGTGACGCAGCAACACCAGCCACAGCAGGCTACAAGGTAATCACGCTTTACCCTGATCCTGAGACCGGGTTACCCGACACAGAGGCATTGAAGGAGGCGGTTGGACCAAAGACCGCTGGATGCTTCATCACCAACCCGGAAGACATCGGCATATTCAACAAGAACATCGATGAATGGACAGACATCATCCACGATGCTGGAGGACTCTGCAGCTACGATCAGGCAAACGCAAACGCCTTGCTTGGTGTCACTCGTGCACGTGAAGCAGGATTCGATATGCTGTTCTTCAACCTTCACAAGACCTTCAGCAGCCCCCACGGTAGCAGTGGACCCGGTTCAGCTGCGGTTGGCGTAACTAAAGAACTAGAAGAGTATCTGCCTGTGCCTGTTATCATCAAGAAAGACGGCGGATATGTGTTGGATTATGATCGTCCCAAGAGCATAGGCAAGATACGGGACTTTATGGGAAACTTACCTGTAGTTGTTCGCAGCTATGCTTGGTGTATGTCGCTTGGAGCCAAGGGTTTGAAGACAGCTGCAGAGACAAGCATGCTCAACAACCAGTACCTCGTAGACAAGGTACGGAAGATCAGAGGAGTTACTCTAACCTATCCAGCAAAGCACGTTGACCAAGCAAGATGGAGCCTAGAGCAAATGAAGCAGGAAACAGGCGTAGGCATCGCTGACGTCAACAGACGTGTAGTGGACTATGGTATCCAGAGCTACTTCATGAGCCACCATCCATGGCTGATACCTGAGCCCTTCACACCAGAGCCAGCCGAGACCTACAGCAAAGCAGACATCGATTACTGGTGCGCCGTATTAGAGAAGATCAGCGAGGAAGCCTACACTGACCCAGAGCTAGTAAAGAGTGCACCACATAACAGCAGCATCCATAAGATCGACTGGGACGGCTTCAACGACCCAGACAGGTGGGCGATGAGCTGGAGAGCATACCGGAGAAAACAGCGATGAAACGGCTGGAAGGAAAAAAGGCGGTCGTAACAGGCGCCATGCAGGGAATCGGAGCAGGAATCAGCAAGATTCTAGCAGAGCACGGAGCCAAGGTTGTGCAAACTGACATCAGTGAGAAGGTACGTGAGACCGCTGAAAGAATCGGACACGGTGCAACATGGAAGGTGATGGATGTTACCAACCCTGAGCAGGTACAGCGGGTCTTCGAGGAGATTGGAGATGTTGATATCCTTGTGAATAATGTTGGCATCTACCCGAGGTGTAAACTCGTGGAGATGGATGAGGAGTTCATGACGAGGATGTTCAACATCAACGTATTCGGGATGTTCCGATGCAGCAAGGCAGTCCTACCCGGGATGATGGAGCAGAGATACGGCAAGATCATAAACATGAGCAGCGTAACAGGCCCCATGGTGGGAGCCCCAGGCGGAGGACAGACAGCATATGGCTCAACCAAGGCAGCCATGGTGGGTTTCACCAAGGCACTCGCACTGGAGACAGCCCAGTACGGTATTAACGTGAACACCATACTTCCAGGGTACATTTACAGCCCTAGCGCCTTTGGGCTCAGGGGAAGCAGTGGAGATGACGCAGAGGAGGCGATGAGGGAGTTCGGTTACAAGATACCCATGGGCAGGCAGGGCTCACCTGAGGATGTGGGCAACCTCGTGTTGTTCTTGGCTTCTGATGAGTCCAGCTATCTGACTGGGAGCGAGATCGTCATCGATGGCGGCAATATTCTGCAGGAAGAATATCTGGGACCATATAAGCCGAAGTAGGGGGGAGGAGGGGTACCCAATCCCAACGAGAATATAGGCTCCAGCGCAGAGACCAGCCCCAGAACAGCTTATTTCTGATCTTGATCTATACCAAAAACCCGTCTAATCAAAACCAAAAAAGCGTCATGGTAACGGTGAAATAATGTATCAAAACCCGGCGGGTAACCAACATTTTTACGGGATAAGCTCATTGAGCCTCTTATAGAAATCGTACTTGGCTTGATCTAATTCAACCCCATATGTCTCCAGAAAGACCTGTATCAGGGTCCCTGCTTCTTCACCATAATTATACCGGATAGACCATATGCACGAAACGAAGTCAACATAGGGATCGGCAAGCCCAGCGTAGTCCCAATCAATAACCCCAGAGAGCACACCACCCTGAACAATGATATTAGGCAGACAGTAGTCACCGTGTGTGAAGACAGGGTTCTCATCTGGTCTCCATTCACCTAGTGAGGAAACATCGATTCCTGCCTCATTGAGGGTTTTGATCCAGCTTTCCACAGAATGAGTTACTGGGCACCCTGTTGTGTCTAGGCTGTGTATCTGTTTGAGGGTCTCGGCTAGAATCTCAACTGCTTGTTCTCGTTCTGATGACGCTACTTGATAGGTGGGTATGCCCGTGATCTCGGAGGTCAATAGGTACTCTGTTGAATCCTCTCGAACATAATACAGTGGCTCCGGTGTGGGAACCCGCTGGTTGATCCATCGTAGCATGTTGTACTCTGTTTCCAGCCGCCTCGACGCGCCTTGTCTGGTCTTCAGGTACAGCGATGGCTTATCCTGGTGCCTCAATACATGTATCTCGGCTTGGCTCTCATCATAGGGATGCCGGGTAAACCCGTAACCCTCCAGCATCTCTGCTAGCGCGTCAGGCAACCTTGTAGAGAGTCCTTCGCCCATACCCTGTATGAACCTTGTAGTAGCCCTTCAATTCTTCGTCCAACACAGAGTCACCCGTATCAACACGTAACGGATGACCACCTAACGAAGCAAGCTTCTCTGGGGTAGCCACGATTATGATATTTCCGCGTCCTATTTCCCTGATTACTTTGGGGCTTATCTGCTGGTTCCCACGACCAAAAACGAAGCCCTGACCACCGATAACAGTAACAATGAGTTTGGTCGCTTTCCCCTTGATCACATCAAGAAGCTGTTTCTCGTTTACATCCTGCTTGATCAGCTGCCCATCTTGGACTACGTCAACACCTAGCAATGTCTTCTCGACTCCTAGTCTGTCCGCTATTGGTTTCACAGTGGTCCCGGGTCCGAGAACATAGATTAGTTCTGGACTCATCTCGTCAACTATCTCGTTGGCTATCCCAAGGACGCTGGACTCATCGCTGGCTCTGCTGGACTCCTTGCCACCCTGAATATACTCCTCGGAGTAGAGGGTCTTCATGTATCCGTAGAGCTGAGCCTGTAACGTGTTCTGCCTGAAGGCTTCCTCATCGATATCCATGACCTCTTCAAGCCTGAAATCAAGGCTTGCCCCGGTTATGTAGCTGCGGAGTAGCTCACCTGCGCTTCTTGGGTCTACAGCGTAGACGCCTGAATGAATCTTGACACCGGTGGGTATGCCCAGCACGGGTAGCCGGTCGCCGATCACAGAGTATATGTCCCGAGCGGTTCCGTCTCCACCTGAGAACACAAGCAGGTCAACTTCTCGTTCAAGCATCTCGGCTGCCGCATGTTTGGTGTCCTCAGCTGTTGTATCGTTCTTGAGTTCCCCGATGACGATTGGCTCTAACCCGGCTTCCAGTGCTTCTTCTTCACCCATCTTCCCCGGGTAGGTATACAATGTAAATTCAAGGTCGGTTAGTTGTTTGAGGGCGTCTACTGTTCTGCTGGCTGACATGGGCACCGCACCCAGTTCCAGCGCCTTTTTCCTGATTTCGGCTCCATCGCTTCCCTTGAGCCCCACCCTGCCACCGAGCCCCGCATAAGGATTGACAATAAGACCTATCCGCTTCAACTTTATTCCTCGTATCCAATGAACCGCATTATAGTCAACGCCAGGGTCTTGACCATGGTCTCAAGTTGATCCAATGGCACATACTCGTTTGCCCCATGAGCGACCCTTACGTCTCCGGGTCCAAAGACCGTTGTAGGCGTCTCGGCGACGTTAATCAGGTGCCTTACATCTGAGGCGTAGGTCATGCCCTCGTGTACAGGCGGGTCCCCTGTTATGTCTTGGTAGGCTCTGCCTATCTCCTGTACTATTGGGTGAGTCACGGGTATCATGCTTGACGCGAAGCTGTAACCAGCCCACTCAACCTTGGGTCTATGCATCTTGAGCCATGGATCAGAGTCAGCTATCTCATTAATCTTCTCTTCAAGCTCTCTGCGGGCAGCCACCTCGGACTCCCCCACTGCGACCCCTATCCTACCCTCGAACTCCACGCTCTCCGCAACTGTCCCCGGCCATTCTCCTCCCTTCACGGTGCCAATGCTGATGGCGTATGGGGAAGTATACCTGTTGTATAGGGGGTCTGTGAATCGTTTGTTTCGCTCAGCCTCCAGCTCCATCAACCCATTATAGACCTTGATGAACATCTCAATGGCACTGATACCCTCATCCTTCACACATGCATGCACCGACCTACCCGGCACGGTTATCTTGAAGCTCATGGCCCCAGCGATCTCTGGAGCCACCTTGGTCTCACTCGGCTCCATGACGATACCAGCATCCGCCCTGTAGCCACGTAGACAAGTGGCTAGTGCTCCGCATCCTCCGTCCTCCTCGCCGATGACGCTCTCAAAGACTACTTTGCCCTCGATCTTGACAGTATCAATGACCGCTTTCAAAGCGTAAAGCGCCCCCACTAGGGCTGCTTTCATATCAGTGGCGCCTCTGCCATAGAGCTTCCCGTCTTTGATGGTTGCCTCCAGTGGCATCGTGTCCCAGTTCTCGATGTTACCCGGCGCAACGGTGTCGATGTGCCCGCAGAATATCAGGCTCTTACCGCCCCCAAGTCCAGTGGTGCCTACCACGCCTAATCCTTCTTTTCGCTCGTAGCTCATGCTAAAGTCCGGGTGTTTTTTGAGTTCGTCGAAGTCTATCAGCCACTTATCCACCTCTAGTCCCAGCTGGGTGAGTTTGGCTGCCATGAGTTCCTGTGCCTTGGACTCGTGCCCACCGTAGCTTGGTGTAGCGATGAGTTCCTTGATGAAGCCATACATTTCCTCGTAGTTTATCGACTCTAGTACGCGTTTTTCAGCGGGGTTCATACTGATACACTCGTGGCTTATGCCTATATCATCTTCGCGGTATGAGCATGGGTACCTCCTTCTGGTACCTCAGGTACTCTCGCCCATATTCCTTGACCAGCTCCTTCTCCTCCTTCCAGCTAATCAGATAGACCACAACGAGAACGATGGGTGAAACCAGCAAGGCATCACGAGACCCCAACAGTATGGATACACCAAAGTGACCCAGTATGCCGCCAAGATGCTGAGGATGCCTAACCACACCATAAACTCCAGTCTTCACAACCCTCACAGGTCGATGAGTCTCAGTGACCTTGAGACCCAGATCGGCTACGCCTTTGAGCCCCAAATAGAAGGCGGGAACCAGAAAGAGCAAAGAGACCCCAATGTTGAGCGCAGAGAAGCTTATCCCCCAGAGGCTGAACAAAGTGTAACCCAAATGAAACCTGCTCTGGGGAGAGACCCATACACCTATCCAGAAGGCAAAGAAGCCCCATCCACTGATCATACCCAACGCATCCCCCATCAAGCAGCTTCTCTCACCGAACCACCTATCCAGTCGGTCATGCTCCAGAGACAGGAAATATGGAGCCAGTATCAAGATAAAGCCAGCGAGGCTCACGTTGAACAAGAAACCCATACTTGAACATTCTATTTGGTTTATTTTATGGGTGACGGTCTCGGGAAAACATATAGACCAGCTAGGAGTACACCTTCTGGATAGTCTTGAAGGCGGTAATGAAGACCAAGCCGTTGCCTGGGGTCGAGGTACTGGAGATCCCAGACCCTGTGCCGGCGCCGGATGAGGTACTCATCAAGGTAAGGTCCGCGGCGATTTGCGGCAGCGACCTGGGCATATACCATTATACATCAGCGTATAGCCGGATGAAGCTGCCAGTGGTGCTTGGGCACGAGTTCGCGGGCGAGATAATCGAGACAGGTTCAAAAGTCGAGGGCTACAAGGCTGGGGATAGAGTGCTCAGTGAGTCGGTCAAGGCATGCGGAGTATGCATGTTCTGCAAGACTGGTATGAGCAACCTATGCGACAGGTCAACCTTGTTTGGGATTCACACTGATGGTGGATTCGCTGAATACGTTACGGTACCATACACGTTGCTCCACAGGATTCCTGACTCCATGAGCTATGATCAAGCAGCCCTGGTAGAGCCCCTCAGTAACACTGTTCACTTCGTAAACGACATCACCAGCTTCAAGGCAGATGATTATGTTGTGGTTCAGGGATGTGGACCCATCGGCTTGTTCAGCGCCCAGTTATTCAGACAAGGGGGGGCAAAAGTACTCGTCACCGGGCTCAGCGTGGATAAGCGTAGATTCCAGATAGCCGAGAAACTTGGATTGGAGACCTTGAACATCGAGGAGGAGAGCCTCGAAAAACGAGTCATGAAAGACACCAAGGGTAGGGGCGCCGATGTGGCCTTCGTGGCTGTCGGAGCCCCCCCAGCGGTCAAGCAGGCAACACAGATCATCAAGAAGAGGGGCACGATCACCGTGGTAGGCATATTCGGACAGGATGTGCCGCTTGACATGACTTGGCTGGTGCGAAGAGAACTCAAGATACAGGGCGCCTATGACGCGCAGCCAGCGAACTTCCCACAGAGCATAGACCTCATAGCCAAGGGGATAATCGACGTGGACACCGTATTGACTCACAGATTCAGCCTAGACGAGGCGGAGAAAGCCTTCAGGGTAGCCATAGATAAGACAGGGGGCAAGGTAGTATTCAACCCAAGCTAACGGAGAACTGGGCAGACTTTCTACGAAGGCTGCCGAGCCTCTACTTTGGATTATTCTTGTTTGCTTTTGGGGCCGTGATGATCCTCTACGCTGACTTGGGTATGAGCAGCTGGGGAGTCTTTCAGGTGGGTATCATGAATTTTCTCGGGTTGACCTTCGGTCAGGCTTCTCAGCTGGTTGGTCTCGGGGTGTTGATCCTGGGCTGGATATTGGGCTTCCCACCGGGATTCGGCACGGTGATGAACATGTATTTCATCGGCTACTTCATTGACAGGATAATCGAGTGGGGGATCATACCAACATACAGTAACCCGGCGCTACAATTCGCCATGCTCATAGGGGGGATGGCTATGATCGGTGTCGCGAGCTTCTTCTACCTGAACCCCAAGCTGGGAGCTGGTCCAAGGGATGGCTTGATGATCGGGCTAGTCCAGAAACTGGATCGACCAGTCGGGCAAGTGCGCGGAGGCATCGAGGTAACCGTAACCATACTGGGCTACCTGATGGGTGGACCAGTGGGAGTGGGAACCATAATCACTGCATTCACCACAGGCTACTTCGTGCAACTAGCCTTCAAGCTAGGCAACTATGACAGAAAAGCAAAACACCTGAACCTATACGAGTTGGCCAAGCTTCTCACAATCAGCTAGAAGGTTAACGTTAAAACCACAATGTGCCAACATTATCTGGATTAATATGCCCAAGATAGATGGCTTGAAGTGGAAGATCAGGGAAGCAACAGAAGACGACATCCCCACTATTCTTGACCTATGCTACCAGCTCAGCGTATACGAGAAACTAGAGTTCAAGGGAACAGAGGAACGCTATAGAAAATACGGGTTCAGCGAGGACAAGATATGGGACTGCCTACTAGTAGAGAACACCGGAGACATCGGACCCGACTACCTCGGAGTAGCCCTATACTACTATACCTTCAGCACCTTCGAGGCAAAGCCCACCCTATGGCTCGAAGACGTCTACGTACCAGAAGAATACAGGGGCAACGGGATAGGAACCATGTTGTTGAAACGTCTATGCCAGATCGCTGTAGAGAAGGACTGCGGACGATTCGAGTGGACCGTACTGGACTGGAACGAGCCCAGCAGGCAGTTCTACTTCAGCCTCGGCGCAAAAGCCATGGACGGATGGACCACATTCAGGATGCTACCCGACGCATTCAAGAAGCTGGCAGAGAGCTAGCCATCCACCCTGTCCAAGAATCCTAGAATATGCTCTACAGCTTCACTGGTTTTCTGCTTAAGGAACCCATGCCCACAACCCGGTATCTTCACCAATGTGGCATCATGTATCCCCTCCGTTAACAGGTCGCTGTTTTCTGGTGGCACCAGGACATCTTCGGTGCCAGTCATCACCAGCACCGGGAACCCCATCTCTGGGAGCCTATCGTAGCTGTCGAACCCTGCGATGGCTTGGCTTTGCCGGTTCAACGCGTAGTCTGGTGTGGGGTAATCACTGTAGGTCTCGTCCAGTATCAGTGCTTCAAGGTTTTCCTCCACGTACTCGGCTGAGTAGAGCAGATAGAGTAGCTTGATGGTGCGGTCTCTCTCTGTCATCTCTGGTGATGGGTTGGCTATCAATGCGAGATCGATTTGAACCCGTGGATCGGAGCTGACCCTGTTCAAGCCTCCGGGCTGGGTGCCGCAGAGGATGAGGCTCAAGGTTCGGGTTGGGTAGTTGAGCCCAAAGGTCTGGGTGATGATCCCCCCCATGCTGAAACCCATCACGTGAGCCTTCTCCACACCCACCGCGTCCAGTACAGCCGCGGAGTCCGCTGCCATCATATCCATGGTATACGGGATATCCGGTTTACCGCTTCGACCCGTCCCACGGTTATCCATAGTGATAACCATGTGATGCTCCGCGAGCAGATCCACCATCTCTTTGCTCCAGCTGTTGAGGTTGCCTCCCCAGCCATTAATGAGCAATAATGGTGATCCCTCACCCTGTACCTCGTAGTATATGTCAATCCCGTTTGACTTAACAGTCGGCATAACAGAACTGCAGCAGAGGTACGGTATTTGTTTTACCCCACCATTTTCAGGTAACCCCCCGGCACAGCCACGTGGGTTTACTTTATAACAAATCAACGGCTTGACGGCTTATGGAAGAGGAAAACCTGCTCTCATGGGTCCGAAAAAACCGCAAGAACAACCTGCGGATAAGAAAGGACGCCGAGAGAATCCAGAAGGCAGTTATTCCGCTACGACAGCCTCGGAGACGGTACCAGTAGCATCATGATCGGGTATTAATTCCTCGACGTTTCTCACATCACCTACAAGGTAGCCTCCGAAACCCATCACCGCACCTATCAACCCCATCACCAGGAATAGCAAAGAGATACCCTTGCCTGGACCTACTCCTATCAGCCACCCGAATATTGGAGTCAAGGCTCCTCCTTCCATCATCCCCGGTAGGAGGAAGCCATCGGCTATGGGACCTGTGATAGCCATGGCGATTGGTTGACTCATCAAGGCTATGAATGCACGCGCCGAGAACACCCTGCCCTGCATCTCTGGTGGTACCTTGCTCTGCCAGATCGCCTGATTGCTCCCATTGATCACTGGGTTGAATAGCATCATTATGAAGGCACCCGCAGCCCAGACATAGAGCGAGCCACCGAGACCCATCACCGTATAGCCAAGCAGACAGCTTAACGCCATCCCAGCTAGCACGCCATGAACCCGCTTCTTGGGCCCACCCCAAGCGCTGAGGATGAGCCCACCCACTACTCCACCTGCGCCGAAGGCAGAGTTCACAGTGCCAAGGATGACTGTGTCGTTACCTGTCTGGCTCAGAATCATGGGGGCGAGGAGCGGGAAGCAGAGGCTCCCCGTGAAGTTGATGAGGAAGAAGATGAGCTGCAGCCCCAGTAGTCCTTTTCTTGCGAGTATGTATTTGAACCCGAAGAGGCTGTCCTGTAGTAGGCTGGTCTTGGCTTTCACTCCCTCTGACCTGGCTTTAGGTATCTTGACTATCAGGAGGGCTCCTATGGCTAGCGCCAAGGTGCATAGATCCAGCAAGAGTATGCCGCTTGTTCCGATAACGCCTATGAGTATGCCTGCTGCGATGGGGGCGAAGATGCCTGAGGCGCTCTGGGCTAGGCTCAGCATGCCGCTGGCTCTACCGTACTGCTCTTTATCCACCATGGTGCTTACGGCTGCGCTGTAGGCTGGGAACTGGAAGCTCTGGAATAGCCCCATGAAGACGAATACCACGTACAAGTGCCATATCTCTAGAACCCCAGCCGTGTAGAGCAGCAGGATAGCTACTGTGCCTATTCCTGTAGCTATGTCGCTGAGCATCATCACCAGTTTCCTGTTGAGGCGATCCACGAGGGCACCAGCCATGGGATACACCAGTATGTTTGGTAGTACGAATGCGAGACCAGCTAAGGCTAGGGCTGTCGCTGTTCCTGTCTTCTCCCACGCCCAGATGGTTAACGCGAACTGGGTCATGGTTGATCCCAGCATCGATGAGAACTGCCCGAGCCAGATTATTGTGAAGCCCCTCATTCCTGTGAGGCTGCTTTGCTTGGTTTCCATGTCTCTGGTTTCCTGTTTTAGTTTTAAAGCTCGACTCATGTCTTGTACTCACATGTTGTGAGTGAGGGTGGAGACTCCCCTCTACGGAAGGAAGTGTGTCTCCTTTCTCCACCTATTGGGCGCAGCAGAGGATAGTTAAACTTATTTGGTTTAACATATTTAACATGTTTAGCAATGAGCCTCACCAACCCAAAGATAACCACGATAGGCGGAGGAGTAGAAATAATCCACGTCATACCCATAGAGACCGAGATAGACAGAGCGGTACGAGCATTCGAGGTCGAGGACGGGTTCAAGGCAAACAAGGCATACATACTATCCGGTGTGGTACCCCTTGGCTTGGAGACTGAGGAAGAGGCAAACCATTACCTCAACGAGACACGGAGACGCCTGGAGGCTCAGGGCATCAAGGTCGAGGTCATACCCACCCACACGATATCGATACTGGACATCATCAGCAAGGTAAGCAGCATCGTCAAAGAGGAACGAGAAAAAGGAAACATAGTCTACGTGAACATGTCCGCCGGGGGACCATTTGTCTCAGTCGGCACTGCCCTTGCTAGTATGGTTCAGGATGCTAAGCTATACTATGTTCGCGCCGCCAAGTTGAGCCTTACAGAGCAGGAGAGGTGGGCTCATGGGAACGCTATAGTGACGGAGCCTCAGGTGCATTTCATCGAGAACTTTAACATCCAGTTGCCTGATGACCGGGCTCAACTGTTACTGGTAGAATTCTATAGACGGGAAGAGATGCGCACAGGAGACATCTTACAGTTTCTGCATGAGTCTGGTGTCGAGGGTTTCGAGGACGAGCCTGGTGATCTTAGGCGTAGCGAGAAGATCGGTATGCTCATGAGGCTCAACAAGGGGATCACAGGCAAACTGGAGGACGCAGGGTACATCATAAAGGAGAAACGTGGCAGAGAAAACCTCTACAGGATATCGGATTCAGGCAAGTATGTGGCATGTGTGAGTGGCTTACTTGAGGCTGTTCCGCGAAACCCTTTTAATTGATCGCAGAATTGATTGTGTTTGCGTGGCTGCTGTGGTGTAACGGCTAGCACTAAGGCCTGTGGAGCCTTAAGACGGGGTTCAACTCCCCGCTGCAGCCCCATCCCAAAAGGCATAAATCGGTAATGATGATTTATGCTGTGTACCCGTGCGGAGGTCGCCCAGCATGGTCAAAGGCGTAAGGTTGAGGTCCTTATCTCTTAGGAGTTCGTGGGTTCAAATCCCACCCTCCGCACCATCCTCTTCAGTGCATACTAGTAGTTGTTTTCATGAATATTGACAGCGAGTCATTAGTAAAGATTTATTACTTTACATATTTTTTATTGTTACAGAAAAGGTGTTGGCATCTTGAAGCTATTTGCCATGGCTCAAAGGCTTCTAGGGTATTGTCCCGGCATAGGGGCAGCGGCAAAGTTTGGCTTAGAGAGAAAAATGGATGAGAAGATGATGCTCGTGTCGCTAACCTCGGTCACAGCGATTATCATATTAACGATCGCTTACAGTGGCATTACAACACTCCAGGCAAATCAGGCTAGAGAGGAATACGCGCGAGCATTGTTCAACGATTTCACGATAATCGAGGTTAATGAGGAGGAGAGGTCAGCGTTTTACCGGGATGGCACTTTTCTGTCTCCCAATCACTTTTTCGATGTTGATGAGTTCATCAATGTAGCACATCAGCAGGATGTAGAGGTCCTGTATCGTGTGATTCCTGGCGTAGGAAGGTATGTGTATTATTACTTTGAGTCGCCGATCTATAAAGAGAACTATATGGCGTATGAGAGGGAGATAACGCCACCGGTTAGGTATGTTAACCCAAGATTTGGTCTGCCAGAGATAAAGTTAGAGAGAACTGGATAAAATCATCTATTATTGTATAATGTAAAAAGCGGTTAGATTCTGGAGATATCTCACCTAGGGTCAAACCCCAGCCTCCGCACCAATTAACCCACCCCCGCACCCCGAGTAGTGCTCGTTATTAATAACGTTGAAATAAAAATTGTAAAGAAATGATTGTAGCTAAACAGAGAACTTGATCTTCCCTTCTTCCATTACGATCTCGCCATCCAGCTCAATAGTAGGATTCCAGAGTACAAGGTCATAATGAACAGCAGCCGTAAGCTTCCCTCCAAGAGCCAAGCTGGTGCCTATCCCTATGTGACAGGTCCCGAGAACCCCTTCATCGTCTAACATAATACCGGTCAACTCCGATTTAGGGTTCAGCCCCACCCCAAGCTCGGCGATGTTGTAGACATTGGGATCATTTTTCGATTCCAGATCCCTCTTCAATACCTCGGCTTGATGCCCACCCTCGATCTCGGTGATAAAGCCCCCATCAACCTTCATCTTAACCGGCTCCGTGAGAACGCCTATGCCTAGATATGGGATGCTGGCGTCAACGACGATGGTACCGTTAGCCGATCCCTCCACAATAGATGAATTGGCTTCAATCGTGGGAACCGTGGAGAACCACCCGGGAGTGTCTACTATGCAGTGCATGGCGTTTCCCCTTCTACCCTTGGTGCTCATAGTCAAACTGGTACCTGCTGGAGTCGTCACCTTTACAGTTTCTGAAGCCTCAAAGAGTTCCGCCAATTTCTCACAGTACGGCCTCTGTGCCCTGAAATCAGCCTCGATCCCCCCACTTATCATAAGCCTCTCAGTGAAAGCAGTCATCACCAGGATACGCGCACCGCTCTCAGCAGCTTCCTTCACAGCCCTCGTATGGGTTATCGATTTACTAACCGGAGAGAAAACCACGTCAGCTTTTTTCATAGCCTCAGCCACGAGTTCAGGAGGCTCCTCCCCATCCCGGTCCCGGGGCTTAATCACGGCAATGACTGGCTCGGCTTCTCTTTCAAAAGATGCGGCTGCCAGCACCTGAGCGATTTTAATCAGCTTGGTGTCCGTGACTATTAGCACGGTCTCTCCAGGTTTTACAGCCACCAGGTCGTCGAGGAGAGTCCTTGCTCCCCGCATCATACGAGTCCATTCCATATTATCCACCATGTTATTTGTGGTTGAAAAGTGCATGTATTCACTTATTTAGTAACGGAGGGATGGAGAATAAAATAGGAGCTGGAAGAACTCGTTTCAATTATTTTGTTCTTGGATAAAGTGAAGCTCTATCCCGTTGGGATCACTGAAAAATAGGATTTTTCTGTCTCCTCGTCCAGCGCTGGATATTGGGGGACCCTTAAAATGGATCTTTTCACGATACATTTCATAGACTTTTTCGATATCATCTACTTTGAAGCCGATATGCCTGAAGCCAACATCACTATCTTTTCGTGGAGTTTGATAGGTTTCCTCTCCATCAGGTAATTTCATGAGCTCAAGCATTAACTGCTCTTTTCGTAATACAGCTACAGTGTCTTTTGGTCTTTGAATGGTCTCAAGATGAATAAATCCAAGTAATTCATAAAATGAGATAGATTCCGATAGGTCTTCTACGACAATCAAAATATGATCAAGGGATATCAAGGTAAATTAATACCATAACCAATCTTAAAATCACTTTCGGAATAAATTAAAACAGGTGAACAATTATCCAATTGCAGAGAAATATGTGTTAAAATACACAATAAATTTGTATAATCATGGGGGTTTATTAAATAGATCAAGATGGAAAATACTTCAAGCTCAGAGGTTACGAATTTTATTCTCCAAAAAAAAGCGATTAATCAGGAAGCAAAATCAAAGGCAATACTTCACATCATAGATGGATTTGCAGTCATAATGGCGGGTTCAAGAACAGACTGCGCAAAAAAAGTCTACTCATATGTTAGCAAGAGAAAACCCGCCAATACAGTTAACAATTCAAACATTATCGGCTTCAACGATAAGACAATCCCTGAACACGCCGCGCTGGTTAATGGAACAAGTGGTCACGCAGATGATTACGATGACTCCCAGCTGGTAACAGCACCAGATAGAATTTATGGTCTCTTAACACACCCAACCGTACCAGCTCTGTCATCGGCTTTAGCCGTAGGAGAAGAACAAGAATGCAGCGGAGAAGAGTTTCTTGAAGCATTTATCACAGGTTTTGAGGTAGAATGCAAGATAGCCGAAGCCATACTTCCAAATCACTATAAAAAAGGATTCCACACAACTGGAACAATAGGCACCTTTGGCTCATTCGCAGCGTCAAGTCTACTTAGAGGACTAGATGAGCAGGAACTAAGATATGGGCTGAGCATAGCATCCAGTCTAGCAGCGGGAATAAGAGTCAACTTTGGGACAATGACAAAGCCGCTTCATGCGGGTAGAGCTGCCTCAAATGGGATCGTTGCATCAAGCCTGGGACAGCTCGGGTTTACAGCTGACAACAATGGGCTAGATGGCGAATGGGGCTTCTTCAAGGTATTAGGGGGAGGATATGAGGCGGATAAGATCATAGGTAAACTTGGTAAACCTTATACCATCGTTGACCCGGGTGCGACCTTCAAGATGTATCCATGCGGATCATTAGGTCAACCCTCCATGGATTCAATGCTCGAAATAGTTGAAGAAAACGACTTGGCGCCACAAGATGTCTCAGAGATTAGACTTAGAGCAGGACCTAATATTTTGGAGCCTCTGAGATATGAAACACCGACTAATGAACTCCAGGCAAAATTTAGCTTACATTTCGGTCTAACCAGCATCCTCCTTAATCGAAAAGCAGGACTGAGAGAATACAGCGATGAATATGTCAAAAACCCCCAAGTACAAAAAATGATGCGAAAAGTCAAAACAATACATGATCCTGAGATCGCCGCGATGGGCACTGATAAAATGCGAAGCATCGTTGAAGTGGAGCTAAAAGATGGGAGAATAATCAAAAAAGTGGCGGAAAACGCCCGAGGAACCCCTGAGAAGCCTCTAACAGAAAAAGATGTTTATGGAAAATTCATGGAGTGCGCCAGCTTTAGATATGACCAGGAGAAAGCAAACGAGATATTCACTCTACTCAAGGAGATAGAAAAAATGGATTCTATCAATGATTTAACAAAGCATCTTATCAACTAGAGAACTACTTCTCCAACTCCATCCTTAATTACTATCTCTGTCCCATAGATCGATGACAACTCTTTTACTGTTTTCAATATTTTTTCAGCTTCTAAACCAGTAGCAATCATGGGTCTACCTCTTTGGCTTCGGGGCTTGTCTTGATTCAAATGAATTGGATAAAGATTCAATTCAACTAGTTTCCCATCATCAAATTTCATTCTTGGAAGGAAACTAATCCATCTCTTGTATGCGTCTTTAGAACTATACGCGTGATGGTTTTTCTCTCGTGCATCAAAAACATCACCCGGCATACCGATATAGGGGTCCAGGCCAAATTTCATGTAAAACTCAGCAGGTATCTTATCAGCTGAAAAGTTCTGATACAGGAAATTTCCTAAACTGTAAAAGATTGGATTATTATTCCTGATCTCAATCCCTCGAATAATATGTGCACCATGACCCATAACCATATTTGCACCCGCATCGATACACGCCCTCGAAAACTCCTCAGCGAAAATGGCTGGTCTATCATGGTCACTATCCAGTCCTTCATGAGTGTGGAAAGAGAAGACCACGAAATCAGACTGCCTTTTAGCCTCTCTTATTGACTCCAGATTGCCCTCCATATCTTGACGATTTGGTTCAGTGATTTTCTCAGAGGTGTCTCCGATCCTGAATTTTTTCCCGAAATATTCATTCTTTTTACTGGTTGGTTCAAATAGTCTTGATAATTTCTCGATCTGATCGAGATTTTCTTTTGTAGTCGTATAATAGGTCTCGTATCTTTGTGGGTTTAATCCAGGTCTCCCATGAAGGTCTCGTCGAGCTGGACCCGCCCTGCCAAGTGAAGCAAATGTTGAAGATGCTGATATAAAGCCAACCTTACCCTTTGGCGTATCCAAATACGTTGGTTTCCGAGCTTCTGCAAGGTTTCCACCTGTGCCAGCGTACTTAATTCCAGCTTTATCGAGATGCTCTATGGTCTTGAACAATCCACCATACAAGTAGTCCAAGCTATGATTGTTGGCGGTTGAGACAATATCTACACCTAACCATTTCAACTCCTCCACCATCTCTGGAGGAGCTCTTGCCCACGAACCACCAGATTCAGGGGAAGGATACGCGTTTTCCTCATAGTCATGTAGCAGAGTCTCAAGATTTGCTACCGATAAATCAGATTTGCGTATAGTTTCTACTAATTTTAGATATTCAGGCTCTGTGAAAATGCTTAATTTCTGATACATTAAGCAATCTCCTAAAGCTGTGACAACGAAAGATTTCACCGTGTATAATACCTCAAAAGTAAATAATTCAATGAGGTAATTATATTTTCTTAAGTGAGTATAAATTGGAAGATTCTACAGTTCAAAGATTAGTTAATTACACTGCATCACTAAGATTCAATGATTTGCCTGATGAAGTAGTGCAACAGGTAAAAAGACTAATAATAGATTCATTAGGTTGCGGGATACGGGCATTCAATAGCCCGCCAGTGAAAATTGCTCGAAAACTCGCCTCAAATTACTCAGGCACCAAATCAGCGACATTACTGGGAACCACTATTCAAAGCACCCCAGACTTGGCTGCCTTCGTAAACGGTATAATGGTCAGATACTTGGACTTCAATGACAACTATGCGGGAAAAAGCAATGCCCATCCATCGGATAACGTAGCTCCCATGATCGCAGCTGCTGAGGCATCTCATGCTACCGGAGAGGACCTGATAACGGGGATAGTTCTTTCTTATGAGATACAGAGTGCTTGGGCGGATACCTTTCGTCTAAAAGATGGAGGCCCCTGGGATCAGGCAACATATCCAACTATAGCCATGCCTCTTGGGGCTGGAAAGATCATGGGACTTGATACAGATCAATTGGCTAATGCCCTTAGGATATCACTAGCTCAAAGCATACCTCTATTAGAGGCGCGCAGGGGCGAGATATCGCATTGGAAGGCCTGTGCTGTTCCAAATGCAGGACGTAACGGTATCCTCGCGGCGCTATTAGCACAGAATGGTCTGACTGGCCCCTCCAGGATATTCGAGGGAGATGCAGGGTTTTTCAAGGCAGTAACACACGAACACACTGTTTTTGAAAAACTAGCCATGGAAAACGGTGATGAAGCTCCCTTTAGGATAATGAAGTCAAGCATTAAGAGGTTTCCAGCCGGGTTTTTCTCTCAGACCGCAATCGAGGGCGCCCTGTGTGTCAGAGAAAAACTTGAGATAAAGGATGAATCTGAGATTAAATCAGTGGAAATCAGAACATTTGACCACGGCTACAGCGTTATGGGCAGTGACCCAACTCGTTGGCGTCCAAAGACTCGTGAGACTGCTGACCATAGTCTACCCTATGTGGTAGCTTGCGCTCTACAGTTTGGAGCAGTAGATCTTGAGCACTTTGAACCAGAAGTGTTTACAGATAAGAAATTAAGGAAACTTATGGACAAGATCAAAGTGATCCTGGATGATGAATGCCAGTCTGTATGGCCTGAACAAGCTCTTAACAAAGTAACTGTAGAACTGAATGACGGGAGAACACACATCGAGAAGACACCGTATTATCTTGGCCACTTTAAAAACCCCATGAGCGACACAGAGATAAAAAATAAATTCCGAAAAATAACAAAGGGTCTCCTAGCTCCTCCACAATATGAAGCATTCTTTGAGACGGTTAATGAACTAGAGAATCTGAAAAAAATTGAAGAAATATATGGGAGCCTAGTGATCCAATAAAAGTTAATGGCCTAATGTAACAGCCGGTAAACCATTTACACCGCCATAGAGGTTCCCTGTTTTTTGGTCTATCCGTATCCCAGTTGGAAATGCAAACCCAAATTCTCTGTCAACAACAGTTACATCATGCCCAACTTTCCGCATATACTCAACGACATTCGACGGCATTACAGACTCCAGGAATACTTTACCAGATTGAACAAATATCCTAGCAGCATCTATAGATTCCTGTATACCCATTCCATAATCGATTACATTGGATATACACCGCGATATTGTCGGTGGCTGTTTATAGCCACCAGGTGACCCAATTACCATGAAGGGGTTATCATTTTTTAGGATGATAACGGATCCACTTGGTGGCGGTCTTATTGTGTGAGGCCTCACCGAGTTGGGCGCGTTTTTTCTCGGATCATAGTCTTTCATCTTGTTGTTCAAGATAATTCCAGTTCCCTTAATTACCACCTTTGACCCAAAACTATCCCCTAGGCTACTATGAACCCCGGCGATGTTACGGTCTTTATCCACTACACAAGCATGAGTCGTGTGTTGTTCCTCATATTTCCAGGGATCCCCTAGATCAATATTTTCAATAATTTTATCTAACTTAATTTGCTTAGCCAAAGTGTCAGCGTATTCTTGGGCTGCTACACCATGGAAAGGTCTTTTTTCCAAACCAAGGGCAAGATATTTCTCTCTAGCAGCATAGGCTAATTTTACGGCTTCTACTAAGACATGTATCGCTCGAGGATCATTGTATCCTAAATCCTTCATATCGAAATTTTCTATAATTTTTAGGATTTGATTTATCCCTGTTGATACGGGTAGGCTGTGCATAGTGTATCCTCTATATGTCCATTCACTCACATCATAGTACTCTGGTTCATAGCTCCTCAAATCATTCTCAGTGATATAACCGCCATTAGCCTCCATGTCTAGAGCTATTTTTTCAGCAACTTCACCGCTGTAAAATGCCTCAGGGCCATCCCGTGAAATCTTCTTCAGGGTCTCAGCGAGGTCCTTTTGGACTAGTTTATCAAATTCTGTTCCCCATCTTGCACTTCCCCAAGGCTTCGGTGGCATACCGTTTTTTAATAGAATTCGAGCAGTTTCAGGGAATTGGGATATTAGTTGCATGTTGAATGCGATTGTTTTTGCTACATGTTCGCAGATAAGATAACCATTTTCCGCATAATCTATTGCTGGTTCTAGGATCGTAGATAGATCAAGATTACCATATTTCTCCAGTAAAATATTCATTCCTTTAACGAAGCCCGGTATAGCTGCAGCTTTGTAGCCTAAGATATTCTCATCATTTTTAGCTGCGGGTCTACCAAGAGATACTTTATATATTGTTCTAACGCGCTCAAGGTCTGGTTCAAATGGGTTCTCCTTTGCGGGAGTCATGGGTTCAAAGTTCATCGCAAATGTTTCTGAATCATTTAATCGTATTACACATCTCCCACCACCCCCAATCCCAGTCGAGTATGGTTTTACAACAGCTAAAGCAAAGTGGGTAGCAACTGCAGCATCCACGGCGTTTCCTCCTTGCTCTAACATCAATATTCCAGCTCTTGACGCTAGAGGGTGCTCGGAAGCAACCATGTCTTTTTTCGTTACCTTTTTTTCAACAGCTTTTTTGGCTATAACGTGATGCGCCTTTTCATCACTAACATCTCTCCACATATTATTATCAATTAATATATTCAATTAGCATTAATAAAATGAACGAGAGGTTAATATTGATAGAATTCTATCATTCAGTTTTATATAATAATTAATTCATTTCAACAATTGTTTTAGCAACTTCTTTCATTGCATCTAAATCTCGATCATTTTTTCCAAGTTCTCTCAACGTTTGTTGACCGGTTTTTCGCATTTATCCAAGGCCTGATTCCTAAGGATTTGAGTGTTTTACTCCTACGTTGGAATCCATTTTAACTGGCGAAGAGTTGAGATGTCTGTTTATCACGGTTTAGGATAAAAACATAGTTTTATATTAATGTTCACGTATCTTGGTTAAAATTCTAAAGATTTAGTTTTTATCACTATTATTTATATCTAAATGTGATAAGTATTATATATATTATGGATTATAAGAGGGTAAGTAACTTGAGTTAATTAAGATTGAAAATATCACTAGTTAATTCAAGTTACTAAAACAAAAGAAATGGATGAAAGATGATAATTGAAAGTGGAAGACTATTCAGCTTCATTATAATGTTAGTGATCTGGATAGCAACATTTTACATAATTTCTGAAGTAAACAAAGGAAAATCGTTTTTAGTTCGTCGAGTTCCAGGGCTTGATGCCATGGAGGAAGCCTTAGGCAGATGTGTTGAAATGGGGAGACCCGTTATTGCCACGCCCAGTTGGCGTCCTTTAGGCTCATATGCACTGCCTATAATGGCAGGCATATCTATAGTAAGACATATATGCTCACGAGCAGCGGAACTAGAATTACCTGTATTTATGCCAGTTGGATCAGCAGATACATATCCACTGATATTAAGTAACTATCAACAAGCTTGCGCTGAAATGGGAAAAGAGGAACTCTTCAACCCAGATCACGTTGTGTACTTAAGTGGAGAACAATGGGCTTTTACAACGGGTTTAATCGAAATCATGATCGATGAAAACCCAGGTGCAAATATATTCATTGGCAGATGGTCCGCTGAGACCCTCGGTGTATGCGCTGTTGGTAACAAACTGGGCGCGTTCCAAATAGGTGGAACCGATCAGTTTAGTAACACTTCATTCTTCGCAATAACCTCAGATTATACACTAATAGGTGACGAGTTATACGCAGCAGCAGCATATGTATCAAATGACCCTGAACTTAAGAGCTTCCTCACGGCACAAGACGTCATTAAACTTCTTGCAGCTTCTCTCATAATTCTCGGAGTCTTCCTGAGCTCATTTGGCATCGATATCATCACAAAGGTGATTAATCTATAGGTGAAAATGTATGTCTGTATTAATTAGAAACAAGATTCCATACCTAATACTTCTGGCTACTGGACTAGTAATGATCGTAGATTACTATTTTGCTCTTCCAGATTCTTTCAGCGCAATAGCCAATCAAACAACGAACGTGGCTGTGATAGTTGGAGCTTTTGCAGTTCTCGTAGGTACAATAAGCTTAATTCGGAGAAATGTTCAGATACTAAACTTGCGCCGAGAGGGATGGCAATATGGTGCTTGGTCATTATTCATAATGGCATTATTCATCGTGATTGGTCTTCTTTATGATACAACAGGTGAACCATATGTTTGGCTCTTTGACAACGTCTATTCACATATTAACATAACAGTAATGTCTCTATTGGCTTTCTACATTGTAAGCGCTTTCTATAGAGCCTTTGTCGCTAGGTCATGGGAGGCAGCTGTGATGCTACTTGCGTCTAGCTTTACATTGATTGGAAGAGCACCAATAGGATCAGCGATTTGGCCAGGGTTTGTAACAATTTCAGAGTGGATCGGGAATAACGCCGCCATAGGTGGGATCTCAGGATTCTACATCTGTGGCGCAATAGGCTCAGCCGCAATTACTCTACGTATATTGTGGGGAAAGGAGAAGGCAGCATTAGGGTGATAGCAAATGGGAGAAAATAACTCAATCGTTAAAAAACTATTAAACATTGACGACAGGATAATCTATCTAATAATGATGTTTGTCTTCTCAGTGCCACTATTGGTGCCACTGGGACTGCCAATTGAAATAAGCGAATACCCTCGCAAAACATATGACTTTATTGAGAGCCTTGAACCTGGATCAATAGTAGCTATTTCTTATGACGTAGGTCCAGGAGACCGACAGGATGCAGCTCCAGCTATAAACGATGTTTTACGGCATGTGATTAGAAACCCAAATGTAAGAGCAGTTGTATGGTCTATCAGTCCAAATGGACCAATGCTGTGGGAAGAAGCTATCGCAGATGCAACAAAGGAAGGCCAAGAATATGGGATAGACTATGTATATCTTGGTTATATTCCAGGTGAAGAAACAGCATCATTAGCAATAGCAACTAACACATGGGACGCCTTCAACAGCCGAGATGCATATGGTACTCCATTTTCGGAACTTCCTCTTATGGAAGAATTCAGAGGCGCGGATGACGCTGCTGCTATAATTATGAGCGGATCGTCTATGCAGTTTATCTTTGGATATATTCGGCAGTGGCAGGACACCTTTGGTATAACGATGATAGCGACAGGATCTTCGAAATTTGAAAGCACTTATGTCGCGTTCCTCGCAACAGATCAGATTTATTCAGTCATAGCCGGATCAACCCATGCAGCTCAGTATGAACTACTGCTTGATGAGCCGGGCTTAACCATTGCATCAATGGATGCCCAATCAATAAGCCACATAGTACTCATACTATTCATGATTCTGGGTAACGCCCTTTATCTTATCCAAAGACAACAAGGAGGAAAAAAGTAAAATGTGGGACACAATTGGAATCTACGTTGGATTGTTCTTTATCTTATGTTGTTGGAGTTTCCTTTACAAACCTAACCCATTTTTCCGCCTGGCTACTGCAACAGTAGTAGGTGCGGGTGTAGGTCATACAACTGTAATAGCCTTGAAATCAATAAACAATCTAGTTATTTCTGGTATACTTGAGGGGCGCATAATAGCCATTATTGGACTGATCGCTGGCCTTTCTTTATTTGGGCAGTTCATCACTCCTATCCGCTTCACTCCAAGATACGGCATGGCAATACTTGTAGGAACCTTCGTTGGACTCCAAGTTGGACCTGAGATCGCTTCAAGATTTTTAGGCCAACTTGAAAATGTAACTCAGCCACTAATAGGCGCTACACTATTTGATACATTTAACCAATTGATGGTAACGGTATTTGTACTTAGTGTAGTTCTCTATTTCCTGTTTACTAAGGGACTAACACCACCAGATAAAATCTTCAAACCTATTCAAGCAATAGCTCGACTCGGGTTATCAATAGGTTTCGGATACACTGTATCTACTTACGTTCTTTCCAGATTTGCTCAGGCTATAGACCGTTTCATATGGATACTCTTCACATGGCTAGGCTTGTAGTAAAGAACCCCTTTTCCTTTTTATTTCTAATCAACAAGTAGACAACTCAAATAATAAATAGAATATAGGACTACATTTTCACTGATTTATCATGGGAATGACCATCGCTGAGAAGATCTTAGCCTCTCACTCTATACCATTAAAACAAGAAGTGAGACCAGGAGAATATCTTTGGGCGAAAATAGACGAGACCAATGCTTCAAGCTCCGATTACAAGATGCTTAAAAAGTTGGGAATAAAGAAAGTCTTTGATCCAAACAGGGTGTATGTTGTTCATGACCACGAAGCACCGCCACCCAATATAGAAATCGCTGAACAGGTTGCTGAGACACGCAGGTTTGTGAAAGAATATGGAATAACACACTGGTACGAATACGGCAGACACGGTATACTACACCAATTATTCCCTGAACAAGGATATGCAGTTCCCGGAGACCTAATCGCGATGACAGACTCACATTCAACAACATATGGGTTCCTAAACGCAGCCTCATGTCCAATAAATATTGAGTCAATATATGTCCTAATTCATGGAAAATTGTGGTTTAGGGTGCCAGAGAGTATAAAGTTTGAATTAACGGGCAAACTTCCAGAACTTTGTGTAGGGAAGGATATAATTTTAAAAATAGCTGGGAATTATGGAACAGATGTAGCCCTCTATAAATCCATAGAATATCTCGGTCCTCTAGCAAGTGAACTGAGTATCGAGAGTAGGTGGACTATGTGTAACATGGGAGTGGAATTAGGTGCAAAATTTGCTATGTTTGAGGCAGATAAGAAAACATTTGATTTCTTAAAAGGGAGAACAAATAGACCAATTAATCCAGTATCACCGGATATCGACGCACAGTATGAAAAAGAATACGTCGTAGATGTCACAGACATGGAACCAATGGTAGGTTGTCACCCTGATCCTAGTAACGCAAGACCCGTTTCAGAGGTAGAAAAAGAGGATATAAAGATACATCAGGGATTTATCGGTACCTGTACAAACGGAAGATTAGAAGACCTAAGAATGGCTGCCAAAATCCTGGAAGGCAATAAAGTTCACCCTGATGTGAGAGTGATTATTAGCCCAGCGTCAATGGAAGTATGGAAAAACGCGTTAAAAGAAGGGCTATTTGAAATATTTACAGACTCAGAAGCAATGATATGCCATCCAACCTGTGGACCTTGCTCAGGGCTTCACATGGGTGTTCTAGCTGATGGAGAAAGATGTATCTCTTGTTCAAACAGAAACTTCCCAGGTAGAATGGGTAGTAAAGGCTCAGAAGTTTTCATAGCCAATGCCGCTACAGTAGCTGCATCGGTGATTGCGGGAAAAATCGTTGATCCTAGAAAATACTTGTAGGTGAAAAAAATGTTGTTTATTTATGAAGGAAAAGTCTGGAAGTTCGGAGACAGCATCAGCACAGATTTATTAAAACCACAAATAACCAGAGTCAAAAACATGTCAAATATTGAAGCAGCCAAGTACGTGATGTCAGCGAACAGACCTGGTTGGGCTAGTCAAGTAGAAGAAGGAGATATTATCGTAGGAGGAAGAAACTTTGGCTGTGGATCAAGCAGGCTAGCTATAGGCCCTATTAAAGAACTTAAAATTGGCTGTATTGTAGCAGAGTCGATGGCTAGGATATTCTTTAGAAATGCAATCAACTACGGGTATCCGGTATTGATTGCTCCGGGTATCACTGATTTTTGTGAAGAAGGAGATATCTTAAAAATAAATATAATAACAGGGGAAATCCAAAACAAAACAAAGAATAGGAAAATGTGGGGCGAACCGCTACCAGAAGACAGCCCACCTGTGCAAATATTGAAAGATGGGGGAATATTTGAAAAACTAAAAAAAGAAATTGAACTAAATGAAAAATAGCTACTAAAACAAATAAATTACAATATATTATATAACTAGTTTTGTGTATTAATTCATGGTGTCTTATTGTTTTGGGGTTTTGATCTCTCACCCGAAGAGGAGGAAAAGCTGGTTAAAGAGATAGCTGAGAAAATGTATAACTACGGTGTTGACGTTCCAGCATTATTAGTTTTTGAGACAATGAAACCATTCTCAAACCTTAGTAGTCAGCTGGGGCGATTCGCATTGTCCCCGTTTCTGCCTTTGCTTGGCGACGACCTGGGATTTGCTGGAGAGAAATGGCTTCAGATATTTGAAAAGGAGGAAAATGTTGAAAAAATTATCAAACATCTCGAAGAGCTTTCAGATAAAGATAACAAGGATAAGTCAGAAAATAAAAAAGTAAAAAAGGAAAAAAAAGGCTGGAGACGTTTTATTCCCTTTTAAATTAATAAGACCTTTTTTCATTGTGGACTGGTTAAATTATTATTAGCATATAGTAACTATATTTGTTGACGCGTTAAATGGAATCTAACTATAAAATAGAAATACTGGATGAATACAGCAACAGCGCAAATGTTTGGAAATTGGTTAACATCAGAATCGAAAATATCAGTAAGAAAAATGTGTTGTCAAATCTAATGAAAGAGGAAAAGGTAAAAGGATTTATAGAATTTTTAAACAAGGGTTCTGTGATCAAAGAGAGTGAAAACAACTTTCAAGCTATTTTAATTTATGAAACTTAAGCAACATGTATTAAATTTTAATATAGGTTAAATATATATTAAAGCATGTTAGGAAAATTAGACAAAGAAATTATCAGTGAAGTGTTAATAAAAAATTATGCATATAAAAAGCTCTGGGACCTATGTGACTTTGGCACAAGGTTTGCCGGATCACCTGGAGAGGAAACTGCAAGAGAGTATATAATATCGGAGTTAAAAGAATACGGCTTTAAACCGAAAATAGAGAAGTTTGAACATTTAGGATGGAAGAGAGGAACCGCGGATCTCAAAATATTACATCCTTATGAAAGACAACTCACAGCGAGTTCTCTAGCAGGAGGACCTTCAACCCAAGGAGATATTGGGGGTACTATAGTTTCAGTGGGAAACGGAACACCAGCAGAATTCGAAGCAAAGAAACATGAAATAAAAGACCATATTGTTTTATCATCGAGTCTATCTCCAAAAACTCAATGCAAGCCACCGAGACAGTGCCATAGAAGAACAAAATATGGACGAGCTGTTGAATTTGGAGCGAAAGCCTTCATTTTTATGAATAGTCAACCCGGAATGTTACATCAAACCGGCTCTCTGAGACAAAATAAAGAAGGTGAAATCCCCGCTGTTACAATTCCCTTTGAAGAGGGGGAGTTACTTAAACGATTTGTGGAGAAAGGAGATGTAGAAATACAACTTGATGTAAAAAATACCAGCTTCACAAATCAAACAGGAAACATAGTGGCTGAGATAAAAGGGAAAAATCCAGATGAAATAGTCTTAATTGGCGCCCACTATGATTGCCATGACGATTCTCCCGGTGCACTAGATAATGGAACAGGGGTAACAACTCTACTTGAATTAGCGAGAATTCTGATGAATTCAGGAGTAGAGTTTGAAAAGACCATCCGATTTGTTTTCTTTGGTGTTGAGGAGTTAGCTACTGTGGGTTCGGCTTTCTATGTGCTTAAACATAAAAAAGAATTACAAAACATAGACCTTTTCTACAATTTAGACAGCCCGGGATCACTGGGAGGAAAAACCTACGACGTTGGTGGATTCAATGACCTTGGTAAATATATCCTGAAAACAGCAAATGAGATCGAGTATCCAATGAAATTAGCTACACCATCCTATGGTGGGGATAATGTACCTTTCATACTTCGTGGTGTGCCAACAGCAGGACTAAGAAAAACCGAGTCACCTGGAATGTTTTCATATCCTGGATCACTGAATATGGAGGATAGAGGATGGGGACACACACCAGCCGACACTCCAGACAAATTATTACCAGCACAGATAAATGAAGGAGTCATTATCGCAGGAAGATTCCTTATTAGAACAGCAAGCACAAAGGGAAAAATAGCAGAACACAAAACAGAAGAAGATGTAAAAACCCTACTCGCAGAATCTGGAATGGATGAAGTTTTCCACTACATGAAATATCCAATAATCCCAATATGGCCTTGGTAATAACTATCTTCTTTTATTTACTTTTAATTGAGTATGCTAGATTAGTAAAAAATTTATAAATTTACTATATAATTCAATACTAGAGTAGGTAGTTAGTATTGAGTATATCTAATGAAGAAATGGTACGATATGTTATAGCAAAAAGGACTGTTGACACATTAACAGCCAAAGAGCATATGGTAGCAGCAAACCATCCACTAGCTGCATTGGCAGGGCAGAAAATTCTGAAAAAGGGAGGAAACGCCGTTGACGCTGCGGTCGCAACTCACTTCGCATTAGCAGTGGTTGAGCCTTTTATGACCGGTATCGGTGGGGGTGGAAGATGCTGTATACGCATGGCAAATGGTGAGTCCTTTGCAATGAACTTCGAACCCATGACCCCCGCAAAGGAGAACCCCTTTGAACCAGATCCTGAAAGAGAAGCATCAATTTACAAAGTCAAACTTGGTAGACCGGCAGTAAAAGATAAAGCAGATATAATTGGGTATAAAGCTGCAGCTATTCCAGGCTTCGTAAAAGGGATGAGCTATTTAGTAGAACGTTTTGGAGTACTGGATTTATCGCAAATATTGGAGCCTGCAATAAAGTACGCGGAAGAAGGATACATCATTGACACATACATTTCAAAATACATCGCCTTCAATATGCATATTATAGATAAATTTCCGGAGACTGCAAAGACTCTATTGAAGAATGGGTATCCCCCTAATCCTTGGGGTGAAGCCAGATGGGAGGCAGGATACGACAAGCTAGTGCAGAAAGATCTTGCCCAATCGTTGAGAAAAATAGCGAAAGATGGACCAGATGTATTCTATAAGGGAGATATTGCCTCATCAATAGCAGATGATATGGAAAAAAACGGGGGCTATATCACTGAAGCTGATCTTGCAGCATATGAGCCTCAACTATTGAAGCCAAGTCATGGGTCTTATCGCGGATATGAGATGATAAGTCTACCAGTATCCACAACAATAATGCAAATACTCCATATCCTTGATAACTTCGATATGAAAAAGCTGGGTTACAATACAATTAACTCCATACACGTATTAACCGAGGCAATCAAGTTAGCATTTACAGGTAGAGAGACTTTCCTAGGATTCGGAGCCGAGAACCCCCCATTCAAGGGGATTATTTCAAAGGACTACGCGAAGATGCTGGCTGATCAAATCCAAATGGAAAAAGCGTTGATTCACCCCAATATTGGCGACCCTAGACTGTATCAAGAGGGCGAGACCACCCACGCGTGTGCTGTTGACAAAGAACGAAATATTGCAGGCATACATAGCAGCTTGGGAGATGCTTTTGGGTGCAAGGTCACGATAAAGGGCACTGGAATAATTCTGAATGATAAGATGAAGGGCTACGATCCAAGGCCAGGTTACCCTGACTCGGTAAAACCGAGGAAAATAAAACCACCACCAAGTGGGTCCACCATCTTGTTAAAGGACGGCAAACCATTCATGGTCATTGGGTCTCCAGGTGGGTACAAACAAGTTTGTGCAGTGTCTCGCTCAATTCACTGTTATCTCGATTATGGAATGCCAATAAGGCAAGCGATTGACGCTCCAAGAGTGTTTGTTCAGACTGGAACCGTCTTCATCGATTCACGTATGCCAAAAGATGTATGCCAGGCTCTAATTGAGAAAGGCCACGATGTCAATGCCGTAGATAGAGAGTTTGGGTTTGCGAGACCAAATGCGATAGTGATCGACCCAGAAACTGGTTTGCTTCATGGAGGAATCGATGGGCAACCACCTCAAGGAGCTGACCAAATAACACTAGGGTCCTAATCGAGCCTCAACCTCTTTTTTATTCTCTATAACTTTTTTATTTGCGAAGTTTAGCCAACATAGAAAGGTTATCATACTTTTCTATGTTAACACAGAGATCCAGCAGCCTATCGCCATCTTCTTTGGACCAGCCTCCATATTCAATATTAGAATAAAATTTCTTAACCAAATCAGCTCGGGTCAATGGCTCTTTAACTCCGCCCCTCATATGGTCTTGTTCAAGCTCTTCTATCGTCCCGTCTTTGAAATAGACCTTTAAGTGCCCAGTGTAGTTATCGGGATATTCATTTTCAGGGTCGATAACGTAATAAATTTTTGATGACAGTTTTAGAATTTCTGTGTCTTTAACTTTTTCATCGGTAAACTGAGCAAGCCCTGCGTCTCTTTCAAAAAACCCTAATGCCATACACCAAGGCATACTAAATTTAGCAGCATAGCCAGTAGTTGGTACCTGTTTTTTATCTAATGGCTCCCAGAGGCGATGTACAAGTCCTTCACCGGTCTTGCATTCAATTTTAACAATTTTATTGGGATCAACATCTTTCTCAGCGAGACGTATCATACAGTCAATATATGGATGGATCATAGTTCCACAAGCATAAGGCTTGAATACGATATCTTGCATCATCCATTTTTTACCTAAACCCTCAGAGAGGTACTCATATTTCGGGGTCGCTGAAGGGGCAAAGGCTCGGAAGAAATTATTTTCTCCCTCGAAAACGGTGCGAGGCCCAATAAAACCTTCTCTTGCTATTAGAGAAGCCTGTATCCCTGATTGTGCTGCCCATCCTGGGTGCAGACGCTTGGTCCAAGCGCCATCAGTCAAATATTCAATTATCCCTGATGATAAGCTCGCAGCTATACCTAACGCGTTTGCGATCTGTTTTTTATCCAGCCCTAAAGCTTTGGACACACCAATCGCTGAACCAAAAGGACCGATTACGCCTACAGGGTGAAACCCATGTTTATGAATCTCACCAGCAACCACGTGATTCATACGACAAATAGTCTCAAGTCCAACAACTATGCCCAGCAGAAGATCCTCACCAGATAGGCCAAAGTGTTCACAGGTCGCAAGCACTGCTGGAATTACCATTGCTCCAACCCTAATTGGTGCACCTTCAAGTGTGTCATCGAAATCTTCACCATGAGTCGCTGTTCCATTTATTAGCGCTGCTGTTGTTAATGGAAAATTATTAGCGTGACCAATAGCTGTACATTTACCATCTGTTCCAAATGCTCTCAAAAGCATTTGTATATATTCTTCGTTTCTAGCAGCTACGCATAAACCAGCCATATCTATTAAATCATTGATAGCGATTTCCTTTGCCTTCTCAGGTAAGTCGTTAATGGTGATGTTTGAGATAAATTCAGCATATTTCTCAGAAAAAGTCATATTTTTGCTAGCTTCGGGTACCATTATTAATAATATTCAACTTATGTTAATAATTTTGTTGGGGAGAATAGTCTGCTAATCTGATAAATTTAATAATCACAGAGAATGTTAAAGCTAGTTAATGAATCTATCCGAAGAACAAAAAACATCAATGATGCAGGCAGGCTACTCCATAAAATCTATCGATTTATTCGAAAAAAAAGTAAATTATGGAAAGATGGAAAACCCAGACATATTTACATACCAGATTGGTTCTTGTGGCGATATTGTTTTTTTATACGTTGTTTTAGGTAAAAAAAATGTTATCGAGGATATAAAATTTAGTTATGTTGGCTGCCCGGCGTTAGCTGCGTCATGCTCAGCTTTGACTCAACTTGTAATGGGTAAAAAAATCACTCATGCAATAGTCGATGGTGATGATGTTTTAAACTATCTTGGAGGGCTACCGGATGACCATTATCATTGTCCAGTATTAGCCAGCGAGACCATGACAAAATTAGTGAATCTTTTTAATAATATGACAAAATTAACAGAAGAAGAACATAAATTATACAAACATTTCTGCGGACTAACAGGCGGTGAACTCGAGCAATCAAATACGATACAATGTGATTCATGTCCATATGTTAAAAAGTGTGAGAATGATCATATAATTGTTAAAAATTAATAAAAATAAAATGGATTTGTAAAAGAGTTTAGCTATGTTTAGCTATATACTCATTTATCAGTTTGGCGCCCCTTTCCACGTTGAAAAAGTTACAAGTGCATTGCTTCGACATTTCTGCTGAGGCATGTTCTGGAGTCATCCTACCATTCTTAACCTGATTCAATAGATGCTTGACCAGATTACTCGCTACGAAAGCATGGCCACACATCGTAGTAAACTCAAGAATATCTTGGTCTGGTAATAATGACATATCTCCCAGAGTCTCAGCGGACATATTAACGGTGTGTGCTTGTATCCCAGCGTTCTCACATATATCATATAATTCATCGAAGATGCCACTTACGGTTACTGATAAACCAAGTTCAGCCTCGACAAGATCATTAACGACTTTTTGCACGGATTCCTTATTGTCATAAACCGCTGAACCACCGCGAGTATTTTCAGCGTTCTTGTATTCCTCAAGAGTCACTGATTCATGTAAACCAGAATCGTATTTTTTATCCCAATATTTATTGTATCGCATTCTTTTCTTTTTTCCATCAATTGTTGCGGTTGTTGTACAACAGACGGGATCATGTTTGGCTAAGATATCACGGAATTTTTTATGCACCTCTGGGGGATTATCCATGGAGGGGAAACAGAAAACTACCCAATCTTTTTCAAGTGATTCTCTGCTGCCTCTTCTATGGTTACTGTGAGTCATTTTGCTAGCGGCCTCCCTAAACCAATATTAGTCTTACCATTTATCCTGACATTGACACCGGCATCATCAAGTAACTTCTTGAGTGGAG
>CAZVMT010000003.1:0-35595 GCA_964628765.1 uncultured Candidatus Bathyarchaeia archaeon | reverse complement strand
CTGTGCCCTAATCTCCCTTACCGACATCACCGATGGGCATGCTAATCTCGATATCCAATGCTTGCTTCGCTGTATCGGCGTAACGCATGATGTGCATCACAGAGGCGGCTCGCCTCACACCGTAGCCCCAGTACTTCTTGGGCTCAAGGAACTTGGGTCCACCACCATGATGAACATATGCAAGCCCCTTACTATTCATGGCCGGGTGACCGAAGAACCACAGATCGCCACCAGCAGCGATGGCGCCAGTAGCCCCAAACGCAGAGTAGATGAAAGCATTACCATCATCAGGGTAAGCCACTATTATCACCTGATAAGAGAGGTCATGGTCGCCGGTTGAGCCTGTGACAAGTTTCCCATCCTTCGTTGCACGTCCCCAGGCAGCCATACCTGAGCAAGACATGGGCGGTATCTCGGGCAATCCATCCTGTGAGAGGAAATCATAGCTGGGCGGAAAGTCTCCAACCCAGAGATACATAACATCATCATAGCTCATGGAGACTCCGCTATCGATTGCTCCCTGAGTCCAGCCCTTAACGAACTCGATGAGCCAGGGCGTATATTGCCTATGTTGTTCCTCCCACTTTCGTAGCTCGTTTAACTGTTCATCAGTGAATTGTCTGTTTGCTCTCATCTCAAGTATCCATTTGCCATAGATCTGGACCAGCTGCTGGGCATACTGGTACCCCATCTCATAATTCGAGCCCTTGATCACAATCACCGGTGTAATCTCGGGTACCAGTGGGACATCCTCAGCAAACTTGATCTCTGTCCCATTGTCGCTGATAGGTGTCTTTGTCATGGGGATCGGCTCGGTTGAGCCCTCCCTCAGCGCCTTCAATAGGAGTTGCCCCATCTTTTTCCCCTTTTTGAAGCCGTTGAATGCCCTATTCCAGAGTTGTTTATTCCCTGTTCTCGCTGCCTCTGATCCAAGGAATTTTCCCGAGTAATAATCGATGACGCCTTGGTTGTATTCCTCGATCCTTCTGGGGAGAATTAGGTCGTCTATGTCGAGTTTGCTCAGTTCTCTATATGCCAAGAAGAGCGGTTTTCTTGTTTTGTCTCTTTGTTGTATTGCCCTGAACCAGTTCATGTTTTTCAGGGAGTACCGGATTAGCTCGATGGTTCCTGTTTTCTTTTGTTTAACCATCTCTATTACTGACCTTTGGTCAGTATTTCGGGGACTGGAATATAAATATACCCATGGTCAGTTTTGCTACGGTCGGTCATTTTATTAGTCACCCAACCAAAATAACCAACATGCCCAAAGTTGTCCCAGAATACAAAGAAGAAGCAAAAGCAAGAATACTCAACACAGCCACAGAGATGTTCCTAGAAAAAGGCTACAAGAAAACAAAGATGACCGAGATTGCACGAAAACTCGGGGTAAGCAAAGGCGCACTATATCAGTACTACAACAGCAAAGAGGAATTATTAATCGAAGCCATCAAGAGCGGGGAACAGTTCAAAAGATCAAGCATATTCAGCAAAATGAAACACAGCCAAATCAAGCAGCTCTCCACAAAGAAATACTTCGACAAGATGATCCAATCAACCACCAAGATAGACAAACTCGGCGTCGAGATCGCGAGCATGGCGCTACACAACACCGAACTCATGAAAGGAGTACGCAGCTTCTACCTCGACGAGGTAAACATAGTACAGGACTTCTTTGATAAAGCCAAAGAAGCAGGAGTAATCAAGCCCGACTCGGACACCAGGGTCATCGCGGTATCAATACTATCCTTGAGATCTGGTTTGAGAGGATTCACCAACACAAGTGAGAGCCCCGAGACTATCTACGCGACCTGGAAACTACAAATAGATCTACTTCTCAAAGAAATAATGGTTTAAGTTTTGAGAATATCCCCCCTCCCGAAGGAGGAGGGCTCTTGGGGGAGTGCTATTAGCGCCAGACCTTTATCCCACGTTCGTGGAGGTACTGAGCCGCTAGGTCTGCGATATCTGGTCCCTTGAACGGGATCTTTAGCTCCTTGGCTTTGCCCATGATATCGCGGTACTGGATCTCCAGGGGCTTTCCACTGTCCTGGTACTCTTCCAGTATAGTCTGAGCGATCTCTTCCGCTACCCTGAACTTGGGGCTCAGCATCCTGTAGTGGTGCTTCAAAGCCTTCGCTACCTCATCAGGTGACGCGGTCTCTATTGCCCACACGGTTGGCCTTGGACCACCCTTGCTTCGCTTTACTTTGCTTACCTTTAGCGCGGGCATTACTACATCCATCGCCCTGAGCCGCTTCAGTGCCCTATAGACTGTTGCCTCTGGCATGTTCAACTCGCATTGTAGTACCCATGCTGTTGCTGCGCCGTGGAGACAGAAGTATAGGAATGCTTCGCTTACTGCGCTGCTGCTGAAGATCTTTTCGCTAAAGCTCATGAGCTCCTGGATATTCTTCAGTGTGGTTGCGAGATCGTTTTTCTCATTTAATAATAATAACTTCCGGAATACTTCCACATACTTGGCGAAGTTAGCCTCGCTCTTGCGGGATCGCTTCACCGAGCGATTTTTATTCTTGTTTATACTTTTATCTAGGGCTACCGTGTTTGACACTTAAATCTAACTCCGGGTCCCCTCGCGGGGCAAGTTGTTTACAGCGCCGATATGCTTATAAGTATACTTGTTAACAAGTAAACAAGTAAACAAATAAACTGGGAGACAGTAAACATGCCACGCAAAACCGTAGCCATAAGGGGACTCAACACCGAGCTATACACTGAAGTCTTCTCCATGGCCAAGAAAGACGGCAAGAACGTGGCAGACGTCGTAAACAACGCCCTCGAACAGTACCTCAACAACGATGGCACCGAAGCCGTCGCCGCTGGCGTGACACTTTCTAACTCCGCGGAATTTATCCTCGCCATTGACGACGACGGTGAAGCAAGCCTTTCTAAGGAAGATATCAAGCAGATAGCCATCGAAATGGGTCCTTTCGCCATAGAGAGCAACGGGCACCTTGTTTTCGAGAAAGACGTAGATAAAAACGCCCTAGCTCAGATAACCAGGATACAGGTGAAGAGTGGGACCGTCAAGGTTCCACGCAGCGCCTATGCACAATTCCTAATAAAGTGCAAGATACAAGGAAAACTCGACAAGTATTGAGACCCAGTTACACGGTAGCAGTAGGGGCTCAGGACGGGAGCTTCGAGGCTTTCCAACGAGGGGTAGCTAGTGCTATTCAATACACTTCCCTTTGTTTAACAAAACTAGCCGGACCTGTTGTACAGGACATCAGGCTCGCGCGTATAACGGTGGATGGCTTGGATTCTTCAGATGCCTTATTAAACAACTTATTGGGTTGGGATTATGATTGTTTGATACTCGGTGGTGCTACGTTTGCTGGGTTCAACGTTGTTGATGTGGAGAATGTTTACAAAACCACTGGGAAGCCTGTCATTGTTTACAGCCCCAAGTTGCCCAATATGGAGGCTACGTTGGGTGCGCTGCGTAAACATTTTAGCGACTGGGAGATGCGTTGGAGCAGATATGAGGCCCTTGGAGAATTGCGTGAGTTGAGGATCAGAGATTATCCCCTGGTCTATTTTGAGGTGGTAGGTGGTTCAACGGAGTACGCTGAACAGGTATTAACTGAACAAGCCATCAATGGGCGTACCCCAGAAGCAGTTCGTGTAGCTGATCTGATAGCGAAGGGGGTTAGTCCAATCTTTCAAGATCCAACGGTATCTCGTGATGAGTCTTAAGATTAAAAACCGAGATAACCCCCGGAGTAGGGTCCAGCTTCATCCTCTTCTGGAAAGGCGTCTGATCCTGGAAGCTTCCGCTTGATATCAGTGTGATTCCCTTGTAGCGTTTGACCTCATGGATGTGAATATGCCCCATCAACACCACGTCTGGTATGTCCTTGATGACCAAGCGATCAACCTTCTCAGGCGCGATGGGCGTGGATTGCCCATAGGTGGGTGCGATGTGCCTACACCTCACAAGCAGCTCAACGGCTGTAACTGGGTTATGAAAATCATGACCCGGTGTTGAACCCAGTATGTCTGTTAACGCGGTTCCATGCGCCACAAAGACCTTCACACCATTCAGGTTCAACCAGATGGGGTTAGGCGCCATATGTATTCGTGGGTTAGCATAAAGCCCCGGTGCATGGGCCATGGGTATCGCTGGTTGTGGGAGGCTCCTGCGCACAGCGTCGTGGTTACCCGGGATGATAACAGTCTCAATGTGTTCAGGGAGCTGATTCAATAGCTTGGCGGCTTCCTCATACTGAGCCTTCTGACTCGATATAGTGAGTTCATCAAGCTGGTCAGGGTAGATACCGATCCCATCAACGAGGTCCCCCGCGATAACCAGGTATTTTACCTGAGATGCAAGGTCTCGGCTAGGCTTGGGGCCAAGGTCCTGATTCATCCACCGGATGAACTTGTCGAATAGATCCGCCCTGAAGAACTTGCTGCCAATATGAACATCCCCAACAAACACAGCGGAAACGTTTTCCTCGCTTCGCCCCACCTCATGCATGGGGACATCAGGCCAGATGAGGTCATTGGCTATGATGAGGTCTTCCCGGTACCTGAAGCCATCGATACAGATGACCTGGTCTTCAAGGACCTCCAAGCCATTCTTTATGACCTCTTCTCCGCTCACCATCACAGTGGAAATGGTGTCCTTATCCTCAAGCTCAAGGAATAACCTGTTGCTTCGGGCGCTCTTGCTTGTAACCATGCCTATGGTCTTGAACTTGGTGTTCAATGGAAGCTTCACAGCGTTTGATAATGAGACGGCGTCACGCAGGTCTACTCTATGCTTGAGGATAGACTCCAGCTGGATGAGCCTGCTGTTGAAGTAATCAATGTAACCATCGGCGCTCCCTATGCTCTTGGTCTCCTCAGGATAGAGGACCTCAAGTTGCCCGTTGATTGTCGCTGCGTATGGCTTCAGCTTCGGAGGAGCAGCTTCTCTGGGTTGAAAAAAATCAAGGCCAAGGATGAATAGATTTGATTGATTGGAGGCTCTCCTGAGGGCATCATCCACTATCCTTGATGCTTCCTCGACGCTCTTGTTTTGTAAAAAGGTGAAGACCTCTGGGCTAAGCTGGTAGCCCTGGGCCAGCACCCTCTGGAGCACTCGGAGATTTTCCTCTGTCAAACCTGATCGGTTACCGTACCTTTATCACATAGTCTACTCTTGCTGGGGCAAAGGTCTCGATAATAACTGCGTCCTCTCCACCGTTTGCCTCGAACTTGTGTTCCTCGTTGGGTGGGATAAACCATGCTGCCCCTGGTTTGGCCTTGACTGATTTTCCTCCAGAGGTGAGCTCACCTGATCCTGAGATCAGGGTGCCCATCTGTTCGTGGGGGTGGCTGTGCCAATCGACAACAGCTCCTGCGTGGATTATTATGTAGCACTGTGTTGCGTGCATACCGTTTCCGATGATTCGTATATCTACTCCTGGTACGGGCTCGAAGCGTGGTGCATCGTCCCATGTTGTTGGTTGCATAGGACAGATATGGGCGGTGATCCTATTTGAATTGTTAGAGCCCCAGAGTCGATGGCTCGTTTTGCTCTAGGATGAGGTCTCGTATCTCCTTACGGATGCTGTACCTGTAGGGCATACCGCTTGTGTTGCGGTCGATGAATCCCTTATCATACAGCTTCTTTAAAAGCCTCGCTGTGTGCTCACGGGTCTTCTGGATATGCTCCTTTATCTCGGGGACAGTGCCCTCACCGAAGTCAACTATCATCTTGAGCACATCCAGCTCGGTATCAGTGAGCCCTTGAAGTATATCATCACCCTGAACCGGGATGGGTGCATCCACTGGACCAGTTGGGACTATGACCCTTGGCTGTGAAGCCAGCTTGGATAGGTCCTTCTTCATGGTCTCTATGGTTTCCTCTATCCCTTCAACGCGATCTGATAGCTCCTTTACCTTCTCCAGTCCAGCTAGGGTGGCTTCGCTGTCTCCCTGTTTCGCGGTTATGGCTTGGTTAGCCATGTATTTTGCTTGGAGGGTTTCTCGTTCAATCCTGTCGAGATCGGTTTCCATCCTCTTTACCTGTCGCGTGAAGCCGTGGGTGATGTTTCTGACTATGTTTTGGCTGTCTTCGTATTCTGTTTGGGCCATCTTGATGCGGTGGTAGAAGATGTAGCTAGCTACGATGGTCACTATGAATAGGGCGAATGTGGTGAAGACTAGCTCCAATGAGTATCAATGTATGAACAGTTGTTTGAGGTTAATTACAGTTACGAATTTAGGAACAATTCACCCTGATTTAAATGATGGTTGTACTGTGTAACAATCCTGTTTTGTTTGAATTGTTTACTTGTTTACACAGCGGCTTGTTAATATGTGTTTAAATTAGGCTATTCAACTAAAACGTGATACTCTTGAGCAGGCTTCAGGCAAAGATCAACATCGTTGGCAGGGTCCAGGGTGTAGGCTTCAGGCCATTTATCTATAGGATGGCTGTGAAGAACAATCTCTTGGGTTATGTGATTAACCTTGGGGATGCTGGTGTGGAGATCATTGTTGAGGGCTCCAAGAGGGATATCGAGAGTTTTCTGGAAGACGTTGAGGCCAACGCTCCTGAGGTCTCGGATATCGAGAAGATCGTAACCGAGTTTAAGCGATATACTGGGAAATACAGGAAATTCATCATCGACAAGAGCAAGTCCACAGGCAGGGTAGCTTCGGGCATCTACCCGCCAGACATAGGCATATGCCCAGAGTGTCTCAGGGACATGGAGGATAAAGATGGGAGATGGTATGAGTACCCTTTCACTGCATGTGCTTGGTGTGGGCCGCGGTTCACATCGGTAAAGTCTCTCCCATATGATAGGGAGAGAACCCATATGCATGAATTCCCCATGTGCAAAGACTGTGAACACGATTACTATGATCCACTTGATAGACGGTTTGACGCACAGGGTATTACATGCAGCCAGTGCGGCCCAACCATGAGCCTCTATGATGCATCAGGCAACAGGATTGAGGTTGATGATGTTTTCAAGGAGACAGCGAAATACATCAAGGATGGTTCCATCGTTGCCATCAAGGGAATAGGTGGTATACATCTCTCATCTCTCGCGACAAGAGATGATATACTTGAGGAGTTCAGGCGCAAAAAAGACAGGAAGAATCAGCCCTACGCTTTGATGTCACCAGACCTAGGATCAATAAAGAGGTTTGCTGAGGTTTCCGAGATAGAGATTGAGCATCTGGTTTCTTGGAGAAAACCGATTGTATTGCTCAAGAGGAAACATGGTATAATCTCTGATCTCGTTGCACCGGGTCTCGATACCGTGGGGGTCATGCTACCATACTCAGGTATACAGGCTCTGTTATTCAAGCATCTAGATGAACCAGCACTGGTAATGACTAGCGGTAACAGACGCGGACTACCCATGATTATTACGAATGAAGCTGCTTTCCGTGAGCTGGGTGATCTAGCTGACGTTTTTCTACTGCACAATAGAGAAATCATCAATCGCTCGGATGACTCGGTTCTTCGAATAATCGATGGAAAGCCAGCTTTTACCCGTAGATCCAGAGGCTACGTTCCAGACCCTATCAATATACCAAATAATAGGGGAATAGCGATTGCTTTGGGTGCCGAGCTTAGAAACGCTGCAGCCATAGCTGCTAAAGATAAGGTTTTCATGACCCAGTATCTGGGGGATATTACTTCTTTGGAGGGTCTGGATTTTGAGAAATATGCCATTCAGACTATGCGTGATTTGTTGAATATCACACGTAACCCGGATGTGATGGGTTGTGACCTCCATCCAGACTACATGACATCACAATACGGGCAAGTGATATCACAAGAACTGGATATCCCATTGATAAAATCACAGCACCATCATGCCCATATCACATCAGTTATGGCTGAGCACATGATAAAAGACGAGGAGGTCATTGGAATAGCCCTTGATGGGGCTGGATACGGTCAAGATGGGCAAATTTGGGGTGGAGAGATACTAAAATCAACATATATTGACTATGAAAGGTGTGGACAACTAGAATATCTTCCCATGCCTGGAGGTGATCTATGCGCTTATTATCCCTATAGGATGCTCATTGCGGGATTAACTAATGCTTTATCGGATGAGGAGATACGTGATATCACAGAAAATCACATAAATCACACGTTACCTCACGGGGAAGAAGAGCTAGAGCTCATATTAAGACAGTCTAGACGAGAAAAAGTTCTCAAAACCTCAAGTTTTGGACGTATTTTAGATTCAATCTCAGCATTACTCGATCTGACCTTTTACAGATCTTATGAAGGAGAGCCCGCTATGCGTTTAGAGGCTTTCGCTACTAGAGGAAATCCTAATAAAATTGAATTTCAGACTCAAATCCTTGATAAAAACAGTAAATACGTATTAAATACATCAAATATGCTTAAATATCTAATAAAAAATAAAAATACACATAAAAAAGAAGATATAGCAGCTTTTGGTCAAAAGTATACGGCTGAAGGTATCACTGAAATGGCTCTTAGAGTTGCGGAAGATACGGGTATTGATACCTTTGCTTTGTCCGGCGGAGTGTTTGTAAATGAGTTTATCACTCATTTTGTATCTAGCAGGATATTAAAAGAGGGTCATAAGGTTTTAAGAAACTTGAAAGTTCCTCCTGGGGATGGCGGATCTGCTCTTGGACAGGCCATTATAGCGTTAAATCATGTGATATGATGTGATATCACAAGAGTTTTATGCTTGTTGGTGTTGCCAGTTGTGTGATTCCATCAATTAATTCTTCTTCAAAGCGTTTGAGATCTCTCTTGTTTATCTCTTTACCTGTCGATTCCATCATTGTTGCATACTCTTTGAGTTTTTCAGCTAAAACATAATACTCATCAAATGGCCTAGAATCGAATACTCCAATATAACTCAATAAAACGATTGTAAATATACTTGATATAACATTCTTCCTAGCCTGTGATAAAGAACGACTAAATGAGCCCCTACTCACATTATTAGACCTAAATAACGATTTTTCATCAAAAGACAACTTTTTATCAGATATTATATCAGTTAACATATCAATAACAAGCGTTTCAAATTGAATGCGCGTTAATATACTATTTTTTAACAAAATATCAGTTAAAGGGTCTTGAAAAGTCTTTTTAACCACTTTTTGGTATTCTTCAGTACTCATAAGATTGGTCACTCAGTATAACATAATACTATTGAGGATATATGTTTGTTGACAAATTTGTATACGAGAAATAATGTATCAACTCATACTTAGTTAGTCCCTTTGTTAAACAATATGTGTAAAAACATGGAATTTAAAACATATTATATTAACACATATATGTAATATCTTGTCTCGTAATCCTTAATTTAGCGCCACGAGATCATAAAACAACATGGTCTCACTAAAGGATCTGAGTATAAACTGTAAAAAAATAGAACCGAAAATAACTGAATTCATAAATAAAAGCATCAAAAACTCCAATCTTAAAGGAGCGATAATCTCAGCCAGCGGTGGGATCGACTCAGCTGTAACGCTTCACCTCACAGTAAAAGCCCTCGGACCAGAGAATGTAACTGTGATTACCATGCCCGAGCGTGATGTCACACCTCAACGTGATATCATGGATGTGATGTTACACTGCAAGCAGCTAAATCTCACATGTAACACGGTGGATATCACACCCATATTACATGTGATGCAACAAAGCCTAGAAAACTATAACCCAGATGACAAGATTTCCTCGGGTAACATCCGCTCAAGGATACGTATGATCATAGCTTACCACTACGCCAACGTGGAACATAAAATGGTCATGGGAACCTCAAACAAAACCGAGCTATTGACAGGATTCTTCACAAAATACGGAGACGGTGGAGTTGACTTGATGCCCCTAGCTGATCTATACAAGCATAACATCAAACAACTCGCAAAATATCTCGAAATTCCACAAAACATCATCGAGAAGGCGCCAAGCCCAGGCTTTTACCCGGGTCACACTGATGAAAAAGAGCTGGGCTGTGACTACGATACAATTGACTTAATCCTATACCTATGGGAAAAAGGCTACGTAGACCGCGAAATAGCAGAGAAACTAGAGGTACCGGAAAACACTGTGAATAGTATAACCCGTCGCATAAAAGCAAATGAACATAAACGACGACTTCCACTAATCTTAAGACTTAGTTAAACAACCCCTATGCATTGGAGGGCGTAAAATGGGTCGAAAAAGACAGAAAGTAGTCAAGATAATAAAACAGAGACTTCCAGATCAATATCTCTGCCCAAACTGTGGTATGAACACCGTCACCATTATTCTGAAAAATGAAGATGGTGTAGGAAGGATAATCTGCGCGAGTTGCGGTCTAAAAGACCAGTTCCCGATACCCGAGAACACACAGCCCGTAGACGCCTACTGTATATTCGTAGATAGCTACTACGGCGTCGAGGAGCCTCCACGGCAATGAAGGGAAAGACCGAGAAATACCTGCTTGATATGATCAAGAAGAAAGGTACTATACACTTCACTCTAGTGGACCCAGACAAATCAACTGGATATGACTGCGCAAAGATAGCAGCAGAGGCAGAGAAAGGCGGAACCACAGCCATAATGATAGGGGGATCAACTCTAGCCTCTCAGACAGACCTAGACGAGGCAGTACAACGTATAAAAAAACAGGTGAAGATACCTGTCATCCTCTTCCCGAATGGCCCAATGGGGGTAAGCAGATATGCTGACGCCCTCTGGTTCATGTCGCTGCTCAACAGCCAGAACCCATACTACTTCATCGAGGCCCAGATGCTTGCAGCGCCCATAATAAAGCAACACAAACTCGAAGCCATTCCAATGGGATACATTATCGCTGGCGAGGGCTGCGTCGCAGGATACATTGGACATGCGCGGCCTCTCAGCTTCAAACACCCAAAACTCGCTGTAGGGTACAGCTTAGCAGCCGAGACCCTGGGAATGCGGTTCGTATACCTTGAGGCGGGCAGCGGTGCACCAGAGCCCATCCCACCTATGATGGTCGGAGCAGTCACGAAGTATGTTGACATCCCTGTGATAGTCGGCGGAGGCATTAGGACACCTGAAGCTGCGTTGGCTGCGAAGATGGCTGGTGCAAGTGCGGTAGTTACGGGTACATTGGTTGAGGAAGAGTCGGAGGTCGAGGCTCGGATCAGAGAGATAGTTGAGGCTGTCTCTAACTAATTTTATTCTAGCTAATTTCCATTAAGGTACAGTTTAAAGCCCCAAGACGCATACACTTAGGCGCTGGATTCGTATAGAAACCCCGGTGAGCCCAACCTGATAGACATAGAAATGCCTCCCCACTACGAGAAATATTTCACTGAACTAGAGAATAAACTGAACAGGCTCTACAAAGTAGCGGAGAAGGCACGAAGCAAAGGATTGGACGCAAGCCTAGAGGTGGACGCCAAGATCACTATGGACATCGCTGAGAGGATAGAGAAACTCATCGGCCCAAAGGGGATCACTCAGCGTATGCGTGAACTCGAAAACATGGATCGCCGAGAGATGAGCTTCAAGATAGCCCAAGAGATCGCCCTAGGCAGGTTCGGAGTACTGGAGAAACAAAAGGCAGCAGACCAAGCAATCAGGACAGCCCTCGCCATAATGACAGAAGGAGTCACCATCGCCCCCATTGAGGGCATCCCCGAGATCAAGATCAAACAAAACCCAGACCGAACCCAGTTCCTATCAGTGTATCTAGCTGGACCCATCAGACCCGCAGGTGGCACCGCTCAGGCATTGACCCTTGTAATAGCGGACGTAGTGCGTAGAACTCTCGGTTTGGATAAGTGGCAGCCCAGCGAGGATACGGTAAACAGGTTCATCGAAGAGGTAAGGGTCTACGAGCGTAACGTCAGGCGTTTCCAATACCATGTGACTGATGAGGACCTTGAGCTCGCCATGAAGGCGCTCCCTGTTGAGCCAACGGGGGTCTCCACAGACCCATATGAGGTCTCCAACTACAGAGACGTGCAGGGAATAGAGACAAACAGGCTCAGGGGTGGAGCCCTCATCGTAGTTGTTGATGGTGTTGTTGGTAGAGCCAGGAAGCTCTGCGGTATCTGCGAGAACATCGGGATCGAGGGCTGGGAGTGGCTAAACAAACTGGGGCAGAAAAAGAGCGAGGAAAACGGGGAAGAGAAGAAGACCACTGCCCAGTTCATGGAGGAGATAATCGTTGGTAGACCCGTATTTGGCTTCCCAAACGCAGAGGGTGGCTTCAGACTCAGATATGGACGTGCACGAACCACTGGACTCGCAGCATGTGGCATAAACCCAACTACGATGATTACGTTAAACAAATTCATGAACACGGGACTCCAGCTGAGGGTGGAACTCCCCGGGAAATCTGCCGCTGTTTGCCCTGTTGATAGTATCGAGCCGCCTGTTGTGCGTTTGAAGAATGGATCGGTGGTTAGGGTCGCTGATGAGAAACAGGCTTTGGAGGTCTATGATGATGTTGAGCGCATATTGTTCAACGGTGACATATTGTTCAACGCGGGTGACTTCATCCAGTTCAACCAGCCACTCCTCCCAGCGGGATATGATGAAGACCAATGGAGATACGATGTCGAGTACTGCATCTCCAACGTAGGGGAAAAATCAGTAACAGAAATCACAGAGCTATCCATCGAACGCATCAAGGAGCTGCTGGGAAACCTGATGTTGGTTCCCAGCCCAGAGGAGGCGCTCAAACTGGCGCAGATCGATGCTCCGTTGCATCCACGTTACACTTTTGACTGGTCCAAGATCAAGCTACCCCAACTCCTCAGCCTACGAAACACCATAGCTGATCAATGGGACGCCCGAGAAAATGGAATAACACTGAGTCGAGATGAAAAAAACGCGTTAGAGATACTGCTCATACCCCACAAGGTCTCAAAGAGCAAGATATACTTCAACGAATACGAGCCCATCATCGAAAAATGTCTAGCACTCGACCACAGATACTTAGAGTCTAAGGCAGAGACCAGCCTAGAACAGGTAAACCAGTGGGCAGGGTTCACCGTTAGAGAGAAAGCCTACGTATATGTTGGCGGGAGGATGGGGCGCCCAGAAAAAGCCAAAGAACGTAAGATGAACCCATACGTCCACAGCCTCTACCCTGTGGGTAACGCGGGTGGACCTCAAAGAGATATCACCCGACCAAGACGGGGAGACAAGATCAAGGTAGAATTGGTCAACCTCCGGTGCCCGGAGTGTGGATACGAGACAACGAGGCTCATCTGCGAGAACTGTGGCTCCAAGACAGTGTTAGAGAAGCAGTGTCCACGCTGCAAGACAAAGACAAACGCTGACACATGCCCAAGATGCAACATAGACACAGTAGGCTACACATGGATAGAGCTGGAACTCAGAGAAGAGTTAGAGAAAGCACGCAACTACATTAATGGCCAGATCCCGCCCAAGATTAAATGCGTTAAACGGTTGATGAATGAGCAGCGTATCCCGGAGCATCTAGCCAAGGGCATACTACGGGCAAGATACGACCTGAGTGTATTCAAGGATGGAACCCTCAGATACGACCTCACGGACATCCCATTGACCCACTTCACACCAAATGAAGTAGGGACACCAGTAGAGAAGCTGAAGGAACTAGGGTATAGCTATGATATGAATGGAGACCCATTAACCAGCGGAGACCAGATGCTTGAACTATATGTGCAGGACATCGTGCTCCCAGAGGACTGCGGAGACTACCTTCTCAAGGTTACGAAGTTCCTTGACGACGAGGTACGAGACTTCTACAAGATGGACCCAGTCTACAACAAGGAAACCCGAGGAGATCTAATAGGAGAAATAGTCCTAGGGTTAGCGCCCCACACCAGCGCAGCCATAGTAGGCAGGTTAATCGGGTGGACCAAGGTGCGAAACTGTTACGCTCACCCCTATTGGCACGCCGCCAAGCGTAGAAACTGCGACGGAGACGAGGATGCCATTTTGATGACCCTTGACCCATTGCTCAACTTCAGTCGATCATATTTACCGGAACAGAGCGGTGGCTTGATGGATGCACCGTTATTCGTAATACCTAACCTCAACCCCGGCGAGGTGGACAAGGAAAGCCACAATGTAGATGTGATCAATCGATACCCACCCGAGTTCTACAAGATGAGCATGCGGGGAGCCAAACCCAACGAATTTGGACCACTGGTAGACACTCTTGGTGGGAGACTGGGTACGCCCGCGCAGTTCACGGGCTTCTATTATACTCACACATGCACGGACATCAACCTAGGGAGCCACAAAGGAGCCTACAATGAGCTACCATCGATGCTGGACAAGCTGGAGAGTCAGCTTGACCTCACAAAGAAGCTCAGGGCTGTGGATGGCAAGATAGTTGGATTGAAGATATTGAACAGCCACTTCATGAAGGATATAGTGGGCAATCTACGTGCATTCACTCGACAGGGCTTCAGATGCAGCAAATGCAACAAGAAATACAGGCGCCCACCCCTGAAGGGTGTCTGTGACCGCTGTGGAGGACCTATACTACAGACGGTCTACAAGGGGGGTATAGAGAAATACCTCGTCCCCGCGAAGGGCATCATAGAGAAATATGATCTCGGGGAGTACTACATGGACAGAATCAGGCTCGTGGAGGAGGAGATAGATTCCCTATTCTGGGAGGAACAGTCTGAGGAGACCCATAACCAGTTCAACTTGACGGACTTTATGAAGCCTAAGACCAAGGGCTAGTTCAAAAGCTTATTATTTGACTGCTGAGTAGTCTCTGCGAATAACAATGAGTAGTAAGAAAAAGAAACAACAGAGCGCAGGAATGCCTCAGAGCAGCGCAGGATTGATGAGGTTCTTCCAAGACGAGACGAACGGGGTAAAGATACCACCGGAGTTTGTGGTCGGGGCAGCGGTATTACTCATTGTGACAGTCATCGCAGCGAGAGTATTCTTCCCCATATAGACTCCAAGATTCGAATAGTGTTCATAAATCACAGGAGACTGCATCTCGTTGTCAAGACCTAAGCGTAACCTAGTAATCATGGGCAGCAAACCCATCATGAACTACGTAGTAGCGTGCCTCACATTATTCAATGAGGGAGCCGAGACCGTCAAGATAAGGGCTCGGGGTAAACACATCAATAAGGCAGCTGACACCGTTGGGCTTCTTCGTAGAGTATTCCTGCCAAACCTTAGAGTTGTTGAAGCCGACACCGGTACCGATGTTTTAACTAGAATAGACGGTAACCAGGCGCATGTATCTATAATTGAGATTGTAATTGCTTCCAATTAAGCAGTTTTTTAAGCATATGGAATAACCCTTCATCGAAGGGAAACATGATGGCGTATCCAAAGATTAGAGTTACTCCGCCGGGCCCCAGGGCAAAGAAGATTGTCGAAAGGGACGCGGCTGTTATTTCACCGAGCTTCGGTAGAGCCTATCCGCTCGTAGTTGAGAGCGCTGAAGGAAACATCGTCAAGGATGTTGATGGAAACGAGTTTATTGACATGAACGCTGGTCTCGCGGTTTGCAGCGTGGGACACGGGCACCCAAAACTCAAACAAGCAATTAAGGATCAAGTGGACAAATTCATCCACTACAGCTACACCGACTTCTTCTACGAAGACTACGTCGATCTAGGAGAAGAACTGAGCAAGATACTGCCCATGAAGGGACAGAAAAAGGTATTCTATGGCAACAGCGGAGCCGAGTCCATCGAGGCAGCCATGAAGGTAAGCCGCTGGCATAGCGGAAGACAGGGATACATAGCATACATTGGAAGCTTCCACGGTAGAACCATGGGGGCGGTGAGCCTTACAGCCTCCAAGCCCTATCAAAGGCGCAGGTTCAGCCCACTCATACCGGGTGTTGAACACGTCTTCTATCCTTACTGCTATAGGTGTCCATTCCACCTTGAGTGCCCCAGCTGTGGATACGCGTGCGTAGACTACATCGATGATTATCTTTTCCACAAATATGTTGCACCCGAGGAGGTTGCCATGCTCATCGCTGAGCCCATACAGGGCGAGGGCGGCTATGTCGTTCCACCGGATGGCTACTTCAAGAAACTCAAGAAGCTGCTGGACGAGTATGGGATACTGTTCGCGGTTGATGAGGTCCAGTCAGGGGTTGGACGAACAGGGAAATGGTGGGCTATCGAACACTTCGGCGTAGAACCAGACATAGTATGTACAGCGAAGGGAATCGCTGCTGGGTTACCGTTGGGCGTGATGGCGAGCAAAGCCGAGATACAAGACTGGACACCGGGGAGCCACGCATCAACATTCGGCGGCAACCCTGTATGCTGCGCAGCAGCCCTAGCGGTGCTTGACATCATCAAGACAGAAAAGCTACTTGAGAACGCTACGGAGCAGGGGGGCTACATCAAGAAGAGGCTTGAGGAGATGATGGAGAGGCACCCAATGATAGGTGATGTCCGTGGCAAGGGACTCATGGTAGGCGTCGAGATAGTCAAGGATAAGGACTCAAAGGAGGTCGCACCCAAGGCTACTGAGGCTGTAATGATGGAGTGCTTCAGAAACGGTCTCGCCATAGTAAACTGCGGTGTAAACATTATTCGCTGGATGCCACCACTAACAATTACACGAGACCTTGTGGAGCCTAGCCTCGATATATTTGAGAAGGCTCTAAGCAAGATTGAGACAGCTTAAGCCAAACCCATTATTTTATTCTCTTTCTACGACCAGCTTTGTGAATGCTCCGCTGCTCACCTGAATCAATCCATCAAAGGGCTCACGAACATTCATGTACTCCAATCTGATCTCCGCCCCAGCGGTTAGATCCATGGCTGCCTCGGCGTGCTCCCGCCAAAGGCTGACCCGCGCCTCACCCGTACTATCATCGATCCTGAAGTTGGTGACTGTCGCTGGTCCCCGGGAGGTCTCTATGTCTCTCTGAACAGGGTCATCAAGCAACTGTCCACGTATGGTGACGTTTCTCTGCCCCTCACGCAGATCGATTATGTCTGTGATCTTGCGTTCAATCTCGGGTATTTCCATCTCGAAATCCTCTGGGTCAATGTGTAGACGCCCATTTCGACCCACATTCAGGTCTATGCCACCGTAGCCTGCGCGGGTATAGCCGTTCTCAACAACAATAATTGAACCCTCTTTGATCTCCTCGGCTCTATCAGCATCATCATCCCAAAGGCTCAACCGGACCGTACCAGTATCATCCTCTAAAAGAACGCTAACCACCTTGCCCTCGGTACCATCACGGCGAACAAATTCCCGTTCATCACCCACCTGAGTAGCCAACGCAGCCAAGTTTACACTGCCCATGCTCTCGCTGAGGTCTCCTATCTTGGTCCAGTATGGTACCGCCTCCTTGGGTTTCACACCCTTCTCGATGATCTTGATGGCTGTATCCCATCCCACGTGAACCTCGGGGTTACCCATGTTGCTCGTCCTTACGTTGCCACTGATCACCTGAATCCTGGTGCCAGATGGCAAGTCACCGTACTCATCCACGTTGTCATCCCATAGAACGAGATTGATCCTTGCACCTCCCTCCTCAACAACGAGCCTCCCAACCTTTCCCTCGCTACCATCCTGCCTCATGAAGGTCGATGCAGGGAAACTATCCATGACCACACCCTGTAGATTCACCGGTCCCTCAGAGTGGACATCCGCTGGTGTAAGGAAGAATCCCTCAAGCTTGGGGTAGTCTTCATCCACCGCGTCCATTGGCTCCATGAAGATCTGGCCCCGGTTTCCTATGTTGATCTCTATGTTACCTCGTCTTTCTCGGCTGTAGCCGTGGAGTATCCTGACTATCTTGCCCGGTTTGAGCTTGGATGCCTCGACGTGGTCTGCCTTATCATCCCAGAAGACAACCACAACAGAGCCCGTCTTATCCCCGATGAGCAAACGCAGCACCTTACCCTTCCGGTTATTATCCCTGTCAAAAGTCCTGCTGGGGAAAACATGAATAACACGACCCGTCAAGCTCACATCGCTGAGCCCAGCGGTTAGATCACGTATCTTGAGCTTCGCCTCGATGCGTTCCCCCGCGCCGTTTATGCCAAGGTTGCTAGATACAAGGTGGGCTGCTGCTTCCTCCGTCAATAGTCCAGCTGCTTTTGCTCTTTCCTGTTCGATGAGTTCTCGTACGGCTTCCTCTGTCAAGTTGGGTTTCAATGCCAGTATTCGTTTGATGATGTCGTCTGTAGACATAAACGTCAGAATAATCTCATGCTGACAGAATATATTGGCTTCGACTACTCCTTGGGCTTCTCGGCTTCAGAGGCATACATGTAATAGAATGCTAGCGTGATGGCTGTGAGAGATAGCAGTATTATCGCGGATTTCGCGAAGTCGAAGAGCACTGGGATAGTCATATGCTCATATGAGCCGCTGGGTTCCTATTTATGTTATGCTCCTAATCTGAGACGCTGTACTCTTTCCATATCTCCAGCAATGGCTGGTAGGCTTCATCCTCCTCCTCAACGAGATCATAATGATTCAAAGCCTCCGCCATCTTCTGAGCCAATAGATGATAGCAGTAAGCCTTCTCGTTGTCCAGTACCCTGAAGTAGAAGTCGCTGCAGCTGCAGTACCCAGCGTTGCTGTAGATGAGGTACTCGGCGTTCTGCCCGATGGCTACCCAGAGGGTCCTATTGCTGGGCTTGAAGACATACTTCTTGAGCCTGTTCTCTGTCACGAGTTTCCATGCTTTATCGAATCTGTCGCCGAAGGTGTTTCTGAGTCGCTGCCAGTTCTGGCTGGATATCTCCCTGGAGATGCGCAGGTCCCTGAGTATCTGCTCCAGTGTGAGGTGTTCACGCAGCGACGCCATAATTGTTAATCTGTGTTCACTGTTTTAAGGCTCTTCAATAATAAATCCACTTGTATATATCTCACCTATACTGTAGAGACAGGTAACCGAGGAACTGACTGTGATTAAGCTGCTTACTCCCCACCCCGCCTTGATGGTTGAATCAGGTGAGAGGGTGATGATGGCAGCGGATCTACACCTTGGTTTGGAGTATGATCTTGCTAAGCAGGGTATCAGCATACCATACCAGTGGAACAGGATACTGGAGGAACTCATGTTCCTGCTAGAAGAGTACAAGCCAGACAGGTTGATACTGCTGGGGGACGTGAAGCACGGGGTACCAGCCACCAGCTTCCAGGAGAAACGCGAGATACCATTATTCTTCGAGACCCTGCTCGAGGCAGTGGAGAACATCGATATCACCCGTGGGAACCATGACGCCAACATCCAGAACTATCTGCCTGAGAACGTAACCCTCCACACCTCGAAGGGGATCATATTCGGTGAAGACTTCAAGGTAGCAGCCATGCATGGGCACGCTTGGCCCAAACCAGAGATCATGACAGCGGACGCAGTGATAATGGCCCACAACCACCCAACGGTGATGCTGAACACACCCATAGGGATCAGGATCACCCAGCCGGCTTGGATCAGGGGAACCCTGGACCCCGAGAACCTGGCACGCGCATTCCTTGCGCAGGATAATGTTAAGCTGGGGGAGGATGAGGAGCCTTTGAATGCCTTCTATGAGGAGTATGGGTTCGAGGAGGGGTCACCGGAGCTCATAGTGATGCCTATGTTCAATGATTTGCTGGGTGGGTTGCCTGTGAACTCTGAGGCTCCTGAGAGTTTGCTTGGGCCGTTGTTTCGTGGTGGTGTCGTGGATATGGATGGGTTTGATGCGTATCTTCTTGATGGGAGTTATTTGGGGAAGGTGGGGTTCTTGAGGCGGCGTCTGGAGGGTTGTGTGTAGGTATTCTCCACATACAAGCGGTTATACCGGGTATTGTTTGAAGATATTATTATATCCAGCAGGGATATGCCATTGAGCCCGAAAGGGCTTCCTTCCCAACCTTATTCAGCTAAAGAATAACATGCGTGACATTTTGAGGTAAAAGGACCAGATATGTTTGCTCCTTTTCTAATTGACTCCATTAACGGGTTTCTTTCAGCTTTCTCAAGAATGGTTTTGAGGCTTGAGTCATTAATGTTTCCAAGGGTTATCTTGTTGGCTAATGGCCCGCAGCAGGGATATACATCTCCGTTTGGGCCTATTCCAATGTCCCTGAGGGCTTCCCCGCATTTGACCTCAGTAATCAAAGTGTAGTCGTGGTCGGTGATGTTTGCCCCGCGGCCAACTGGCGTAATATGTGTCTCTATCAGTAGGGCGCTTGGATCGCGAACCCTGGGTCTACCCAGTACCTGTATGTTTTCATCCTGCAGGAGTTCTGGTGCGGTGTCTGCGGTTATTTCGCTGTTTCTGGCTGTGGTCGTCATTATGACTGTTTTGATTCCAAGTTCTTTGGCAGCATTGAACGCGTTTCTAACAGAGGAGACGGGTATGTATTCTCTGTGAAAATCATCTAGGCTCAGGTTAAGAACGTCCAACCCATGCATACGCAGAGAAGACAACCGCTCCTTGGCATCAGGTATGGTCTCGGCCCAGAAACCATTGGTGACCGCTTCTGTGTTTAACCCAGCACTACTTGCATACTGGATTAGCTCTGAAAGCAGTTTGGGTTCTAGGAATGGTTCTCCTCCTGTGAGGCTGACCCATGAGGCTCCAAGTTGTTTTGCCTCATCGATGGCTCTCTGAGCTAACTCAAGGCTCATGACCTCGTCTCTCGTTGGGCCAGCGTCAAAGAAACAGTGGCGGCACTCAGCGTTACACCGCAGCGTAATGATGAGACCGAGACGGAGGAGAGGTGGGCTCATTCCAGCATAGCCAGTGTCTGTTCAGTGAGCTTGTTTGCCTGGTAGAAGCCTTCCTCGACGATGTTTCGCTGCCTGAGTAGCTTGTTCTTGAGTAGCTTGAACTCGTGGCTCTGATGCAGCGTCATGTTGGCTAGATCAACTATCTCGGCTATCCGTGGAAAGGGTAGGGCTCCGAAGGTCTCCATGGTTGTCTGCTCGCTTGGCCCAGCGTTGCTGTGTGCTATGGGGTTGATGTGTCTGGATATCCACATCAGGTTCGTGTTCAACTGCTTGACCTTGTCCTCGCTTAGATTCTTTCCCTTGGCCTCGATGGCGGCTTCTAGTTTCTTGCTGAGTTCAACGAATTCCGCTGCTCGTTCGATTACTGGGTAGATGTTGAAGTAGGCCCTGACTTTTTCTGATTTCTGTTGCATCTCTGTGAGTATCTCGTGGAGCCTCTCAGCGTACTTCGTAAAGTTGTATGGAAGAATAGGACAGTTCACGACGCGGGTGATGAAGTTCAGCTCGGCCTTGACATCCATCTCCAGTACATCGATGCTGCCATGATCCATGGTCGCGTATGGTGTATGCCACCACCAGCCACCGCCACTGTAATTTACATGGGGATCATAGTCCTCGGGTGGCCTGCTGGTAGTGATGCTAACATGGGGCATGCCTGTTTCCCAGAAGCTGCCGTCTCCAGCGCGGGTTGCCCATCGGAAGCTCTCCACTCCTTTTCCCTGAACAGCCGTCACTGTGTCTTGGGCTGCGTCCATGACCTCGGTTATCTGGATGTCCCTGAACAGGGTGGCTCCGTCTGTACCCGGGCTGTCTATGTTGTAGCTGGTTATGCAGCCGTGGCGCAGGTCATGCCAGAAGGCGTCATTGTACCATGTTGAGCCTGAGTATCTGCCTATCTCGTGGCCTGGCCAGATGGCGAATCTTATGCTTCGCCTGAGTTTGTCCCGGTTCTTGTTGAGGAGCCTCGCAGCCTCCATGATGGCTACGTTGCCTGATAGGTTATCGACGACGCCGGGGCTGAATGGTGGAGTGTCCACGTGGGCGTTTACCAGCATGAACTTATCTGGCTCTGTTGTTCCCTTGATCTCTGTCTCAAGCAGGGGTATAGATTTCCACCCAGTATCCATCACCGATACTATGTGGGCTCTTACTCCACCTTGCTTAACGAGCTTCTTAAGGGCCTGTCCATCCTTGTTGCTTATGTGGAGTATGGCTTGGATCGTCTGTATGTCGTTGATGTTCTCGGGTGTTGGGCTCCCACTGACGCTGAAGTCTGCTCTCTGGTGGCAGACAGTAGGCATGTAGTCGTCTTGCTCGATAACCACGAGCCCTTTAATACCCATTTTCTGCAGCCGTAGCAAGAAGCCTGCTCTTAGGCCCATCCAGTCGCCGCTGGTCTTCTGCTCACATAGCACAATCTTATCCCTGCAGTCAGCGTACCCTATCTCATCCGGTGGTACATAGATCATCTCTGCCTCGAAGCCCTCTGGTGTCGTGGTTCCCACCTGTCTATATGGTGTAGACTGTACTTTCATCTCGATTGGATGTATGATCTTCAAGCTGCTATACTTGGGTTCACTGAGATAAGCATCAAATCGGTGAATACGACACTCCAAACCATACTCCTTCAGCCGCTTCTTCATGTACTGGATAGCCCTTTCCTCCTCTTGGCTACCGCTATGGATGGGCGATATCTCCATCATTTCCTCCCAGTTAAGCTGCATCCGAGGCTTGTCTATCCCAGCCTCAAGTTCAGTGATGAGCCTCTTGGTTTCATCTGTGAGCCAGATCATAATACTTCAAGAAACCAGTACTTCTTACCCGTTTAACCCTTACCAATCAAGATTTAGTATACCGTGAAACGTTCGGTTTTTTAATCGCAGTGCCAAGGATCAATGTGATATAAATTGGCAAAGAAAATTGGTGACAAGGTCCAGTCAGCTGACTGGAAGAATGAGAAACATGTTCCAGCTATAGATGCGCCTGATACCGTGAAGGCAGATGAGATGGTCAAGGTGGTGGTAAAAGTAGGTAAGGAGATACCCCACCCAAATACAGTGGAGCACCACATCAGGTGGATACAGGTTTACTTCACACCAGACGAGGGAAAATTCACATATGATTTGGGAAGGTTCAGCTTCAACAGCCACGGCGAGGGTCCAGCTAGTACCGATAGCGCGGCGGCTTTCCACTTCAAGACCAACAAGTCTGGCACGTTGAACGCTGTGAGCTACTGTAATATTCATGGACTCTGGGAAAGCAGCAAGGCCGTAAAAGTAGTCTAATCCCCCATTTTTATCTAGATTTTTAGGAGTTAAGCATTGTAGATTATTTTGCCGCCGACGATGGTTGTCAGTACCTTGACTTGGTCGATCTCGTCACTGGGTATACTCAATAAGTCACGGTCCAGTATGACCAAGTCAGCGAGCTTACCAGCCTCAATGCTCCCCTTCATATGCTCCTCCTTCTCCAGATACGCGCCGTTCCAGGTGAATACCCTGACTGCGTCCATCACAGAGATAGCCTCCATGGGACTGTACACCAAGCCTAGGCGGGTCTTTCGTGTGACTGCTTGCTGGATCTGCACCATGGGGTTGCCATCAGTGATAGGATAATCACAGTTGCCGCCTGCGATGATCCCCATCTCCTGCATAGTATGATGCGGGTGACACCAACGCATACGCGCCTCACCGAAGTTCTCCATGTAGTCGTCTCCTATGCTCCACATATAGCCAATACTAGAGGCTGGCGCTGCCCCAAGTTCTTTGACGCGCTCCAGTTGTTTTGGTGTGCAGATGCTGTTGTGCTCGATCCTGTGACGCATATCCTCAGCCGGGTATTGACGCTGGGCTTCCTCGATACCATCCAATGCAGCGTCGATGGCTCTGTCACCGATGCTGTGGATGCTAACCCTTATCCCGTGTTTTTGAGCCAACACTGTGAGTTCTTTCATCTCCTCTGGACTGGTCATGAATAAGCCCAATGTTTCGCCTCGTGCCTGGGGCTCGTATACGCCTGCTGTGCCTCCGCTGCCTGTACCGTCGCCCATGATCTTCAGGGTCATTATCTTGAGCCAGTCGTTCCCGAATCCTGACTCTATACCGAGGGCTATCATTTCTTCTAGTGTTTTTCTTGGGCTTTCTCTGTGGGTGCGCATCATGCATTGGACTCTTATCTGTCTGAGTCCTCCATCGAGAAGCTCCTTGTAGGCTCTAAGGTCGGTAGCTGTGGTTCCGGGATCATGTACCGTGGTTACACCCCACTCACTGTATTGATCAAATACTTTTTTCAGACCCCACTTGATGTCCTCAACTGTGTACGGTGGAATCTTGTCAAGCACCAATCCGCCTGCGTTTCCATGCAGTAAACCAGTTGGTTCACCATCAGGCCTCTTGTCTATCTTGCCTCCCTCTGGGTCTGGTGTGTCTCGCGTGATGCCTGCCTTCTTCAGGGCGAGGGTGTTCAACACGTACATGTGCCCAGTGAGCCTAGTAATAACAACCGGGTTATTGGGTGCTGCATCATCAAGCTCCTCTCGGGTTATGTGGCGCTTCTCCGCTAACTTCAACTGATTGTAGTTGATGCCTCGTATCCAATCACCGGGCTCAGCGGTCTTGGCTGCTTCTCTCACCTTTTCCAGTATCTCTGCTACGCTCTTTGTGGGTGGTGTAATACAGTTGATCTGCAGGAATACCGTTGCTGCTACCCCTGGGTGACTATGGGTGTCAATGAATCCGGGCAGCACTGGTTTTCCTTTGAGGTCAATTACCTCTGTTTGGTCGCCTTTGAGGCTGAGTATGTCTTGGGTGGCGCCTGTTGCGATTATCTTGTCGTCTCTTATTGCGACGGCTTCTTGGATGCTGTTTAATGGGTCTACTGTGATTATTTTCCCATTCACCAGTAACATGCTGGGTGATATTCTCGGGTCAGTGGTCATGGCTAAGATTTGACTCATTGGGTGAAAAAGGCTTTCATCACATTCTAAGTAACTCAATGTGCCACATTTGATACAACTAAGTTATTATTTGAATCATTGATGTCGTAAATATTATATTCCGGCGTCTGTGAACAACGGTGGAATGAATCCCTGCAAAGAATGCGTGAAGGTCTACAAACAGACACCGTGCAATATCCTCAAGCACTGCGCGTTTGAAGGCACAAACGAATACCCAACAGCTGAGAAGAAGATCAAGATCCCATTCACAGAGAAGACTCAACTAGTATAATTGTAAAATGGTGGGACCGCCCGGATTCGAACCGGGGATCACGCGGACCCGAACCGCGTATCGTACCAAGCTTGACCACGGCCCCAACGCGTATTCACCCGTGGTTAGCTGGTTTAAAAAAGATTCCTAATCCCGGGAACGATACTGATAGACAAGATAGGCCCCTACAGCAACCCAGTAGCCAAGATAGACTATGATCCTAAGCCACTCGGGGTCCCCATCAAAGCCGACTAATGCTTTCAGTATCGAGCCAATGACGCCCTTCTCATGGAACACTGGATAAGAGCCGTCGGGATTCACTGGTGGATTGATGTTGAAGGGTTTCACACTTAGAACACCGAAATCTACTCCCATGCCTTCCCCTGCCTCGATCAACTCATGGACTCCGTAGCCTGCGAGACCTGCTCCGAATATCAGCAAGAGTACGCTTGTGACCTTGAAGAAACGGCTTATCTCAAGATTCACCGTTCCCCGCATCAGTAATACTGAGAGGATCAATACAATGGCTCCACCAACCACTGCACCTATAATGGTCCCAACTTGATCCTGAACGAAGGTAGCAGAGAGGAACAATACTGTCTCGAGACCCTCCCGAGCAACCGCGACAAAGGATAACGCTGCGATCCCATAGACTTCTCCCTGGGTTATGGCTTGGTCGATCTTTCCTTGAAGCTCGCCCTTTATCTCCCTGCTATGCTTTGTCATCCAGAAGATCATACTAGTCAAGACAGCAACAGCTGTCAATGAGGCTGCTCCCTCGAATAGCTGACTGGCGGTCTCACCGAGGCCACCATAGACTGCCTGTAATGTTATGCCTATGAGGATGCTGACTATCAGTGCTCCTCCTGCGCCCATGTAGCTGTATTTGGTGAGTTCTTCTTTGCCGATCTTGTTGAGATATGTTATCATTATTGTGACGATTAGCGCTGCTTCTAGGGCTTCTCTGAATGTGATCAGGAGGCTTGGGAATAGGGTTTCGTACATCTCAAACACCATTATTTTAGGCTGGCCTAAACTTCAGTGGTTTTAAATAAAGCCCAGCATATAAACGATGTTAATTTCATTAAAAATATGAGAGAATTAAGCCTCTCGAACGGCGTCCTTGACAGTCATATTCAATACGGTCTCGGCGATATCAGCGCCATACTCAGCTGTCCTCAATATACTCTCAACAATAAGCCTTAACGCTGGAACCTCCTCAGGGGGAGAGTGCTTCAAGATAGTGTGGAGTATCTCAGCCTCCATCTTACGCGTATCCTGGGCTATATTCAGAACCTTGTCAGCCGATGCATAGCTCTCATCGAACACAGCCTCCATTGCGTCCTCGAATATACTGAGGGCGAAATCGCTTAACTCTTTGAGTTCAGACATTAATTTCTCATCAACGATTGTGAGTGTTAGCTCCAGTCTATTGTGGGCGATGTTTACAGCGTGGTCAGCCATTCGTTCAACGGATTTAGTGATCAACCTGTATCCGAGGCATTCGCGTGGAGACTTTAACCCACTCTCCTTGAGCACATGCCCATCGACAACCGCGACCTTCAAGAGACGAATGATGTAGAGATTGAACCGGTCTACCTCGTCATCCATCGCCACTATCTCACGTGCAAGAGTGACATCCTCGGTTCCTAAAGCAATAATAGCGTCCCGGTGCATGCTGGCAGCGATCACGCTCATACGCCTCAAGGCATCCTTAACAGATAACTCAGCGTAGCTCAACAACACCTGAAGAGTAAGGTCTCTAGGGAGATCAGCGAGTATCTCTGTCCCCACGAGCTTCTTACGGGTAAAGTCCTTGACGTTGAACCTCTGGCTGCTGTCGAGACGCTGCTGGGAGCTCCTCAGCTGGATGATGTTGTACCCCATAAGGTACGCTGAGACCACTCTCCTGACGATGCTGTCGGGTGTATCCTCGGGACTTGGTGTGATTATGACCTTTTTCTGGAACTCCTGTGTATCGGTTCCCTCAGGAGATACGCATAGGGTGAGATCGTCTTTCTGGTTTATTCGTACGACGCTGCCTCTCTGGAGCCCCATCTGTTCTACCCAGGCTTTGGGTAAGGATATGATGAATGTTGAGCCACCGGTTACCTGTACTTTTCTTAGTTCTTCCCCGGGGTTTGAAGACATTGATTATTACCAGCACCCCTTAACTGGGCTGAGGTAAATATATTTATCGAAAATATATTCAGATAAATTGCAGTTTCTATATTATATATAGATGTATAGTTTGAATAGAGAGTTGTTGGTTAGCTTTATACTATATAGGGAATTTATTTATTCAATGATGATTGGTTAGGGACTAAAAGGGAAAGAATTTGAGGTCTAGAAGGAGAAAAAATCAAAACCGTTACCTGTTTCTTGGGCTAGGACTCTTGATCGGGTTTCTCTTAGCTGGACCCCTGCGCTATGATGGGATAATCAGAGACCTTCAAGACCAAATATCTGGTGGAGACGGAGACACACCACCAGTGGGAGACCTCACTGTAGCGGGCTCAAGCACTATACTACCAATAACACAGGAATGCGCCAACCTGTTCATGGAGGAAAACCCTTTAGCTTATATCAGCGTGGCGGGTGGGGGTTCAGGGCATGGGATTAAATCCGCTGGTAGCGGTGAGATCGATATCGGGCAGTCCAGTAGAAATGTGAAGGATTCTGAGCTACTGAACTACCCAGATCTAGTATTATTCAGCATCGGTAAGGACAGCGTAGCAGTGATTATCAACTCAAACAATCCATTGGCGGACAGCCTCGATCTAACCATAGAGAAGATTGGAGAAATATTCAGCGGAAAGATAGATAACTGGAGCCAACTGGGTGGAGAGAACCACGAGATCGAGGTCTACACGAGAGAAGAGGGCTCGGGAACCCGAGAGGTCTTCACAGAGTATGTGCTTGGAGAAAAACAATTCGCCGCTACTGCCAGCGTGAAGCCCAGCAACGGCGAGATGAGGGCATCAGTAGCCAACAACCGCTACGGGATAGCGTATGTCAGCCTAGGTTATGTGGATGAGACAGTCTCGGCTGTAATAGTGGATGGGGTTGAGGCTGCCGTTGAGAACGTTCAGAGTGGAGAGTACCCCATCACCCGTATTCTATGGATATTCACGCGGGGCATGCCAAACAAACTCGAAGCTGCCTTCATAACATTCATTCAAGGACCCGAGGGCCAAGCTGTGGTGGAGGAGTTAGGTTACATACCAATATACTAGGTGAAATGATTGAAGGCTGAGACGATAATAGAAAAAGCACTATTCATCAGTGCCTCCTTTTCTGCCTTAATCGTCTTTCTCATAACTTTTTTCCTCATCAGAGAAGGGCTCCCGGCGCTGAACCTAGATTTCATCCTCGGCATGACTTGGAGTCCAAGCAGAGGATTATTCGGAATCCTGCCAACTTTAGCGGGAACCGTGTTTGTGGTAGCTGGTGCTGTGATCATCGCTTTAGTTATCGGTGTTCCCACTGCGATCTATCTCAGTGAGTTTGCTCCTTTCTGGGTTCGAAACGTCATCAAGTCCAGTGTCGAGGTCATCGTAGGCATACCATCAGTAGTGATCGGGTTCTTTGGGTTGATGGTGCTTGCGCCCTTAATCAGGAACACACTCGGAGGCAGGGGCGAGTCCATACTCGCAGGGTGGATAGTACTGGCGATAATGATCCTACCAAACCTGATCACCCTAACAGAGGACAGCCTAAGAGCAGTACCCAGATCATACAGGGAAGCCTCACTTGCCTTGGGTGCGACCAGCTGGCAGACAATAAGAAAAGTCATCTTACCTGCCGCATCCAGCGGCATCCGAGCAGCCCTAGTCCTTGGAGTAGGTAGAGCCATCGGCGAGACCATGGCTGTATTGATGGTGATAGGAAACCCCGAGACCCCTTGGATACCATTATCAATCCTCGATAGAGCGAGAACCCTCACATCAACGATAGCCATAGAGTTCAGCTACGCCGAGTGGGGCTCAGCGCATCAACACGCGCTATTCGCAGTAGGAGTTGTCCTATTCCTAATGGTTACTGCCCTCAACTATATCGCGACTTTTGTCATCAGGAGGCAGAGAAATAGTTGACACCAGTAAGCAATGAGAAATGGGTTAAGAGGCTCCTACTAATAGCAGTGGGGTTCAGTCTACTGATACTGCCCGTTATCTTCATCTGGGTAGGATCCAACGGAGCAGGCATCATCAGCCTAGAGTTTCTGACTTCGAGACCTAGATTATTCGAGTATGGGGGCATCTTCCCCCAGATAGTTGGCAGCGTATACCTTGTGACCCTATGCACACTGATAGGGGCACCCTTGGGAGTAGCATCAGCCATCTACCTCGCAGAATACGCCCCAGACAACAGGATAACCCGGAGCGTCAGGTTCTTCACCGAGACCCTCGCCGGGATGCCCAGCATAGTAATTGGGCTCTTCGGGTTGGAGTTTCTGGTATTCTATCTTCAACTCAAGACCAGCCTTCTAGCTGGGGCGATCTCATTGAGCTTCATGATGCTCCCGTGGACCATAAGAGCCTCAGAGGAAGCCATAAAGACGGTGCCACAGGAATACAGGGCGGCGAGCCTAGCATTGGGGGCAACAAAGTGGCAGACCATCCTCTACGTGGTTCTACCAGCAGCCATGCCAGGGATACTTACAGGCGTATTACTTGGAGTCGGTAAAGCAATCGGTGAGACGGCTGTTGTCTGGCTTACAGCAGGCTCGGGTTTGGAGGCGTTCGTACCTAGGGGCTTGAGCAGCCCAACGGGTAGCCTACCCATGTATATCTATCTGTTGGCAACACAGGCTCATACAGTCGAAGGGCTCCAGAGAGCCTTCGGGGCGAGCCTAGTATTATTAGTCATGTTCCTAGGCGTCAGCGTGACGGCGCTAATGGCTAGGAATTATTACCTTAGGAGGTTAGGGAATTGAGCACATATCGGGTCAATGAAGAATTAATGCGGTTTACACCCAAGATGGCACAGGACAAAGTGGTCTTTCGGGACTTTGACCTGTGGTATGGAGAAAATCATGCGTTAAAAGACATCAACATCACGGTAAAGAGCAACATAGTAACAGCCTTCATGGGACCTAGCGGCTGCGGTAAGAGCAGTCTGCTTCGCGGCATAAACAGGATGAATGACATTATTCCGGTTGCACGGAGCACGGGTAAGGTGGTTATTGACGGCCAAGACATCATGGAGCCAGATACAAACGTGTATGAACTTAGAAAACGCGTTGGAATGGTATTCCAGAGGCCAAACCCATTCCCCATGAGCATATACGAGAACATAGCCTACGCGCCATTGCTCCATGGAGTGGCTGAAGACGAGGAACTGGACAAGATAGTGGAAGACAGCCTAAAGGGAGCTGCGCTATGGGACGAGGTAAAAGACAGGCTGGATGATAACGCCTTCAGCCTTAGCGGAGGCCAACAGCAGCGCCTCTGCATCGCAAGAGCCCTGAGCATCAACCCAGACATCATATTGATGGACGAGCCATGCAGCGCCCTCGACCCCATCGCGACGACGAAGATCGAGGCTTTGATGCGTGAGTTGAAAGAGAAATACACAGTGGTGCTGGTTACGCATAACCTGCAGCAGGCTGCGCGGGTCAGTGAGATGACCGCGTTTATGTATATTGGTGAGATCATAGAGTTCGGAGCTACGCGAGACCTCTTCGAGAACCCGAGGGAGAAACTCACTGAGAAGTATATTACAGGGAGGTTTGGATAGATGAGCAGACCATTAGACATAGGTATAAACCAGATCAAGGCGCTTCTCATGAAGATGGGAAAGATGGCACTAGACACAACGAGGCAAGCCCTCGAAGCATTCTACAAAAGGGAGGATAACTACGCCCAGACAAAGATGTGGAGCAACACCATCCAGATACTAGCCGAGGAAGTCGAGGACACCGCCACGGAGTTGATCGCGTTGAACCAGCCTATGGCGAGCGACCTACGAATCCTGAAGGCATACATCAAGATATCATATGACCTGGAACGGTACGGACGATACGCCATGGACATCAGCGAGATTATCCATCAGATAGGAAAATGGGAGGAGATCAATAACGACGACCTCACCGTCAGAGAGCTGGGAGACACAGCGTTACAGGTGATGGAGCTAAGCCTCGATATGATCAACACAATGGACGCCACCAAGATATTCGAGCTAAGCAATGTCGAAGCAAACACAGATGACCTCTACTTCGAGAACATGAGAAAACTAAGCGAATGCAAGGGAGACCCCAAAGCCATAGTAGCATATCTATTAACAATACGCTACCTTGAGAGGCTCGCAGACCACGGCTCATACATTGCCGAGTCCATCAGCTACGCAGCCACAGGAAAACGCATATCCATCAGGTGACCTCTTTGCGGATAGCTGTCTTCTCGGATATCCACGCCAATATCCTCGCGTTGAACAATGTTCTCAAGGAGATAGAGAAGGATGGTTTTGATGCTGTTTACTGCCTTGGAGACCTAGTTGGATACGGTCCAAGACCAAACGAGGTCATCGAGACCATGAGAAACTCAGGTATCCAGACCGTGATGGGTAACTATGATGATGGTGTCGGATACGAAAGGGGAGACTGTGGCTGCGCATACGTCACTGATGAAGAGAAGAGGAACGGTCAAAAAAGCATAGAGTGGACCACAGAACAGGTAACACCAGAGAACAAGGAATATCTCAGAAGCCTTCACGAACGATTCGAGTTCAAAGCAAACGGCTACAAGGTTCTCCTTGTCCACGGCAGCCCAAGGAGAATCAACGAGTACCTCTACGAGGATCGACCCATGAAGAGTCTCCAGCGTATGCTTGAATCGATAGACGCTGATGTCATGCTGTGTGGGCACACCCACAAGCCATACAGTAGAACAGTCAACAGCACTCACATCATCAACGATGGTAGCGTCGGAAAACCCAAAGACAGAGACCCGAGAGCCTGCTACGCAGTAATAGAGCTAGGCGAGACCATCAGCGTAGAGTTCAGGCGAGTAAAATACCCAACCGCCAAGGTGGCTGAGGAGATAATCGAAGCGGGTCTCCCTAGAGCATTCGCTGACGCCCTCTTAACAAGTGATAAGTAAACGATTTATATCGACCCGTTCATCACCAGAGACTAATGTATGATAAAGAAAAACTCGATAAAAACTCGGAGGATGTAAAACAATACATCGAATCCAGCAGGGAAAAAGCCCCACAATTCATGGAACGCTACGACGGCTATGAGCTAGATAAGGAAGTGGAGACCAAGCTCAAGTGCCACAGCGAAAAATACACCATCTACGCCTTCAGCGCGGAATGGTGCCCTGACTGCTACAGGCACATACCAGTACTAGCCCAGATACAAGAGAAAACAGGTTTAAAGACTAGAATATTCGGGCACCTCATGAGGGACGCCAAGAACCCAAACAAGAGATGGAGGATACCACCCAGCCCAGCGGAGGTCGATTTGTTTGATCTGGTGAAGATCCCATCAATGTACATCATCGATAACCAAGGAAACAAGGTCGGTGAGGTCATAGAGCACCCACCCGAGGGCATGACCCTCGAAGCCGCCATACTCGCCATCCTAGAATCCTAACCAGTTTTATTCAACCCCTGAAACTGGCTACTTGAATGAGAATGAAGCCAGACACCATACTCAGAAAATTCACAGACAAGAAAAGCAGAAAAGTAACACTCAGAACACCCAGGTGGAGCGACCTAGACGACATGCTATCCTTCATCAACGGACTCGTGGAGGAGGAAGCCATGATCGCCATAGACACCAAAAAGACACGCGACGAAGAGATCGAGTGGCTGGCAAACAACCTAAAACAACTGGAGAAAGACCAACACATATCAGTAGTAGCTGAAGTGGATAAACTATTGGTTGGCAGCTGCGAGATCTCACCCCGCTACGGCAGGATGAAGCACTATGCCACTCTAGGGATCTCACTACGACAAGGGTACAGAGACGCAGGGATTGGGCAGGAGATGATGAAGGAGCTGGAAAAACACGCCCCTAGGCTCAGAGTAGAGTACCTGGCATTAGAGGTCTACAGCAATAATGACCGAGCCATCCATGTATATGAAAAAATCGGATTCCACAAAATAGGGGCATACCCCAACGGTGTAAAATACAATGACAAATACATAGACAGCCTCCACATGGTAAAACGATTAACAAACTAAAAGGACCATAAAAACCCCAAAACAGTAACAAAACCCACACACCCAAAAAAATGCACCGAACCACCACCAACGGACCCCAAAAAACGAGCAAGTCACAAATACCTTTTTAAAAACAACCAACCCAAATAGTGTAAGGCAGGGAATGAGAGTGTATCACTCGGACTGGAAAAACTCCTCCTAGTGGAGGAAACAAATTCTAAACACACCCCTAGCAATATTGAAAGCACACCAACCTATATAGTGCAAACCATAAAGAAGGCAAACAACAATGACAGATGAACCAAACAAGAATATGGTCGTGACCCCTTGGGAAGTCAGCGGAGACATAGACTACGATAAGCTGGTCGAGCAATTCGGAGTCTCACCCATGACCCAAGAGATAGAGGACAAGATCGCCGAGCACGCAGGCTTCAAGCATCTGCAGCTCAGAAGAGGAGTATACCTGAGCCACAGGGACACAGACTGGTGGATACGGGAATACGAGAAAGGACACAAGGTTGGACTCTACACAGGCAGAGGCCCCAGCGGACACGTACACCTAGGACACCTCCTCCCATGGTTCTTCTGCAAATACCTCCAAGACGCCTTCGACGCCGATCTATACTTCCAGATGACCGACGACGAGAAGTTCCTCCATAGAGAAGACTTGACACTAGAGCAAGCAGTCGCCTTGACCTATGAGAACGCATTGGACGTGATAGCGTGTGGGTTGAACCCTGAGAAGACCCACATATTCAGCGACACAGACCACATTGATCACCTGTACAGGCTGGGAGTCAAGGTAGCCAAACGGGTAACATTCAGCACAGTACGTGCAGTGTTCGGGTTCAACAACAGCGACAACATCGGATCAATCTGGCACCCAGCCCTCCAGATGATGGTATGCTTCCTGCAGTCAGACCGTGAAGGAGAGAACATCCCATGCCTGATACCAGCAGCCATCGACCAGGACCCATACTGGAGGATAACAAGGGACATCGCTGAGAAGATGGGGTACATGAAGCCTGCTCAGATCCACGCCAAGTTCTTACCAGGGCTAGCAGAGGGTGGCAAGATGAGCGCAAGCCAACCAGACACAGCCATATTCACCACAGATAAACCCAAGAAAGCTGCCAAAAAGGTGATGAAAGCCTTCACAGGCGGTAGGGACACAGTTGAAGAGCAGCGGGAGAAAGGTGGACGCCCAGAGATATGTAACGTCTACGCCTACTACTATTTCCTATTCGAGGAAGACGACGCAGCGTTGATAGACCGTGAATTGGCGTGTAAGAAGGGCGAGATACTCTGCGGTGAGTGTAAGAAGGAGCTAGCCAATAGGGTTGAGGTATTCTTGACGGATTTCCAGAGGAAACGTGAGGAAGCCCGAGAGGTACTGGACCAGTTCCTCCTCAAACCCGTGGAAAAAAGCAGCTAACCAGAAGACGATGAGACTGGAATAAGACATTTCCACTCCCAACACGTTTACTGTCTATGAGCATAGTGAGGAAACTGGAAACGGTCCAAGAGACACCCCACCCGTTCCTAGAGAACGTGGGGATGCGCACATTATACTCCAAGCGAGACGATGACGCTGAGATAACGTGCTTCGTTGTTAGGTGCAAGGCTGGGTCTGAGATAGAGGAGCATTTGCACCCAGAGGAGACAGATATTATATATGTTCTACGGGGGAAGGCAACCATGTGGATAGAGGACTGGGGTAGCTTTCCGCTGGAGGCTGGGGTCTTCGTGGTGGTTCCCAAGGGGCTTAGGCACAGGACTTTTGATGTGGTGGAGGAGCTTCTTATCTATGATGTCTTCACGCCGCCAATGTTCTAGGTTTCATGGTTTTTAGAAACCTTAAAGCAAATCGAGGGGGATTTCTTCTTGTTATGTCGAGTTTAAAGGATAATTACGCCAAGCTTCTTGAGCGGAGCAAGGAGCTCACGGTGCTGAACAGCGCTAATGCGATTCTCTACTGGGATATGGAGACCAAGATGCCTCCCCGTGGAGTGGAGTTGAAGAGCCAGCAGCTGGCTTTCATTCAGAAGATGCTCCACAAGATGGTTACTAACCCGGAGAACGATAAACTGTTGAAGTATATTGAGACGGATGCTGGTTATGATGGCTTGAGTCAGGTGGAGAAGCGGAACGTATACTTGGCGCGTAAGATGTATGATGAGGCTACCAAGCTCCCCGAGGAGCTGGTAGTGGAGATAGCGAAGCAGCAGACCCTTGGAGTTAATGTCTGGAAGAAGGCGAAGGCTGCGAAGGACTGGGAACTGTTCAAGCCTGAGTTGGTTAAGATGAAGGAGTTGACGGAGCGGAAGGCTGAGCTCTTGATGGATATCAAGGGTGCCAAGAATCCCTATGATGCCTTGATCGATGACTTTGAGCCAAAGATGACGGCTGATAACATTACGCGGATTTTTGATGGGATGAAGGCTGGTTTGAAGAAGGTGTTGGACAGGGTTCTGGCTGAGGATAAGCCTGATACTTCGTTCCTTGATCGCTCTGTGCCTGTTGGGGTTCAG
>CAZVMT010000002.1:0-42327 GCA_964628765.1 uncultured Candidatus Bathyarchaeia archaeon | reverse complement strand
GACTATTGGAAAAGATTACTTGAAATGCAAAAGCAATGTAAATGGCAGTTTAGAATGGATTATACATTAGAACAGTTAGATGAAAGATTTAGAAGAGAAGAGAATTATTACCAGTTAGAGTTATAAAAAAATAAGGGAGGTAAAGGGAATGGCAGTTAAAGTAAATGAGAATGATTACACATGTGATACTTGTAAGCATAAAAAGAGTTGTCCACAAGCATGGAGTTTCGATCAACAAGATTTAGAGGATATAGACCAAGCTACTTGTGGTGATTATGAAGAAGAGGTAGAGCAGACCGAAGATGAGAAGCGAGAGAATGCAGGGTGTGACGAGTGTCATAGAATTATGGTAGAGGGGAGGGAGATATTGTGAGTAAAATATTTAGCTTAATCTGTGAGTTTTGTTTCTGTATATATTTTTTATGCTTAATGTTTGGTGATAATCCTATTGACCATAGGAGTTTAGCTTTTCTAATTATGTTTGCTTTTTTATCAATAATTAATCGTTTTAAGGAGATATAAGCGTGACCAAGCTAATCACTAACCTAACCGAAGCAATAATTATAGTCTGTCTTGCCGTGTTGATAGTGGCGCCTGAGATAGTATATTCCTGCGTGATTAGAGGGCGTGACTATCTGGTAGATATGGCAGGGGAACTATAATTTTTTAGCGATGAATATTAGAAATACTATAAAAAAGGGGGTGAAAGTGTTGATTATTAACGAAAAAACTATTAACAATTTTAAGCAAAATAAAATTAAATATTTAGTTCGAGATTTTACTGAGTATGGAGTTCCAGAAGAAGTAACGAGAGAAATATTATTGAAACGTGGGATTAATAAATGGCTGGCGAATAGAATGGCAATAATAAATTTAAAGGATGAGTTGAAGAATCAAGTAAAATTTTGGCTTAAAAGTATGGAGGTTGAGAAGAAATATCATAGTAAAAATAGTTTAATTTATAGACAATTTGTAGGTATATTGGAAACTACTATTAGTATACGTCAGCGGATAAGAAGTATCTGCCATTCTTCGAGATGGCAATTTCCAGAATAAATTATCAAAGGGGTGAAAAGTAAGATGACTGATAAAGAAAAAATTGAAGAGATACGAAAGATAATGTTAGAACCTGATGAAGATGTTGAATATCCTGACCTGAGAACATTAACAAAAATAGAAAAAATATTAAATAAATAAAGGAGGTGAATCTAAATGAATAAGCAAATTGACGAAGCTACTATCATTGACATAATCAAGACCCACATAGGCAAACCTACTGCAATAAATCAACACGCTATAGCTGATGAGTATATCAGGCGGACAGGCGATCATATCACGGCAAGGACTATTAGAAAAGCGATTGAAGAACTTCGCTTTGAAGGCTACCCGATATTATCCACTACTGAAGATCCCGGCGGATATCATTACCCGGCTAACCGGCGTGAATATTTTGACTGGAAAGACCGTGAAATGGCAAAGGCTAAAAAGCAGATAGCGAAACTTAAGCCGGTCGGGTTTGGCGTATACAAGTATTTTCACAAGAACGTGATACAGCAGGTATTTAGTTTCGGGAAGAGATTAGTAAGGGTAAGTTAGGAGAATCATGGAATATAACCAAATAATATGCGGTGATTGTCTCGAAGTAATGAAGGGGATACCTGACAAGAGTGTGGATTTAATAGTAACTGACCCGCCTTATGGAATAAATATTATAGGTGGGAGTAAATCTTTTGGAAGTATAGGTGGGAGTAAATCTTTTGGAAGTATAGGTGGGAGTAAACTTGTTAATGTAAATAAATATAAACCGATAATAAACGATGATATAAAAATAGACTTTTCAGAAATATTTAGAGTATCAAAAAATCAAATTATATTCGGTGGTAATTATTTTAATTTACCAATTTCAAAAGGTTGGATAGTTTGGGATAAAAAGAAAAAGAATGACTGGAACGATAATTTTTCTGATGGGGAAATGGCATGGACTTCATTTAACAGACCTTTAAAAATATTTAGATATTTATATATGGGTTGTCTACAAGAAGGGAAAAGAGAAAAGAGAGTCCATCCCACTCAAAAACCAATAGAGTTAATAAAATGGATATTGGAAAATTATTCTAATAAGAATGATATAATTCTTGACCCCTTTCTCGGTTCAGGGACTACTGCAGTAGCTTGTAAAGAATTAGGGCGTAAGTATATCGGGATAGAGATAAGCCCAGAATATTGTGAGATAGCCAGAAATAGAATCAAGGCTATACCAGAATTATTATTTTAGTGGAGGTATAAATGGCAGAAGAATATATAGAAGATGGGTTTGTTTTACTATCAAGAAAAATATTCAGCAGTAAGACATTTTCTTCCTTAAATGCTATACAAAAATTAATAACTATATATCTAATATTGATGGCAAATCATAAAGATAATGAATGGTGGGATAATTACCATAAAAAATTTATTACCATTAAAAGGGGTAGTTTTATCACTTCCATTGAGGGCATCAGAAAGAAAATTAATGATAAGCTGATAACAACTAAGAAAATCCGACTAATTTTGTCAACTTTAAGTAAAATGGATTTTCTGGCAATCAAAACGGCAAGCGGTTATTCTCATATAACCATATTAAAATATAACCTTTATCAGGGTATTATCAACTATAAGGGCAAACAAAAGGGCAACGATAGGGCAAGGGTAGGGCAAGCCAAGGGCAAGGGTAGGGCAACAAACAATAATGGTAATAATGATAAGAATGATAATAAGAAGAGGGAGAGAGAACCCGCAGTTTTTTTAACCGAAGAAGAATACCAGAAATTAGTTATTGAGTTAGGTGATCCATTAACCAAAGAATATATGAAGGATTTATCGCTTCATATCCTGTCTAAAGGGAAAGAAAAATATTATAAAAGCCACTATGCGACTATACTTGCCTGGCACCGGAAAGATGAGAAGGAAGGTAAGGTTAGGAAGCCACAGGACAGCGAAGTTCAGCCAAAGCACATATTTAAGCCGGAGCCGAAGTTTACACCTGAGCAGATAAAAGAAAATTTAGCGAAGAATAAGGCAATCATGGACAAACTAAAAGGCGGATTTAAAATGCCGGAGACGGCGAAGGGAGGAAAAGAATGTTTATCTCAAGCGGGGGGACAGTACAAGAAAGGTATAAAAGATGGTGGCAAGGGAAATATTGTAGATTGGCAAGATGTCCTGACAATAAATTTAGATATGTTCAAACAGTAGTATTTAATGGACCACTGAGTGGCGTTTATGGAGCGGTAGTTTTAGAATATTTAGATGGAAATAAAGATTACGTTATACCACTCGACCAACATGCTTTTAAACCAAGAAAAATGGATGTCGAGGTAGAGGAGGAGAAAAGGAGGTGAAAAAAGTGAATAAGATACCGTATTTTGAAATGAAGGTAGTGAAGGTGAAGAAGGAATGTGAACACTTACAGATATATTATAAACCAGGAATGATAGGTTATAGATGCCATAACTGTGGGAAACTTGTAGATGTAAATAGCCATGAAATTAAAAAGTACACCAAAGGAACTTGGGTCAATGGCGAGAACCTCGACAAGATAAAATTTCCTGTGCCATGTAGTTATAGAAGTCATACTGGGAAAAAACGCTATGCCCTGCTAAATAAAGACAAAAATAACGGCAAGGATGAATACCAACTATCAAGAATTTTTCAAGACACTTGTTCTAATTTCTTTCTTGCTTCTGATTCACTTAAAAAATTAATTAGAAAGTGGGATATCCACATCCTAAAAGGCAAAATCGTTATATTCGAAAATAAAGAGGGAGATTAATATTGTTTAGTTTTAAAGATTATTATATTAAAAATAGAGAAAAAATAAAAGAATATGATGAACAATATAGAGAAAAGTATGCAGATAAAATAAAACAACGCAAGCAAAAATATTATATAAAAAACAGAGAGAATATATTACAAAAAACCAAACAATACAAGATAGAACATAAGGAGGAAACCGAAAGGCATATAAGTATTTGGCAAAAAAATAATTATAAAAAATGTTTAGGATATATGAGAAAATATCAAAAAACTGAAAAATCGTTAGAATATCAGAAACAATATCGGGAAAATAATCGGGAAAAAGTATTAGAGGGGCAAAGAAGATGGCGAATAAATAATCCAAAAAAAGCGAAAGCTATAGGGATAAAGGCGGCCAATAAAAGAAGACGTAATTTAGGCTTTAACCCTCTGAATAAATATTTTGGAGGGTCGGAAGCTCATCATATTAATAAAGATGATGTTATCTACATATTAAAAGAATTACACCGAAGTATACCACATTGTTTAGAGAGTGGTAAAAATATGGATAAAATCAATAAAATTGCAATGAGTTATGTTTAAACGAGGAGTAAAAATGACTAAAAACAAATTCCTAATAGCTGCCTATATCGACGAGAACAGGGAAAACATCATCGAAAAATATGAGCAAGATATGCCGATAAACGCACTAGCCGAATTATACGGCGTGTCGAGGTCTATTATATATCTACGGCTAGTCAAGTGGGGTGTTTCTATTCAAAAATATAAAGGGGCGAGGCGTAGAAAAGAGGAAAGACTGGTAACATGGGAGCACTACAAGCGGCAGTTTAGCAAAGCATTTTTAGCACAAAGGGCAATTAATACCAAGAAAAATAATGATAAAGAAAAAGGAATTAAGTATATTAAATTTGAACATTCTACGGAGGATCAAAAGCTAGTAGATAATTTATTGAGTAGACCGATAATCGGCTAAAAAAGGAGGAAAAATAAGATGATAACTGATAATTTTCTTAAGATGTGTAAGCAGGCAGAGGAGATACAAAAGGTGTGGAAGCCAAAAGTAGGGGATTGGCAGTTTTGGTGTAACAATAAAACGCTATGTGCAAATATATCAATAATAACGTCATTGCAAAAAAAATATAGTGAAGCAACTCATAGAGTCTGGCTACCCACACTCGAACAGCTATTTGAAATGGCACACAAGGTAAGAGATAAGGAGGCTTATCATAAATCTAAGGAATATGAAATTATAGCAGATTTTATTGAATGGATGCTTAATTCAGACATTGACAAATATAAAGATTTTAAATTAGATTTTAATGATACAAAAAGCTGTTTATTAATTTATATAATGGAAGAGTTTTATCACAAAATCTGGACTGGCGAGAAGTGGGAGGCGATAACATAATGAGCGATAAAGAATTTTCGGAACTTGCGGAAGTGGTAAATATTTTAGCGAAGAAACCTTGGTTCAAAGAAGAAGTAAGAAAAATAAGAGAACGGAAAAAAGAAAGATACCAAACACTACTAAACAACTGCGTAGATGATGACAAGGCTATATTGTATAAGAGGGAATTAGAGGAGGTGAAAAGCGATGGAAACTAAAGAAGCAATTGAGTTTTTAAAGGGATACACAATATCAAAAAAAGACTGGATTCCAACACCAGAAGAAGCTTGGAATTTAATACATTTGCTCCAACAAGGTGAGGCGTTAAAAGCGGAGAACATAGAGCTAAAGGTGTATCGGCAGATGTGGGATAGATTGGAACATGGAGTAGTTTATGATGACGAAGGGAACTATACATATAGTTGGTCAGATAAATTAATTGGATACATGCATAGAATAAAAAGAGAAGGAGGCGAAGCAAGACGAGTTCAACCAGCATTAAAAATATAAAGGAGATAAATTGAAGAATAAAATTAAGATAATTCTAACGGGTAGACCGATAACAAAAAAGAATAGCCAAAGGATAGCGTTAACTAAAACAGGCAAGAGATTTATTATCCAAAGCAAACAATATCTTACTTATGAGAACGATTGTTTATGGCAGCTTAAAACAGAATACCGAGGCGAAACCATTACAAACCAAATTAACTTGCAAGCCTTATATTACATGCCAACTAAAGCAAGGCCAGACTTAAATAATTTACTGCAAGCGACCTGTGACATATTACAGAAGGCAAAAGTAATATCGAATGATAAAAAGATTGTATCCTTTGACGGTTCACATATTGCAGGGGTAGACAAGGTGAACCCGAGAACTGAGATAATTATAGAGGGAAGGTAATTATTTTATATCTCTGTCGGACACTTGACAAGTTTTTCGCTATAATTAGAATAGAGGGATATAGATGGCAAGAAATAAAATTGTGATAGAAAACTACGGTCTAAACCCGCCAGAAAACGCCATACCATTTTGGGAAGATAACAATTCCTTTGACGAGGATAAAGTTATCTTCAATCTTGACCTGCAAGCAAGCCTGCAAAAATTAACTCCTACCGAAAGAGAAATAGTTGTATTTAGTAATCAAGGCTATTCGATACGAGAGATAGAAGAGATGATAGACCTACCCAGAGCAACAGTCCATGACACGAAAGACAGAGCATTAAATAAACTAAAGGAAATGATGAATGGAAAAGATAGTATTTATAGCGTCTTTGCCTGATATCCAAGCCATTGGGATTGGCGGGCAGACCAGGAACACACGAATTAAGATAGATATACCACAGTCCGAATTAGCAGCGGTAGTTAATTTAATGGCAATGGACGGGACGAAGCCATTTAAGGTAACAATAAGTGAAATAGAGGAGAGTGATTGGTAAATGGAAGATGTCCGCAAATCGGAAAAAATCGGAGAATTTACAACAAACGAAAAAGGTCAATGTAGATTTGCCAAAGGTAACAAAATAGGCCGTATGAAAAAAAAAGGCTATACCATTAAAGACCTGACTAATACAGCTTTAGCATACGATAAGACCCATGACACAACCATATTAAAGCATTATATAGAAGAGCTAATGAATGATAACACCTTACTAAAAGACTTTATAAACAAGTATGTGCCGACCACTACTAAGAATGAGCTTACCGGAGCAGACGGGACACCGATTAAATATATTATAGAAAAGAGTTATGAGGGGGAAGATGACAGAGCAAAAGATAATCCGGGTCAAACTGACCCTTAAACAAACCAAATGCTGGGACGCTTTCTGGAACCCCGAAATATTTGCTATCCTCTTTGGAGGAGCTATGGGTGGAGGTAAATCCTATATCGGATGCCTCTTACTTGATAGATTTGCCAACTGGGTAATAGAAAAATTTAACCTAAAACCTTCTAAATACCCTATTAATCTTGGCTTCATGGGGCGTAACCGGGCAGTAGACTTTAACGATACTACCCTTGAAACCTGGAAACGTATCACACCCGACCATTATTATATTAGGTCACAGGATAAAGAAATTGTTATTGAGGATAAGGTTAAATATGCTTTTGGTGGACTGGATAACACCGAAGCAGTATCAAAGTTTTCATCGGCTGAATTTGCAGTAGTCTTTATTGACCAAGCAGAAGAGTGTAAAAAGGATAATATAGCCGTATTAATGTCAAGGTTTAGATTACAGATTAACGGTATAGCCTTGCCCTATAAAACCTTATTTACAGCTAATCCAAAAAACTGCTTTCTTAAAGATGAGTTTGTTTTAGGTAATGATAAGCATAAAATATTTATTCCGGCACTACCCAAAGAAAACCCTTACTTACCGATTACTTACATAGATAGCCTACAAGAAGCCTTTAAGTACAGACCGGAGCTATTACTGGCCAATCTTGAGGGAAGCTGGGACTCACTTGAAGGATCTGACATTGTTATTAAGGATATTTGGATTAGACAGGCAGAACTAACCATTATACCGGCTATTGATAACCGCAGGAAGAAAATAATAGCCTGCGATATATCTCGCTTTGGCGATGATGAAACTGTTATTTACTACATGGAAGGCACAGATATTAAGGACGCTATAATCTTCGGCCAGAAAGATACCATGTATACAGCCGGTAAGATCCATATTTGGGCACAAGAAAAACGGCCTGACTTAATTGGTATAGATGAAATAGGCGTAGGAGCAGGTGTGACAGACAGACTAATCGAGATGGGAAATAATGTTTTACCGATTAACTCAAGTAATGCCAGTGAGAACAAGAATAAATATTATAACTTGAGGGCGCAGATGTGGTGGGAAGCAGGGGAAATGTTTGCCAGGCAAGATATACAGCTAACTTATGATGATAAGGAAATAAAGCGGCAACTAACTGCACCGACCTACGAAATCAAGAACGGCAAGATAAAGATAGAGGAAAAGGAATACATCAAGAAGCGGTTAGGCAGAAGTCCTGATAGGGCAGACACCTATATTATGGGCTTGTATACGCTGAAAAGGGCAGTAGCAAGCGAGATACTGGGGAGATACGTAGATAACGATTACGACTATGTTAAGAAGCATAGCAATAAATATTCAGGATTATAAGGGGGAATGTATGAGTGAAACATGGGAAGAAGCAGATAGACATTGGTGGTCTATAGTAGAGCAAATAAGAACCAATAATGCTTTTAGATATCCAGAACCAAAGTGGATTCCATTTAAAAACAGAACATTAATAAATAAAATAAAATCAATATATTATTCAATCCGTTATTTTTATATACCATAAAGTATAAAGGGGGGAAAGATGGTAAAAGTTCAGGATTTTATTAGATTTCTTAAAAGTAATTTTGGGATAAAAATAACGAAAAATGCTTATCATACTTACGATGGTTGCTATTTTTTATCAGATATGAAAAAGATTAAGATGGGCTATGTAGGCGACCAGAACGCACCGATACCGATATATAAAGAGGACAACCCGCTATACCGTGACAGTGTAGGGACGGAGGAGATGGAGGGATAATGGATAAAGATTGTGTTGATTGTAAATATTATTGTGATAATAAGTGGAGAATAACTTGTTTAAATGAAAAAATTAAAGATGGAGTAACCGCAATAGAAAAAGGTAAAGAAATGTGTGGGTTTTGGGAAGAGGAGGACACACCATGCCCTGGAAGATAACAGGCAAAGACGACAAATGTAATGTAGTTAACCAGAATACAGGCAAGAAGAAGAATAAGAAGCCGATGAGTCGCGCAAGGGCAAAGGCGTATCTGAAGGCACTATATGCCAATTATAAAGGAAAATAAAGGAGGAAAATATGTACAATAAGTTATTAAAAGAGTTAGAAGAATATATATTTGGTAAACATTCAAAATCTATTGAAGACTTTGCAAATAATTTAGATTGTATCATCAAAGTCAAAACTATCCAGGCAATGGACGTGTCCGCTGAACTGATAGCAAATAGCCGAAGGGTATCGAGGAATTAAAAAAAAAGGGGGGGGAGAAATGTTAATAGATAAAAAAGGTATTGTTTTCCAACATAATTTTAAATTTGACTGTAATGAATACGATAAAGACGAACTAAAATATATGGCGATAAATATATGGGAAAGAATGAGTGACGAAATGACGAAACCTCTTCAAAATGTAGCCTTAAGACATACCAATTATGTTTTTAAACTTTCGTTACAGATTAGACCAGAATAGAATAACAAATTCTCGGGGGAGATAGGATATGATTTACATTGACAAAGAAGAAAGACGAAAAGGCAAAGACCAAAGGTGACGCCCTCGTAGAATTTGTCTTGAACCGCTACAATTATAGTAAGACCAATATGGCAGGTCGTCACGCCCAATGGATAGAATACTACAATGATTATAGAGGCACACGATCCGACCAAAAAGAGGACTGGCAGTCCAATTATGTAGTTACATCACTAAAAGAGGCTGTCCGCACCAAGTTACCTATCTACATGAATATCCTGTTCCCTGCCGACCTCAAGAACTCCTTCGATATTCAGCCAGGAGAAGAATCTGATGAAGCTATGATCCCTGCCTTAAAGAATATTATTGCCTATCAATTAGGTAATGTAGGTAAAGGAAGGGGCGGACTATTCAATGTGGCAGAAGGTTTTATTAAACAATTTGAGATATATGGCTATTCACTGGCTAAAGTCCCTTGGATAGAAAAGACTGATAAAGGCAAGACTACATTTGAGGGAATAGATATCGAGGTATGTGATGTCTTTAACGCCTTCCCTGACCCGGTAGCAATTGATGTTAATAAAAGCTGGATTGTCATTCGTAAACCTGATGTCTTTGTATCACATCTGAGACAGTTAGAGACACAAGGCACTTATCACAGCATATTAGACCTAAAAGACACTTCACAGCCTGGATCATCCGATACCGTAGGCGAAAATAAAATCAATACTGATAGGGTTGAACTACTGGAATATCACGGCGAAGTGCCGAAATCACTATTAGAGGGCAAAATATCAGACGAGTCTACCGTGAACGTCTATGAAGATGATTATGTCAGGGCTATAATCACCATTGCCAACCGTGAAGTCTGTATCAGAAATGACGAATACCCCTATGACTGCGGGAATATATTTGTTGACGCTTCCAAAGACAAAATGCCTAACGAGCAGTTTGGTGTGGGAACAGGCGAGGATATACAGAGTTATGCAGAAGAGCTGACTAATGCCCACAATAAGCTGTCCGACTGTGTTAATTTAATATCTAACCCGATGTCTATAATGAACCAGCAGAAGATGGCTGGGGTATCGGGCGGAATAATAATCTCCCATCCGGGAAAAACCTTCTTTACCAATGCTAATGTAGAAGATGTCAGTAAGGCAATGGTATTTGTTAATTTGACTGCACAGGCAGCCGCACTTGGTCCGCTAATTAATTCTATAGGAATGTTAGAAGATAAGATAATGAAAACCACACAGGCAGTCCCCGTTATCTCTTCCATGCCAAATAAGGAAGGCTTACCAGATACCTTAGGGGCTACCAAGATGATGCAGGGGAACGCCGCAGAGCCAATTAAGCATACCGTTAAGCATTGTTTAGAACCGTGGTATCAAGGAGTATTGGAGATTATATATAAACATGACCTGCAATTCTTCTCTAAAGAGGCAGCATATAGGGTGTTAGGCAAAGAGAAGGGTGCGCAGTGGATAGCCGAGAAGGGCAATAACGATATTAGAAAGGCTGATATTAAGATGGCCGGCAACCCTGACTTTATACCGAGAGGGGTTAGTATATTCGAGGAACATCAGGTAGAGATGGCTAACCTGCTTAAATTAACCGACATTGCACCGCTATTTGTGAAGCCTGCTACCGACCCGATGGGCAACGTGCAGATAGGCGAAGACGGCAAACCTGTAATGCAACCAGTGTTTAATTTAGAAGAGATAGCCAAGCGAGTGGGTGAAGATATGAACTTTAGAGATTTAGAGAAATTAATCCCGGGATTAGCAGAAGAACGGGAACGCAAAGAGGCACAAAAGACCGCCAAAACGGCGGAACAATCCACTTCCGCCACCCCGCCAAAGGGGTTAGCTGAAAAGAATCCCCCGCTTTTAGCTAACCCTGCGGGAATGAGACCACCACCGAATCAAGGGGGACAACCACCACAAATAAGAGGGGGAAGATAAATAAAAAATTAAAAGGGGGGATTTAAAATGGTATGGGAAGCAACAATTGCAATAGGTAAGCTTGTTGGTTATTTTTATATACTATTTGTTGTTGTGTTAATCGCCATGATAATAATAGCTGGGTTAGTGAAAATCTTGGCATGGCTTACAAAGGATTATTAAAAATAAAGGAGGGAAAATAGAAATGAATGAATATCAAAATATGTGGGACGAATTAAAGGAATGTTGGTATATTCCAAATCAGAATACAATAAGCGATTTTATTGATTATTTAGAACAAAAGCATTTATTTAATCCCAAAGAAAAACATCCAACCCAATCAGATTTAGAAGAACTAAGAATTGCAAAATATAATTTAGATGAAGCAAAACGTGTTCAGAATATCTATATTCACGAAGAATAAGGAAGATTTTACCATGACCAACTATGACTCCGCTATTGAGCAAGCTGACCGCTTGCGAGCCACTCTTAACACGGCTGGCTGGCAGGACATAATGAGAATAGTTAATATAAAGAAGGCCTATTATACCGATAAGGCACTTACCGAGAAGGAAATAAGCAAGATATATTATGCTCAAGCCTATGTTCAAGCGATAGATGATTTCATATTAGAGATTAATGCGTTGCTTAATGTAGGTGATGAGGCAGGGAAGATGAAGAAAAAATAAGAGGGGGAATTATGAAGCCATTTACAATTAGAGATATTAATTGTGAAAAAATTATAACTTGTGACGATGGTGATTTGATATTACAACATTGTAGTGGAGAGAGATTATTTTTAAATTACGGTTTTAATAGTCTCCCAAAGAAAGTAGAGTTTAATTTAAGATTATCTAAAGAAACCGTAGAAGAAATAAAAGAAACCAATTAAACGAAAGGAGTATTTTAAATCATGCAATCTGAAATAGAAAACATCAATAATCCTGACACTGCCCCGGAAGGACAAGCAGTAGGGACTGATGAAATTAAAGAAGATTCGTATGACCAGCTTTCCGACGAAGCTCTGGAAGCATTAGCCAAGGGAAAACCTGCACCTGTTAAACCTGTTGAACCTGCTGAACCTGTAAAGGAGGGCGAACCTCCTGCCGAACCAGCACCAGCACCAACCGAAGAACTACCTGACGACCTGAAAGGGAAGTCAGCCGAAGAACTGTCTAAAGCCTATCTAAACATACGCAAACTGCACGCCAAGCAAGATGAGGAACTGGGCAACCTACGCAAGTATAAGGAAGAAGCCGACAAACTTGATACTGATATGAAACAGTATCAGATAGACGCTACTTCCCGGAATATCGTAGAAAATGAAATCAAAGCTATGACTGACGCCGAAAAGCAGAAGTTTTACGATGATTTCAGCGAAGATCCAGCTAAAGCACTCATGCCCTACATCTCCAAAGCAATGAAGCCAATCGCAGTAGTACAAGCAAGACAGGCAACCGAAACAGAGATAAGCAGATTAATTGAAGCAAATAAGGACAAACGTGTTCCTTATGACCGTAAGACAGTAGAAAAGATTGTAGCAGGGTTCACCAACGAAAACGGCAGGAATAAGCTGTTTGACCAGTACGGTATAAAGGCTTATGAAGAAGCCTATAAGATATACCGTGATCAAAACCTTGACGCCGCTATTGAGAAAGAAAAGAAAGAGTTTCAAGAGAAAGCACTAAAAGAAGCAGAAGAACAGGCCAGGAAGAAAAGCAAGACTTATACCGAACCAACAGGCGTTCGTTCTGCTCCAAGTGGATCAACCGACTACAATAATATGCCGATGGCAGACCTTGAAAGATTAGTCGGGAAACCAAAAGACTAACATAAACTAATAACTAAATAGTCTGTAATTCACGGGGGAAAACAAAAATATTAATAAAAAGGACGTGAATTATATATGTCAACTGCAACCACAACTTCAACTTTAACTCAATTAATGAAAACATATTACGACAGGAAGCTGTTAGATTTTGCCGAACCAGTAATGGTAGCAGACAAACTCGCAGACCATAGTCGTGATATACCCCAAAAACAGGGGCAAACCGTAAATTTCACCCGATATGTACCGCTTGATAAAATAACCGCTGCAACCGCAGAAGGAGACAATCCCGATTATGTAGAAATGGAAGCCTTCGAGTTCGAGAAAACCACAGCCAAATACAGTAACACCATCAGACTTACCGATACTTTAGTATTGACTGCTTACGATGATGTAACTGAAGGGGCTGTTATGCTCTGTGGCGTAAACATGGGTGAATCAATAAATTACCAGTATAGACTCGCAATGTCTTTAGGCTTCTATCCGTTAAGGGTAGATAATTCAAGCACCTATGCAGTAACCGGAGAGGTCGACTCTGCAACTACCACTACAGTCGTTGATGCTGCTGCTTTAACTCAAGCAGACCATTATTGGTGTAATGGCTTAATCATCTTCACTGATGGACAAAATGCAGGATATGCAGCAGAAGTCACTACTTTTGTAGCTGGAACTGATACAGCAACCTTCTCACCTGCGTTAAAAGACGCACCAGCAGCAGGCGACCATTTCCGTATTGTAGTTACTACCGGATTAGCTGCAACTAATATTGTAACCGGTTCGGCTGTAGAAAGAGCTGTAGCTATCCTAAAGCACAATAAAGCACCAAAGTATGACGGCAAATTCTATGTAGGGATTATGAGTCCTTTCGTAGTCTATGACTTCATGCAAGATGGTGCCTGGGTAAATGCACAACATTATGCAAGCCCCGAAGCTATTAAGAACGGTGAACTCGGTAAATGGGGTGGAGTTAGATGGTATGAAGATACCGAAGCCTTTACCACTGTAATTTGTAATGGAACTGCTGACAATGATGATGCTGGATTCAGTATCTATTCTGCAACTGGTACTATCAACCAGACCCCAATATTCGGAAAGCACGCTATAGCTGGTACTCGGATATCAGGCGTAAAAGACAAACTTATAATTAAGGTTTCCGGACCACAAGACACCTCTAATGCTACTAACGCATTTAGTCTTGTATCATGGAAGGCTTATTTTGTAGCAGTCGTCTTAAACGGCTTATTCGGTGTTCAGATCCTTAGTGGAGCTTCGACTCCCGCATAGTAGAATAACATAATAACAGATTAACACAAATAGGCAGGGCGTAAAAACCCTGCCCGCAAAAAAGGAAGTGAGATTTTATGACTATAACAAAACATATAGGCGAAGGATTTGGTAAAGGTGAACTATACGATGTTCTGAAATGGTTTAATAATATGCCAGTAGACGCAGATATTACCGTTGGTGCAGAAGGTACAAACACCATAGATGTAGCAATTCAATTAAAAGATTATTTGGGTAATAACGTAGCTACCCCTACTTATATTCCAGCTTATTGTTGCACAACATCAGCAGGTACTACAAAAGAAACCACTACTGTTTCAACAGAAACAGCCATACTTACTGATGGAGAAATATTAGTAGTAACTGCAAAAACTGAATATACACTACTTAGTGAGGCAGACGGAAAAATAGGTTTAAGATTTACCGATACAGGAACGAATAGTTTCTATTTTGCAATAGTTTTACCAACTGGAAGAATAGTTGTGAGTGATGTAATAACATTTACAACTTAACTAAATAGGCTTCTGCGGTTGTGCCTCTGTAAACAGCCGCAAATATATATTTCCAAAAGGAGGAAAAATAATAAATGAAAATTACTTTAAATGAAATTATGGGTTTAAATGCAGGGGTTAACGCCATTATGATGAGGGAATTACCCCCACCAACAGCAAGTTTATTTAGCCGATTAATAGTTAACTTCGTAAAAGAGCTACAAGAAGTTGAAAAAGAAAGAAACAGATTAGCCGTGAAGTATGCCAAGAAAGATAAAGACGGTAAGCCTTTATACAAAACAGATAAGAAGGGTAAGAGTGCTTATGACCTTACCAAAGATAACCGTATTGCGATGGGTGTGCAATGGGACAAGTTAACCCAGAGAGAAATAGAAATACCCTTTGAGCCACTTAAAGCAACAAAGGAAGTATTTGGCGAAACCATTACACCCGATATCTTATATCAATTAGGTAGATTAATAAAAGAATAAAAAGGAGATGATGTTATGCAAATTATAAGAATTGCAGCCGATACACAGTTAGCTTATGATGTGCCGATTACCATATACGGTGCAAGATTAGTCCATACAGGGGCTACTACTTGTAATATCTATGATGAAGCGGATAGTTCTGTAACCGATGCTAAAAAGAGGATAGCTCTTGCTGTTACCACAACCATATTAAGTGATGACGCAAAAATACCGGCTTGTGGTATTAAGTTTGCTGCAGGATGTTATGTAGATTGGACAGCAGGTGAAGTATTTTTGACTGTAGATTAATAAATAAGAAAGGAGGAAACTATGAAAAAGCTATTAATAATAATTGTCATTTTATCGTTAATAACTATAATCGGAATGGCTAATTTAAGTGATGAAACCAAAGAATTGGTTAATGATTTAAGATGGAAGCAATCCGGGGAATTGATATCTTGTGTAGATTTTGCAGATATTCCTACTGAGTGGAGTTATGTATATGAATGGACAAACATAACCTTTGATGATGGAATATTGTATATAGAAACTAAAGATGGTAAATGGTTTATACAAATGGAAAAAATAGAAGATTAAATATTAAAGGAGGAAATAATGCCGACACGAATACCGATATACCGAGATGATATATATGCGAGGTTAGACAAGGATAAGGCAGAGATAAAGAGAGAGATAAACGATGTTGCCCTATTGATACTTAAAAAATTAGAAACAAATGTATATACAGAAAACAGTAAGCCACAAGTACATATACAACCTATGAAAAAGAAAAAATAAAGTGAGTGTGATGTTATGTTAGCAACCATAGCTGAAATTATTACAGATGTCAGGTCTTTAGTTAACGAAACTACTGCCTCATTCTGGACGGATGTAGAGATAACCCGTTGGGCGAATGAAGGGCAGGAGATTATCGGGACTGAAACTAAATGCCTGTCTAAATATTATAAACACACCCTAATTGCTGCCGATATAGTTAATAGCCGGGAGATACGAATGTATTCTGATTTCGTTGCTCTCGATGACGGCGGTATTGTCTATGATGATAAGCCATTAGAACAGATAAGCCTGAATGCCCTAAATGAACACGCCGGGAATTGGCGGGAAACCACAGGAACGCCGACACGCTTTTACTTCCGTAGCGACATGATAGGGTTTTACCCTATACCTTCCGCCGGTGCAGTTGTTGAATATTACGGGATAGAGAGGGCTACCGAGTTATCAGGGTCTACCGTGCCTCTATCAGGTGATTATAGAACTATAGCTTTTAGGCGGTATATGAGGGATTATGCAGTTGCACAGTGCTGGTACAAGAAAAATGAGATAGACAAGTATCAGGGTAAAATGGCAGAGTTTTTGAGGGGAATATATAACATTAACGCAATACTAAACGGCAACAAAAACCAGGGAGCAATGATCATCCCCGGCTACCGGGCAAGAGGACATAGTCACGCTATTAGATATGGGCGAACTGATGTATTCGATTAGGAGTTGATTAAATGACAAAAAAAGTATGGAAATGTTTAGATAATTTAAGTCCCTCCGATATTAAACTATCCCAATTACCCCGCAAACCTGACGGATTACATAACTTAAAGGTAAATGAATATGGCCAACTCGTTAAGCGTGCAGGCTATTCTACCTATGGTGCTTCAATAGGTGATTCTCATAAAATAGTAGGTATACACCGTTTTTATAGACAAGACACTTCGGTTAAAGAATTTCTTATAGCTTGGAACACAGGTATATATGTAAAATCAGATACTTCACCTTATGGAGCAACTTTAATTAAGGCAAGTTTAACTGCTGACTCTGATACATATTTTGTTGATTTCCTTAATCATTTTTATTTTGTTAATGGTGTTGATGGAGTTTTTAAAGGTACTCTTTCTGATGCAATTACAGGAACAAGAACATCTGATACGATATTTACAAGAACCGCCGGAACTTGGGATGTTGATGCTTTAATAGGGCAATACGCATTTTCCTATGTTGATACTGCCCCCACAGTTGGGACTTGGACTGTCATAGCGGATAATGCTGCTGGTACAGTAACTATAACTGGCACATTACATGCAGGAGCTAACCGTATTAAAATTTCAACTATAAGGACTATGGGTATTACTCCACCTGCAACAGCGTGTGCAGGAACAGCCGGTGGGACTTCGGGATATTTAGGTGCAGGAGATTATAAATATGTATACACTTGGGTAGATGAGGACGGCTATGAAAGCAACGCCTCACCTGTAAGTGACGCTATAACAGCAACAGCTTTAGCTACAATAAGTTTAACCGGCGTAGCCAATTCGACTGACCCTAAAATAGTATCAAAGAATATCTATCGCACTTCCGTTGGAGGTGCGATTTATTATTATGAGGGTGAAATAGCCGATAACACTACTACTATTTTCTCATCTACAATAGCAGATAGTTCATTAGAAACTGTAGTGGAAACAAACCATACTACACCCGAAACTACTTGTCATCTAATTACTAAACGAAGAAATAAACTTTATTTAGCTTTTGAGGATTATCTTTATCCTTCACATATAAGTGATGTAGAATACTTCCCGCCACTCTGGCGTTTACGGACAGGTAACAGTCAGAAGATAATGGGATTACTTGAACAGTTAACCGCTCTTCCTGTGGCGACAGAAGATAGTATCGAAAGACTGGTTGGCACTGATGAAGATAATTTTGAGTTTATAAATAGTTATTCAACCGAAGGTAATGTTGCTTTAAGGTCTTATATAAATTGTGATAATTTGATAGTCTATCTTGGTTTTAACGGGATAAACTACTTTGACGGAACTACTTCAGGGGTATTTAGTGAAGCAGTGAATAAATATATAAGAGATAATATCGTAGATGCTTACAGATATTTAAGCTGTGCAATCTACTGGGATAACAAATATATTTTATGCTATCCGAAAACAGGTTCTACCGTTCCGAACGAAACGATATGGATAGACCTAAAAAATAAAACTTACGGGGTATATGACTTTGCCTTTAGCTGTTTTTCTCTTTGGAGTAGAGGCACTGACGGGCTTCAATTAAAAGGTGGCAGCAATACTATAGGCCAAGTCTATTCTATCTTTAGCGGACTTGATGACGCTGGTTCAGATATTGAAGCATACGACCAGATAGAGCCTTTGGATTTGGGTATACCTGAAGTTTATAAACAATGGTATTCGATATTAGTTAAGATAAAAAGCACAACAGGAACAGCCTTTAAATTTTATTATAAGTTAGATAATGACGCTGATTGGAGTTTAGCCGAAAAGACTTTAACCGCTGATACTACCAAATGGTATCGGGTAAGTTTAGGCAGCGGCGGCAAAAGGGCAAGAACATTAACCCCAAAACCTTATATGAGTGATAAGTTTGATTTTGAAATACACGGCTATATGGTGTGTTACGAAGTTGAGCCTTTCGCAGAAGAGAAGGAGTAGAAATGCCAGAACTTTCTCAAGAAGAACTCGAACAACTTAAAAATGACCTGCGAATAGTAAAATTTCAACTTCAAGCGATGAATGACCAATTAGAGGGGCGTATCAAATCCTCTAACATCATCGAATATCGCAATACAATGATATTCAATGACTGGGGAAATTGTGACGCAACCTATCCTTTCATAATGGATTTTGAACTAATAAACGAGATGACAAAATTAGTAGAATGTAAAGTAAGTTTTAAGATAAGAAATTTTAGTAGTCCAGTAATTTTATAAAATAAATGTGGAGAAGATATAATGCCTTGGAATGTCTCAACTGCCGTGTATACTAATAAAAGTGTATATATAGGTGATAAAGAAGTTGCCCCCTATAGTGTAACTTTTAGTTCTGATGGCACCAAGATGTATATAGTGGGGATTAATAGTGATAGGGTTTGGCAATATACACTCTCTACTGCCTGGGACGTGTCTACTGCTACCTATGCAAGTAAAAATAAAGGTATAAGTTCCCAAGAGAGTGCCCCTCGTGATATAGTTTTCAATTCTGATGGTACCATAATGTATCTGGTAGGTGATGGTTATGATAAGAGGGTCAATCAATATACACTCTCTACTGCCTGGGATGTATCTACCGCTACCTACGCAAATAAAAGTGTAAGTGTACAAGCCCAAGATTCTTTACCTCGTGGTATAGTCTTTAATCCTACTGGTACTAAGATGTATATGGTGGGAGACAATACTGATACAGTTTATCAATATACACTCTCTACCGCGTGGGATGTAAGCACAGCTACTTATGCAAGTAAATCAAAAAGTGTGAGTGCTCAAGATACTTCCCCTTGTGATGTAGATTTCAGTCCTACTGGCACCAAGATGTATATTATGGGGAATGCTAACGACACAGTCTATCAATATACTCTAACTACTGCCTGGGATGTAAGCACAGCTACTTATGCAAGTAAAAATAGTGGGAATTTAAGTACCCAAGAAGGTTACCCCCTTGGTTTTGCTTTTAGTTCTGATGGCACCAAGATGTATATAGTGGGGTCTGACGATGACACTGTTTATCAATATACACTTGTTGTTTCACCTACGGGTATACCCACAGTTACTTCAACAGGTCCCTGCACTGATAGGCAATCCACCACGATGACTGCGGTAGGCAATATTACTAATGCAGGCGGAGCATATACCGACAGAGGTTTTGAATATTACGAGTATGGAGATAATTACGATTCTGAAATGTATGCAGTCAGGGAAAAAGGAGATTTCACTGAGACTGGCGAATTTACAATGACCATTAATGGACTCAAACCTTTAACTATTTATTATATTAGAGCTTGGGCGGGAAATATTTATGGGATTGCTTACGGGGAATGGTATACCTGTATTACTACTGCTGTTATTACTGGCTCTTATGAAATATATGAAGAAAATAATTCTGAACCTGATAGTGATGGGACATACGCAGGCGGTAATACTATTAGTTTTTATGTGAGGAAAGTTGGCGGTAAATGGAGTAAAAAGTATGGACCCTATCATTCCGACCAAGTTGATATAGCTGTAGCTGATGTAATGATTGAAGGTACAGGTAAATATCAGGTCAAATTTGAATCAGGTGTATTAACGGGGATATCGACACAAGTAATGTGTAAATTAGATATTAAAGCAAGGTAAAAATATAAACAAGGGGGATTTCTTATGCAATTATTTAAGGAGCGTGATTTAAATGGCAGGAGTATCAGGATGGTACGGCACAGCATATAATTGTGCGGCAGACCCCTCAAAATCTCATGGCGTTGGCTGGTATATAGACGGTCAACTTCTATCTTCAACTTATAAAAATCCCTCTACGGGGCTTGCCTATACACCACAAGAATTGGCAGGGCTAAGTGGAGGCGGAGCTACACCTACTACTACACCAACAACCAGTATTTCGACTGAATACGATGCATGGTTAGCAGAAAGGGATAAATTAAAAGCAGAACATGAAGCAAAAATAGCAGGAGTAACTGTTCCAACTATACCCACTACACCAACCACTACACCTACTTTCGGAGCAGGTGCAGCGGCTAACATACCCACACCCGAAGTCACCCCAGCACCACCTTATGAGATATCACCCGCACAACAGGCTTTTGAGGATATGTATGGCGGTACGGTAACGGACTGGGTAGAGGCAGGCGGCTATGGTATACCAGAAGAAACACAGGCACTAATGATCCAGAAGCAGACCGATGCACTTAAGGCAAGGGAAACCGAAAATATCCGGGTAATGCGTAATAATATGGAACGCAGGGGTATCACTAATAGCGGCTTTACCTTCTCTAACGAGCAGTCTATTCGTTCTAATACCACCGTAGCAATAGCAGGGGCTATCGCCGATGTGCAGATTAACTCAGCACTGATGAAGATGGCTTCCTTCGAGAAAGCTATGGGGCAGGCAGGTCAGTTCTTGGGCTATTTAAGCGACCAGAGCCAGTTAAAGTATGCTCCCGAATTTGCTACTTGGCAGGCAGAACAGTTGGCTAAAATGCAAGTATGGCAGGGCAAGATGGATTTATTGAAGATGGAGATTAATCAGGCATATCAGACACAGAATATAACTTTACAATCACAATTAACAAGCCAGTTAAACGAACAGCAACACGGGTATGATATTGAATTAGCTGAAATGGAATTAGAATGGAATAAACAGATAGCAGAAGCTGAAGGAGCAGGGAATTTAATTGGATCTGCCAGTGGGTTGGCTGCTTCTTTTATGAAACCATCATGATAAAAGAAAGCCATGATAATAATGTCTATTTAGAAATATTAGATAAATTAAAATATGTAAAGAATTGTAAGATAACATCTAATACATTATATACCTATATGATATCGGAGCAGGTAGATAAAAGTGCCATGACTTTAGTAAGCTACGATAAAGGCGTAATGAACGGGTGTGTAGTGGTAAAGATAACTAAAGATGATTATGGTGAATCTTCTTTCTTTATGACATTTATATGGATTAATTCCCATTATCCCAACTTACTAAAAGAGTTTTTAGAATATGGAGATAAAAGAGCAAAAGAATTAAATGTTAAAAAGATTATGTTTTCTACAGGAAGGAAAGAAAGTGTGGTTCAAAGGCGAATGGGCAAGTATGGGTTTAGTAAAACGTGTAGTATCTACACAAAAGAAATAAAGGAAGTGATTTAGTTATGGCAGGTAATTCTGGGTATTTTATGAAGGGTTTAAGCTCGGGACTTCAGTCTGGCTTAAATATGGGAAAACAAATACAAGAAATGCAGTGGCAGAAAGCACAGAGAAAGAAATTAGAGACAAAGCAAGCAGAGTATGAAGAAGGTATGGTTACTATCGGCGGCCTGATGAAACAATTAAGTGCAGATGGTACATGGTCAGAAGATGACGAAATGAAAATAACGACCTGTTTTTACGCCATGATCCCCGAAGTTCAGGCAGTATATCAAGACGCTGTTAACGCTATACAAACGATGAATAAGTCCAAATTCGAGGAAGATATGAACTGGTTAAGTTTAACAAGGGAAGAGACAGAGGGAATGGACTGGACAAATGCTCAAGGCATATTTGACATTACAGAGGGACGGATAACAACCGAAAAGGGTAAGAATTACTTTGAGGCTTATAGGAATATGGCCGAGAAGAAAGCAAGTATAGTGGCAGCACCAAAATCAGTCAGCCCTTATGATTTCTACGGTCAGTCACCTGCTGATGTGCAAGGTCAAATAGCCGGAAGCGTAGCAGGACAGACACCAGGATTAGAGGGCGTAGAGTTTACACAGCCACAAGCAGAACAGCCAACCGAAATGGATGTAATGGGCGAAACAACAAAGAAGCTCGACGCTGCCTATGCGACAGGCAATGCCAACTACTTCAATCAGATGGCGAAGTCTTTAAATGTGCCGACTACCTTTGATACCTATAAACAGAAGTATGAGAAGCCGGGTGGAACTACAACTAAAACTCCCAAAGTACAAGACCCTAATGATATTTTATTTGGCACTAACGGAATAATGAAAAATTATATCAATAGTGGCAGTCAATTAGGAGAAGAACAGAAAGCAGAGATTAGGAATAATTATAATCTAATTAAGCCTTCTTTAAGTGCAGACGTGAGAACGAAGGTGGAAGATTATTTACAGCAGATAGGTATTGATGTAAACGCAGTTATTGAAGCACCTACTACAGAACCCACTACACTAGAAGCAAAGCAACCCGGACTAATAGGAAAGGCTTGGAATTACCTTAAAAATACAACTATTGGAGATGTTAAGAATAAGATACAAGATAAGGGCAACACACCACAACAGCAGGAATATACGGCTATGAATGATGATGAATTAGCTGATTTAGCCTTAACTGGCGACCAAGCGGCTATTGACGAATTAAAGAGGAGAGGACTGCTTTAATGGCAATATTAAGTTTAGAAGAAAAACTTAACAAAATAAAACTTAATATGGGCAATGAACTTTCTTTAGAAGATAAGTTAAGTCAGATAAAATTAAATTTACAGACTACCACGGAAGAAGCCGCTCCGATAGAAACAACCGAATTATCTTTAGAAGATAAGTTAGGCAAGATTAAAACTAATATTGCACCAGAAACGACTATTCCCCAAGTGGGTGCAAATTTAGGATTGCCTTCCGGACCGCAATCGACCCCAGGAGATAAACCTGTCCTTGCTGATATGAATAAATCTATCCCTTCTATTGCAAAAGGTGTTTGGTATGGCACAATAACCTTACCACAAGCTATTGGAGGTTTAATGAGACAATGGGGCGAAACTGAACAAGTTATCTCTGACCCTTCCAAATTTGTAAGTGATGAAAAGTGGGAAGGTGCAGACAAAAAGATATTTGAAGCGATGTATGGCAGTAGAAAACTGCTTAACAAACAAATAGGACAGGCAGGTAAGATTGTTTCTGAAAAAGGTCAGGAATTAATTAAAGCCAATCAGGCATTTACGGAAAAATATTTACCACCCACTGACACAAGTAAGTTAAATAAATTTCTATTTGAGTTAGGTTCTGGCGCTTCTTCAATAGCTCTTGCAGTAGGGGTATCTTTAGTTACTGGCAATGCTGGGGCTGCTGCAGTTGCTTTTGGTGGTATCGCTTCAGGTAGGACTTATCAGGAAGCAAGGGAAGCAGACGTAGACCCTTTAAAGGCAAGTTCATTAGGTGCTGTTAATTTTGGTACAGAAGCAGGGTTGGAATATTTAGGACTTAATTTTTTACTAACTAAATTACCTACTTCAAAAATAATAAGTTTAGCGGCCAAAGGGATTGAAAATGCAGGTCAGGAATATTTGCAGGAAGCAGGCTCTAATATTGTTGCGAAAGTAGGTTGGGATAAAGCAAGGAAGTGGAATAAGGGAAGCGTAAAAGCCGGGGTAATGGGCTTTATATTAGGCGCTGGTGCTGATGTTGTTATAAGTAGTGTTGTCAATGAAACCAATGCACCTAAAACATTCGTTAAGGATATTATTGATAGAACATATTCACAAATGGATACCGTAACTAAAAGTATTAAATTTGATAATGTTGTTGAACAAGCCAAAGCTGACCCAGAGATTAAAAAGACCATAGAGGAAATAAAGATAGCAGAGCCGACTCCAAAGGCAACTACCGAGCAAAAAGCGGTCGTCGAGCCTGGTGCAGAAAAGGCAACGAGTGAGGCGACTTTAGCAGATGAAGTAAAGAAATATAAGAGTGCTGAAGAATTTATTAATAATATTAGTAAACCTACAAGACCTATCCGAGAAGCTAAAGTTGGAGAATTAGTTACAATTCAATCTGATACTTATGGAGAAACTTCACCGACTCAATATAATTCGGGTATTCCCCATGATGGTGAAATAGTTAAAATTAACCCGAAGTCAGTATCTATTAAGAGCGGGGATACAGTATATAAATTTCCTGCAACTGCTAAAGTATCTGCTTTAGATTTAAAAGAATTTAAAGGAAAAAGTAAACAAGAACTTATTAATTTTTATAATCAGAATAAAGCTGAAATAATCGGGGCTGAGGAAGAAATAGAAGAAGTTGAGCCAGCACCAGAAGAAATAAGTAAGTTATTCCAGAATAAAGAAGTTAATAAACCTACCCCACCTGTTACTGGCGAAGGCAAAGTAAGTAAGATAGCAGGTAGTATTGAAACAAAATCTATCGAGCAGGGCTTAACTAAAGGATATGGTCATTTAGCTGAATATACCCCTATTGTGATTAAAGAGCAGGCACAAAAGGCAAGCGACCTAATTAATTCCAATATTGACGAGGCAAGAAAAGTTGTAAGAGGCGAGAAGCCATTACCTGAAGGGCTAAAAGGCACTGCCTTAATAACAGCAATGGAAGAGCATATAAAGAAAACCGCAAATGGCGAACTTGCTTCAGAGCTTGCCAGTTCCCCGCTCGTTTCGGGTACATCAGCGGCTGCACAGGAATTAAGGTTAGCGGCAGAAAGAGACCCCGAATCACCTGTTAAGGCAATAGAAGATATTAATAAAATATTAAATGAAACTATTAAAAAAAGATATCCGGGGAAAATTTTAAATAAAGCGAAAGAAAGTTTAATCAGTAAAATTAAAAGTGAGATTAAAAATGCAAATACTGCTTATTCGTGGAAAGCGTTTATAGAATCAATAAGATGTTAAGGAAGGATAAAATATGCCATTTAGAAAAGGTAATAAACTTGCCGTTGGACATATCCCTTGGAATAAAGGTAAACATCTTTCGGAAGAACTTAAACACAAATTAAGTGAAATTCGTAAAGGGTATAAATTATCAGAAGAAACAAAGAAAAAGTTAAGTGAATCAAACAGAGGGAAAAAACATCCTCAATGGAATGGTGGAAAAATAAAAAAATATTGTGAAGTATGTGGAAGAGAATTTTATGTTTATAAAAATGAAATTAAAAGAAGAAGATTTTGTTCAAGAATATGTAAAGGACGAATAAAAGAAGAACAACCTAATTGGCAAGGCGGAATTACTCCTCTTCAATCACAAGTTCGTGGAAATATTAAAAATAGACAATGGATTTCTGATATTTTCACAAGAGATAATTTCACCTGTCAAGATTGTGGACAAATTGGTGGAAAGTTAAATGCTCATCATATAAAAGGTTTCTCTTCCATTATACAAAAATATGAAATAACTACATTAGAAGAAGCTCTTCAATGTGAAGAACTTTTTAATATTAATAATGGAATTACTTTATGTGAAGAATGTCATAGTAAATATAGAAGGAGATTAAAAAATGTATTGCCTTCCTTCCAACTTAGCGAATAAGTTTTTACAAGGATTAAAAGACGGAAGTATCAATCCTGGCAACCTTGCCGAGATGTCATCCGAAGGAAGGCGGACTTTCTTCCAGACCTTCATGGGAGAAATACACGCAAAACATACCAATTCATTATTTGAGAGTAAGTTATTATTAAAAAACCAACAGAGGGGAATGATCACCTGGGCAAAAACCGTTTCAGGAATGAAGCCTGAAGCACAAAGGGATATTTTATCACGAGTTAACAAGATGACCGAAATATTAAATCCTACAAGCGAGAAGGCATTTTTAGAGGATTTGGTGGCTCATAAACTAAAAACAAAGGTGACTATTGAACAGGCGAATAAGATAGCTGAACTGGCAAAGATAACAGCGGAGAAGAAAGAGGCAAGGGATAATGGCGGGGATAGGTTGGAATATGGCAGGGCGGCGGTAGATTTCGGCAATTATGTAAGTAATTTAAAAGAAAATGCCAAAAAATTAACAGTAGGCGAACAGCTTAAACCTACTCAATGGGTGAAGGGTGTAGTTAATATAGGTGGTATAGCAAGATCATTAAAGGCTTCTATGGATGATAGTGCTATATTTAGACAGGGTTGGAAAACACTTTGGACTAACCCCGGCATTTGGACCAAGAATGCTCTAAAATCATTTGGCGATATAGCCAGAACTATTGGCGGTAAAAATATAATAGACGAAGTAAAAGCTGATATTGTATCAAGACCGAACTATGACAGAATGAAGAAAGCCCGATTAGCAGTAGCGACCATTGAAGAAGAGTTTCCAAGTGGGCTTCCTGAAAAGATACCTCTTTTTGGTAGATTTTATAAAGCAAGTCAGGACGCTTATACTGGATTTATATATAAACAAAGGGCTGATGTATTTGATAAATATATGGAAATTGCCGAAAGGTCTGATATTGATATAGATGATAAAGCACAACTTGAGAGTATAGGTAAATTAGTTAATTCATTAACTGGTAGAGGGGCATTGGGCGCATTAGAACCTGTTGGTAATGTAATTAATAATGTATTCTTTGCACCAAGATTGTTTAAAAGTCATATTGATGTTTTAACTGCACACATGGGAGATCCAAAAGTAACTCCTTTTGCCAAAAAACAGGCAGCGGCTAATCTGGTAAAAATAGTAAGTGGGACAGCCGCTATACTTGTTATCGCAGGTGCAGCAAGTCCCGGAAGTGTTGACTGGGACCCTCGCAGTGCTGATTTTGGCAAAATAAAGATAGGTAGTACCAGATTTGATGTATCGGGTGGTATGGCTTCGGTAGTGACATTGGCTTCAAGATTAATAACAAATTCTACAAAGAGCAGTACAACTGGGTTAGTAAAACAATTAGGGACAGGTGAATACGGGGCTGCTGATAGGTTAACGGTTACTTATGACTTCTTTGAGAATAAATTAGCGCCATTATATTCAGTAATAAAAAATCTTGCCATAGGTAAAGATTGGGAAGGCAAGAAACCAACAGCAGGAAGCACAGTAAAAGATTTATTTGTACCAATTATATTTACCAATTATAAAGAATTAAAAGATGACCCGGATTCAGCTGATATATTGCTTTCAATGATAGCTGAAGGATTGGGCATAAGCACAAATACTTATTCGATGAATACAGACTGGTCACAAAATCCCGGTGTAGTATTACAACAGTTTAGGGAGAAGGTTGGGGAGAAAAGATTTAAGGCATTAAATGAAGAATTTAACACTAAATTTAAGTTATGGTTTAAACTTATGCAGACTAACTCAAAATATAAAGCATTATCAAGTGAAGATAAACAGAAGTCAATTACTAAGAAAAAAATAGAAATAAAGAACAATATATTTAAGAAGAATTTCTTCAAGTATAAATCTGCACCGACTAAGAAATTACCTACTCTTTAAAATAGCCGGGATTAGCCATTATAATTATTATACATATCAACATAAATACAAACCAATTTGTCCGCAATATATTAAACATAATATATCCAACTAAAAGATATAAACCCCATTTAAAGAAAATTTCTATTATATTTCCTTTATACCCTTTATAGGCACGCATAATAGACCCCCCTTATATATAACTTATACTCTTATTTTTAATAAATGTCAAATTGAGGTGACGAAATGACCACTAATTGGACAGAAGAAAAAAAAGTACAATCTCCCCACTGGAAGAGTGAGGATATTACCAACCGCACAGTTACAAGGGGCAATATGGAAGATAAAAGCGATACCTCCCGCGGAGCTATTGCCAAATATATATTTGATGATCCTTCGGCAGATGTCCGAAGGGTAGATATAGAAAATAAATATGGTAGTAAGAACACTACTGATTGGACGGAGGAGGAAAAATAATGCCAATTTCGAAGGGTGGTAATAATGTTAAAGAAAATATTGTGCCTGCTTGTAGAAGTTGTAACTCAAAAAAATGTAATAAGTTATTAAAGGAGATGGTTATATAATGAAAAAATTATTTATACCTATTATTATAATATGTTTAGTGGCTTACATAATTGGCTATACGACAACAACTAAAACAACCAATTTAGAGTTAGTAAAAATAGCAAGTGAAGATGTAACAACAGATTGGTTTGAAAATGCTAACGATAACATGGACTTAATTGACGCTGTATTTGATACTGTAACCCTGACCGAGTTTGCTTTTCTTGACGGTGTAACAAGCAATATACAAGACCAGTTAGACGCTAAACCAGATACAGACACAGATACCACTTATACAGCAGGTACAGGATTGACTTTAACGGGGACTGTATTTTCTTCTAAAGATTCTGAAATTGTTCACGATAACTTATCGGGATTTGTAGCTAATGAACATATAGACTGGACAGCAGACCAGGGAGCAACTGATATCCATGCAGGCAATTATACCGATACCAATACAACTTATACAGGCACAGTAGATGAGATAGTATTGACTGGAACTGTCTTTAGTCTGGACGCTAAAATAGCCAGAGATACTGAATTGCATACACAAAATACTGATACGGATTTAGATGCTACTTTTGAAGCAACCTTTGGTAAACATACTGATAAACTATCTGCCTTTGCCGCAACTACTTCCGCTGAGCTTGCTGGGGTGATAAGTGATGAAACAGGCACAGGTGCGTTGGTGTTCGGAACTACACCTACTTTAACTACTCCTGTAATCGGTGCAGCCACAGGAACGTCCCTTGATTTAGGCGGAACTACTTTATACGATTCTCGTGCAATAACTGTAGATACAGGTGGAGTGCTTAATATTGCTTTGGGTGATGCAAGTGGTGATGACTTTACGGTAGATACAGATAAGTTAGTTGTATCAGGAGATACTGGGTTTATAGGTATAGGGATTGCGAATCCAACAAATATTTTACACATTTATAAAGCTTCTGATAATCTTATAACTAAGTTAGACCAAGTTGGTGCTGGGAATTTTTACGCTGGGTATATAGCCTCAACATCTGATTGCAATGTTAATTTTGCTGCCTATAATGATGGTTATACTGATGTTTCTGCTTATACTGGAAAAGCGGGTATACAAGCTGGTGGTGGAAATTTCTTCATCTCTGCATTTACTGCTTCAACTGATATAGAATTTTATGCAGGTGGTAGAAAAGCTACAGAATTAGCAATGACTATAAAGGGAACAAATCGTAATATTGGCATAAATGGAGTAACATCACCTACAGCAAAAGTCCATATAGCAGCAGGCACAGCCACCGCCTCTACTGCACCGTTGAAGTTTACCGCAGGGACTTTATTGACGACACCTGAAGTTGGAGCTTTGGAAATGGACAGTACAAATCTATACTTTACACGAACAGGTACAACAAGAGAAATAATCGGAACTATCATTACCAAAACAGACACAGGCGACCCGACAGGTGCAGAAGGGTTATTCTGTATAAATACTTTTGATGATACTTTTAAGGTTTACGCAGATGGTGGGTGGAGAGAATTAGCGACTGATTGGACACCATAAAATAAAAGGAAGGTGAATAAATATGACAGATGTATTTAGTAAAATAAGCGATACAGAAATTAAGGTAGTCAAGACTGAAACAAAAGAAGTAGAGCATACCTATAATTATGATTTTCTACTAAAGCAGAAAGCAACTATTGAAGCACAGAAGGCGAGGGAGATGGCACAAAGAGATTTAGAGCTTGCAGAAGTGAACGCACTTATAGCCGAGTGTATCAAGCTGGGTATAACGAAAAAGGTAGAGCCGATAGAGGTAGTAGTTAAAGAAGTAGTGAAGTAAAAGGATAGGTGATTAGATGTTAGGATTGACCCCAGAAAATATTTATAAATATGGTTCGTACATTTTCATCTTCTACGTTGCAACATTTTTAGTTCGTAAGATGTGGAGTCTATTGGAAGGGAAAATAACTAATATAGATAACAACGTAACTGAAAATAAGCGGATTAATTTGGAGATTACCAAAAACCTTAAAGATGGAAGTGTTATACAGGTACAGACATTAAATAAGTTAGATAAGCACGACAAAGATAATGTTGACGCATGGAGTAAAATGTTGACTTGCTTTGACAGGATATTAGACTTCATGAATGGTAATAACCCTGCAATAGCTAAAATACAAGCAGAGATGAAAGAGTTGAGGGAGAAGATTAAATGAACATACGCCAATGGTGGGTAGTAAAGCAATTAAAAGATATAGCCTATGAGGTCAAGAAAGTTTCTGGCTTTCCTGCTTCCGCTATCATTGCGCAGGCGATATGGGAAACAGGTTGGTTGAGGTCTATGCCTTTCGACACGATTACAGGAAAGAAATCGAACAATATTCTAGGTATAAAAGCTAAACCGGGAATATATCATGGCACGAATGGCTATGTAACTTGTGGTACTCACGAATGGGATAAAGTTTTAAATAAGTATATTTTTATACCAAAAGCAACCTTCAGGGCATACTACAATTATCAAGAATGTATGTTTGATTATGTCAATGTAATAAAAAATTCAATGATAGATATAGATGGGAAAAAAGTCCAAAGATATAGAATGGCTCTTACTGATAAAGCCTTAAAAGATATGAGAATATTTATTAAAGAAATCTGGGTAGCCGGATATGCAACCGATAAATTTTATCCGGATAAAGTTATTCAAATAGCGGAACAGTGCAAGTTAATTCCAAAGGAGAAAAATGGAAGCGACCAATGAGCAATATTGGGAATGCCCGAAGTGCGGGTTCGTTATATCGTTTACTTTAAAGGGGGACAAATATGTCAGTTATTGCCCTTTTTGCGGGGACAGACTTGAGATAAGTAAGGAAGAATACGAGGACGAAAGTAATGATAAGTTAGAAAGATACTTCGAGTTTGAGTAAGTAAAGGAGGAAATATTTGATAAAGACTAAAAGTATTGTATTCCCACAAGAATTTGACCACATCTATTTTATACCCATTGGTGATTTTCATTGTGGGGATAAATCAGGTTTAGGAGGAGAATTACCCGAAGGAGTATATGCAACTAAAAAATTTAGAGATATGGTTAAGTGGATAAAAGACACACCTGAAGCGTACACATTTTTAATGGGAGATGTTTTTGACGCTACCATAAAAACATCAATAGGCAATGTACACGATAACCAATTTAATTTAGCAAAAGCAAAAGACTTTATTACTGAAGAATTAAGACCGATAAAAGATAAGATATTAGGTTGCTTTGAGGGTAACCACGAAGAACGCATACTAAAAGCAGTTGGTGATAGTCCTATACAGGATTTATCAAAGTTTTTAGATATAGAATATTTCCCTAATTGGTGCGCTTATTTATTTTTAAATGTAGGTGAAAGCCGGGGGAATAAGAGAATGGATAAGAGACGACCCATTTGTTATTCTGCTTTTCTTCATCATGTGATAGGCGGAGGCAGGACACAGGGTGGAAAAGTAAATCGGATTATGTCATTGAAGAGTATGGCCTTAGCTGATATATATTTTGGCGCTCATGTTCATAGCAAAATAGCATTAAAAGAAAAGTATATATATCCCGATATGCACAATAAAAAATTAATAGAACAACAGGAATGTTTTGTAGCAACAGGTAGTTACATGGGATATGCAAGTTATAGTTTAAAAGGAATGTATATAAAACCAGCAACGGGATCTACAAGGGTCAGATTAAATGGTGAACCAGAGAAGGGCAAAGATATACACGCAAGCGTTTAGATATGGGGGTGTAAATCGACCGAAGTAGGCACAACTACGTTGCTACCCTATTCTCGGAAACGTGGCGAAAGTCACCACCTCCACCATATTGCTGGCATAGCTCAACGGCAGAGCTGCTGTCTTGTAAACAGTAGATGTTTGTTCAATTCAAACTGTCAGCTCCATCTATAGTAATTGGTATAAGTAATACCACACAAGAGTATGAGCCTGTGCTTGTATTTATTAGATGTGGTAGGGTGTCTGACTATAGCAGACGAGCCTGTGAGGGTGGGAAAACAGGCAATTAGTTCTTAAACGTTCCACTCTGCTGATAAGAGCCCCTGGGCTCTTCTTGAAGATACATGTTAGTTGTTACTGGAACTTTGGTGAAGGGAAACAACCAAGATAGGTGGAGTGGTCAAAATAAAGGAGGTTAATTATGAATATAAAAATAAGTTATCGTGATGTAGATGAACCAGAGGAATTTTGTAGCGTAATAGATGAACCTGAAATTGTTAAGAAAAATGGTATACCTATGTTATTTGTTAGGTGTAAGGGAATTGATAATGAATGGTATGTACCGCTATGTAATGTGTTGTGGTGGGAGATTGATTATGAAAATAAGGGAGGTTAATTATGAAAGAGAAAGAAAAAATTGCAGAGTTATGTCATAAACAATGGTCTGGATGGATGGAGTATTTATTTTCAAAATGTTATCACGAAAGAGGGCAATTTGATAAAGAAACGGAGAATATGGTTATTCCGTCTTGGGCAGTAGAAAGATGGAAACGTCAAATGAAAACCCCATATTCCAAATTACCAGAAGAAGAAAAAAACAGCGATAGAAATGAAGCTGAAAGATTTATAGCATTGCTAAGATGAAACAGAAAACGTATCTCGATAAGCTAATGGAGAATAAAGAATTTAAAGAAAAGTTTGAGGAGGAATATAAAGAGATGACAAACATAAATCAGGAATTAATTGATTGTGAAATTAAGGGTAATATGGTTAGGTTGTATCTTGGCAAGAATGGGGAACAATGGGGAGATGATTGGAACGATAAACCTTATGAACATAATGCTGGACGGGTCTATGATGAATATGTAGAAAAAATTGCTGATATATCAACAAATTTTAATTTTGAAGTAAGAGAACCTGCTAATTTTACTAAAAGTGATTCTGTTTTTGAAAATACTAATTCTGATTGGCGAAGAGAAGATTTTATAAAGGGTAAAATATACGCTTTTACTGTAATTAATCCCGAAAACAATAGTTCAATTATGATATATTTCGGTGAAAAATTAGAAGATATTATAAAAAGATTAAACAAAATAAAAGCAGGTTACAGCGTTTATATAGCAAAATGACACAAACCAACCCTAACCGTGAAGAAAAAAATATAGTTGAAGTATGGGAGTGGAAAGATACCCCTTGGCAATATAGCCCTGGAATAAAACGATGTTATAGGCGGTTAAGAAGAAAACGGCTAAAGCGGATATTGGAGAAGGATATAGAGGAATCTACTAATGCCATAAGTGGCATAAAGTTGGCGAAAGTGGAATAAGCTCTGGCCGTTACTCTGGCTGTACTCTGGCCGTAGTAATGTAAATGTAATGGAGAAAATTACAGTTGTAATATAAAGAGTGTCCCCACGAGGACACATAATGCAATCGGAGTATAACAAACCTACGGCAATGTTCACTAATTCCGTTTCAAAGAGAATTGCTGAACATAATAACAGGGGAAAATTATGATAAATGTAAAAATACATAAATCGTGGGTAAAGAAGTTTGCCTTTGTATATCTCAAAGGATTGTATTTTAAAATATTTGCCTTAAATTTTGTTTTGTTTGGATTAACAATAGAATTTTGGAAAAAATAGGTTGGTTTACAAAGAAACGTATATAGATTTACAAAGACGTTTGTAAATAACCTCTGCGTTTACAAAGAACAGCGGAGGAGTTTACAAAGACGTGGGCGTAAATGTATACAGTTGAAAAGATGTGTAAGCACCTAAGGACGGTAAGTTAATGGAAATATATATTATCGATATCTGGCTCTCAAAGTTAAATTATGGCTGGTCTATCGATGATGTGCCTGAAGCGATAAGAGAGGAAGTGAGGAAAATTATATGAAAAAAATATTTATAAAAGATGATAGATTAAGAAAACTTACGGATTATCGATGTAAGAAAATTGTAGACTTGTGTATAAAGGGTAAAATAAAAGGTTCTTATACTATAGAAGAATCATCAAAGGAATTTAAAATAAACAAATACCCTGGTTATGCAATTTACTTCGGTTGGGAAGTTACTGATTATGAAGATGGATGGAAGATCGACGAATTGGATAATTTTGAAATTACTGTTAAAAAAGAAGATGGCTATTATTGTGCGACTTGTAAGCAATTTTTTACCGAAAATGTCATTTTATCGCTTGCCGCTTATGGTAAAACGTTTGAAGGTGCTTTAGAGAAATTTCTTAAAAATCTAAGAGCGGAAAGAAAAACATTATGTGTTTGGGGTAAAGCAATAGAAGGAAAAGTAGAAAAAGCCATATATGAGAAATAAGCATTTGCGTGCCATAGAATATATACAAAATAGTTTGCGTATCATAATAGACAAAATAATACATAAGATGGAGTGTGTCCAACTTGTAACATATTCTTACCAGTTGATGACACTTTTGTCATATATTTGAAATACCACCCAATTTGACTTAAAACGGGGTTTGTCAGGTAAGAAAGGTTTGGCTGACTTGTCACAGTAAATAAGATAAACAAAGGAGGTTATTATGGAATTACAATATATAAAACCAGATGTAATGGAAGTTAATATAAGTCTAAATTTATCGGAATTAAAAGCAATTCAATATTCTTTAGCAGAAATAGAAGGAATAGATAATGAGCTTAGAATGTTTTTTCTTGAATTATGTTTAAAAACTGAAGAAATACGCAACAATAAAATTCTAATATAAACGTAAGTATAATAATCAGGAGTATATTAAATGGATATTTTAACAAGAACAATTACTAAATTTCATTTGTGGCTAAACACGAGCAACCCGCAAACGGTGCAAGAAGTGAAAGATTATTGGGAAAAGCTTCGGGAAGAATATTTTAAAAACATTGAAACGGAACAAGACTTGCTGGGAAAGATTCTTTATTTTAAAGGAGATTAATTATGTTTGAATTTTTAACCGAAACAATAAAAACTATTCCTTTATTTTGGAGAGGCTTTATAGTTGGGGTAATATTCATGAAAGCATTTTATTATTTATACGATATATACAGAGGGATTAAACTATATTATGAGATGAAAAATTGGTTTAATTGATAAAGAAGGGGATTTAATATGCTAATAAATAAAATTAAAGGGCTGCAATTAAACAAGTCTATCGAGGTAACCGTCACGAAACTTTATACTGTTGAATGTACCGACCTCAATTTATACGGTTCGGGGAAAACAAAAGCAGAGGCTATAGAAGATTTTAAGTTTTCTGTTTTAGATATTTTTGAGGACTTTCAGATGGATCATAATTTTACCGAGAAAGGGAGAGAATTTGAAGAGAAGTTTTTAGCATATTTTGATTAAGTGCATTATTTGCACAAGATGATAATAACGAAATTACTTATTATCACTACCAGCAAATAGTTTAAATAATCATTTATAGAGTAATGATACAGTAACGAAACTGGACACGTTTATACCAAATAGCGACACTATTTCGTTACAGTAACCCTGCATATTTAACTATCAATATTAAGATTGTGGGGTAGTCGACGCTTTATGATCGATTATGGGGTGGCAACCCATATTAACTACAACCGTGGTAGATTTCGACTACAGTCGATAATGGTCGAGACTATTTTAAGTTATCCGGAATTACCGGATAGTTCATAATTAGAAGCACGATTAAGGACACGATTAAGCAGGTTTATATATAAAAATAGGAAAGGAGGTGATTAACTTGAAGAAATTAATAATACTATTAGCGGTGATTATGGCGCTTGCTTTATCCGGTTGTCTTTTGGTTCCTGAAGTCCCAGAAGAACCTATTACCCCAATAGAGACTCCGATTGTTTGTGAAGGCGGACAATATCATGTTTACTGGGACGAATGGAGTATGACAGGTTGTGAAGGTGATGAGCAGGTAGAAGGGGTTTACTGGAAGAATGCAGACGGGCGAATGTTCTTACTTGGCGATGTTGTGGAGTTTGATCCAGACGGGCATACCCTTGATAACATAATTAAAGTTTACGGAGATTGCCCGACCAGTTTCGTTAAGGAAATTGAGGTAAAGTAATAAAATAAAAAATGAAAGTGAGGTGATAATAATGGAGGATTTAATCCTGTTAGTAATCAGAGCATTGGCCGGTAGCGGCAAGGGTTACATTATTCAGCTATTAGGTAAGTTGGAAGATGTCGTAGCGAATAGCCCTAATGCAATAGACAATGAACTATTTAAAATGGTCATTGATTCGGTAAAAGAATTTCAGCCAAAAAACTAACCAAAGAGCTGACCAAAAAAGACAAGGTAAGTGCTTTTGTTTGGTTGGCGATTGAGTTGGCTAAAATAGGAATACTGGCTAAAGTGGAAAGTGAATTTAAGAAGCGAGGACTTGATGTAGTTTATGAAGATGAAATAGAGGAATATAAAAAGTACCAACGGGAAAAATTAAAAAGTAAAGAAATCGAAGATCAGATGATAGAGGAGATAAAAAGATTTGTAGATAGCAGATGATCCCCCCAAAGCCGGCGGCTGGAGACCGGATAATGTCCAGCTTCATTTTTTCCTCCTCGATTGAAGCTCGGTGTAAAAGCCGGGCTTCTTTCGTTATACCGGCCATTTCTGTTTTTATACCCTATATTTGCCTAAATACCTGTAAATATTGCAAATCCTGCTTATGATATAATGTCTAAAGCAAGAAACGCCACCACGAGCACCGTAGATCCATTAAATAACGAAATGGTAATTCTAAAGGGTTACAGCGTGTAGTTTTGCCCTGCTAAAAATATTTTAAATTATTTTCATTTATTTTTAAAATAATGCTTGACAACTGCAAAAAAAGGTTTATACTATTAATTAGGAGGCAAAGAGAAATGAAAAAAGCAATAAGAATGTTAATCGAAGTTCAAAAAAACAAGCACTATTCTGATACAATGATGGCTGCTATACTTAAAGTTCACCATGCCACATATATGAGATGGAAAAAAAGTAAGACAGTCCCCAAAAACCATGCAAGTATCGCTAATATTGTTAAGTTTTTAGAAGATAATAAATAAAGACATTCGGTTTTTATAGTCCTATAATATATCGTATGTTCAACAAATGTTATCAGATGTAAGCAGATAGGGAACATTTGAATAACTTTAAAAACCGAGTGTCTTTAAAAAGATGCTCGGTTTTTTTATTTTAGGAGGTTGTTAAATGCAACAAGATTGGATAAAAAATAATCAAGAACACTTAAGAAAATATCGTAAGGAATATAACAAAAAAAATAAATCAAAAAAAGATGGACAAAACAAGATTTATTATCAGCAAAATAAAGAATATTATAACGGTTATTATTTTAAAAAATATTGGAATGAGAAAAAATTTAATCTTACCAAAAGAATGTATCGGATTATAAGGTTTTGTATTTTAAATGATAAGAATGGTTACCAATGGGAATCTTATGTTGGATATACGCTTATAGATTTAAAAAAACATTTAAGGGAAACTTTACCAAAAGGTTATATATGGAATGATTATTTAGAGGGAAAACTCGAACTCGATCATATTATGCCTATTTCAGTTTTTAATTATTCAGAACCCACTGATTATGAATTTCAGGAATGCTGGGGTTTAGAGAATTTACGATTGATTACGCCTGAAGAAAATCATTCTAAAGGATCAAAAATTTTAAAGTCCGAATGTTTACCATGTTTAAGGTAGATGTGTTCGGGCTTTTTTTATTTTGTAATCATGCCTGCCCTGTGGCTTGAAAGATAGTCAAGGTTGTGGCTGGGGGGCTAATCTGGGTAGAACAACGAAACAGGTACAGGGTGGGGAATCCTGTCAGGGCAGGCAAATATAAATCAAGCCTCCGCAAGGTTGTGTTAGGGATTTAGGCTTTGCTTCCTAACTCAAGGACCTAAACGGAGGCTTGTAAAAAAGGAGGCGTATCTTATGAAAATCATTATGACTAACACGGCGGATCACACAAGAAAGGTCGTCAAGTTCGGCGAGCTGATTAAGCGCTTACAGGAAGTCAATAACAATATTGTTAATCATCGCTGGATCAACTACAAACTTCATAACGGCGAAACGATTAAGGTTAATGGTTACGAGTTTAAGAGAGAGGTTAATTAAAGGAGGAAAGAAAATGAAGAATTTAGAGTATTTAAAAAAGGTAAAAGATGAGAATGTTGATTATGAGGTAGTTAGAAATGTCCTTGAACATGAAATCGAATATCGCAAAATGAAGGCACTTGAAATAATTGCAGAGGAATTGTGTAAGTTTAACCTAACTACAAATGTTCTTTCTTCTGTAATAGAAGCAGTTACCAATCAAGGAAATTCACTAAACGTAAATGGATTAGTTTATAAAGATGAGAGGGCAAGATAATGCCACAAGAAATGATGATAGCACTAAGTATAATTTTCGCACTGTTCTTAGTGATGATAGCCCGGATAGCCTGGCTAAAGATTAAGGAAAAGATAAAAGAACATAGATTTATTAAACGAATACAAAAGAAAGGGGGTGTGCTTATAAAACACTAAAACGGTAGATTTTACTGGTAGAGAAAAAAAATAATTAAGGGGGAAATGAAAATGGAGAATTGGAAAAAGTATAGAAGAACAAGCTTTGCGGAAATGAGACCTTACATACGTGGGGAAGATTTAACACATATAAGTGTAAGTAATATTGACAAGTTAGCAAATGATGTAGGGATGATAGAACGTAATCCTAAAGACCATAAAGACCAACGGTATGTAAGGAAAGAATACTTTGAAGATAATTTTGAAGAGATTAAGGGGGGGAATGAAAAATGAGTGAAAAGATGAATACTGAAAAAGCAATTGAGTTTTTAGAACAAATCAAGTATTCCAATGTGTATACACCAAAAAAGTATCAACATGAAATTGAGAATATTCAAACTTTGCTCAAAACTAAACAAGAAATGGTAACCAAATTTAGCATAGATTATTATAAGGAATTACTTAAAGAAATGTGTAAGGTTCACAGTTTGTACCATTGCCTTGGTTATATACAATGTATGACAACTCATGAAATTGTTAGTTTTGAGGAAGGATTAAGTTTGATTGATTTTGCAGAAAATTTAAAAATAAAGGGGGAAATTTAATGGTTACTGTAGCTAATGGTAAAAAAGTTAAAGTTCACACAGTCTATAAGAATCAAGAAGGGGTAAGAGTTCCCGGAGTTACTACTGCTTTAGGTATCCTTAATAAACCAGCACTTATCCATTGGGCGTGGAATTTAGGTACACAAGGGATTGATTATAAAGCATTCCGGGACGATAAGGCTGATATCGGTACTCTTACACATTTAATGGCACTATCTTATGAGAAAGACGAAAAGCCGGATACTGATTATTTTACACAGGCTCAAATTGATTTAGCCGAAACTTGTTTCTTAAAATATCTTGATTGGCACGAAAGACACAAAATAGAAAGTATATTTTTAGAGAAGCAGTCTGTTTCAGAGAAATATCAGTATGGCGGTACTTTGGATAATTACTGTTTACTTGATGGAGTTCCCACACTGATAGACTACAAGACCGGGAAGGCTATTTATACAGAGCAGTTTTATCAATTGGCTGCTTATAAAAATCTATTAGAGGAAGAAGGGAATAAGGTTGATCAATGTATCATACTCCGGTTAGGAAGAAATGAGGAAGAAGGCTTTGAAACAAAAACTATGACTAATTTAAGTAAGCAGTTTGAAGTGTTTTTAAGTTGCCTGAAGATATATCAGTTGAGTAAAGAAATCAATAAGTTAAATAGGGGGAAATAAGATTATGCCAACACGAACAGCCAGATTACTTTCACGAGGCAACGGCCACACCGTAGAAGAAGAGGAAAGCATATTACAGCGAAGGCAACGGGATATAAACTCACGTCCTGGCATTGACGGATATTTGTATGCCTTTAAGCGGGATTCTGTAATGAGTTATGAGAAGTATGAATATCAAAAAAATAATGGAAGGTTAGGAGGAGAGATTTAATGAAATATACAAAGGAAGGTTGGGGCAGATTAAATCCAAGTGAACGGACTTGGCTTGTTTTTTATAATAAACATTGTAATGAATATAATTGTGCTGGTGGTTATTTGCCCGATGATTCTTCTGAATGTGTTATATGCGGTGATCCAATGTTAGGTAGTGGTGTTTGTGGAAATTGTTTAAATATAGCAATTAATTTATCAGAAAAAATGAAAGGGGGAAAATGATAATGAATGAAGTTAATAGTTTATCAATAATTGATCAAGCTGATATTACTACTTTTAAAGAAACTATGCAAAAAATAACTCAATGGCAAAAATTGGTTCAAGAAAATTTAAAAGAAGGTAAAGATTACGGGATAATTCCTGGAACATCTAAACCAACATTATATAAATCAGGAGCTGAAAAAATATTTATGTTGGGTAAGTTACGTTCTACCTTTGATATTTTAGACGAGACCAAAGATTGGGAAAAGGAGTTTTTTCAGTTTGAGTTAAGGTGGAATTTGTGGGCAGGTGAAAATCTAATATGTCAAGGTATAGGTCTATGCAGTTCCAAAGAGGATAAGTATAGATATAGATGGGTAAGTGAAAAAAAATTACCTAATAATATAAAGAAAGAGGATTTAGTATATAGAGTAAAAAGCGGTAAATATGGCGATTATAAACAATATAGAGTTGAAAATGAAGATATATGTTCTATTGCTAACACTATATTGAAAATGGCTAAAAAGAGATCAGAAGTAGACGCCGCTTTATTAGTAGGTAGTTTGTCAGAATTATTTACCCAGGACGTTGAGGATTTACCGGAAGAATATTTAGTGAATGAAAAAACCACTACTCATAACAACAAAGACAATGGGGGCAATGGACAGGAAGCGGAAGTTGTAACAGTAACAGAAAAAGCAATATCACCAGAAACTAACAACCGTCCTAGTGAAATACAGATGAAACAAATTTATGGCGAGGTTGTTTGTGAAGATTGTGGTATTAGGGTATATGGCTTTAAGTGTCCTAAATGTGAAAATAGTATTAAAAATGAAAAATTGCACGTTATATCATTAGGATTCCTTCATAGCCATTTATTAACCAAAGCAGATATCAAAGCACCCGGCAAAATGACACCTGCAATGGACCCGGGCAAATTAACCAAATCACAGGCTATAGATATTTGGGATTGGTGGATGGGTAGTAAGGAGAAGTTAATTTTAGGCGAGAGAAAGAGAAGGGAAGAAAAACTCAAAGCCACTAAAGCCGAACCGACCAGAGCCGAGAATTTAGCAATAGCGCGGCACATAGCAGGCGGCGGCAAATTAGAACTAAAGGAAGGTAGTACCGGCTTATTAGATGATGAGGAAATAGTTGAAGAGGGCAAGCCTGGAGGCTCGATTAATAACGCAATCCCCAGAGGCAAGGCAAAGGCTAATTAATTTTTTCATTTTTACACTCCAACGGGCAGGTTGAAATCCCTGCCCCGCAATTATCAATTTATATTTTATTTAGTTAAAAGGAAATAATGATAATGATAATAAAAAATTTAAATGGAACGAGAATAAAAAGTTGTAATGGTTGTCCTTATTGTTATATGGACTTAATGGGTGGCAGTTTAGGATGTATTTTAGGTTTAGATTGGACTTATAATCCCATTATACCCGAATCTTTTGATATACCTATTGAGTGTCGTTTGCCAGATTGGAGAAGAACATTGGAGGTAA
>CAZVMT010000001.1:0-54998 GCA_964628765.1 uncultured Candidatus Bathyarchaeia archaeon | reverse complement strand
ACTTCGGTGACGCGCTGTTGTGCGCTACGTAAAATCTCCACTCACTGGCAGGCTTGCCGTCGGTGCGCTCCGCTAAATAAATGTCGGCGTGCCAACAATAGCGCCGCACGGTACGCAGCAGATCGAGCGCCGCGCCTTCGGTGAGCCGCTGATCCTCACGTTGTTTCAGGTACATTACCACGCTCCGTAAATTTCCGCAATTGCGGCGCGGTCGGCGCGGTCGGCGTCGTCCTGGGCGCACAACATGTCGATCAGGTCGTTGTCGAGCGGACGGCCTTTGTATGTGCGGTGCTCCCTTATATACTGCTGCGCCAGCCGCTCGTTGTGGTTTGAGTAGACGGTGGTGAACAAAAAGCCGCCGATACCAAACAGGATAATAGCAAATTCCATTGTTGTCATTTCGCCTCCTCTATAAATGAAAAGGCACCGCGTCAGGGTAGCGCGGTGCCAGTCTGCATCGGTGGGGAATCCGGACGAGTATCAATCGATAGGTAAACGCCCGCCGATGCATGTACGGAGAGGCAGTAATTATCATGTGGGGGATCGCCTTCAGCGAAAAGCCCAGATGTATTTAGTGCCTATCCTTGTACGGGGTGGGGGAGTTGCGCCCCCGCGACAAGTCCTCGAAGAAAAATCGCCCGCTGCGGTCCCCGTAATATTCGTTACTGTCTGCCGGTCCCGGTCGCTGTTTCCAGCGCCTCGGTTCTCCCGATCAGGTTTCCGCATATTGCGGAATTGGTAGGCTTGTCCCATCTCTCCACCGGTCGCCTGTTTTGGGGTACAGTGGGAACATCAGCGCCGAAGCCCTGATGCCCCTTGCCGATGTATGTACATCTCCATGTAATCCCTCGCCGGGATACTCATCAGCTTTCCCCCGTCCTGCTCTCACTACGGTGGATGGTTGCTTTGCCTTTTATGTGCTGCGCTGGCATTTGTCGCCGGTGCCGTTCGCGCTGTGTTGTTTGCCGGTAGCCCGGCCTGGGTGCGCGTTTTTGTGGCGGTGGCGGATGCTTGTGTGCAGTTGTTAAGGTTCTCGTGAGTTCCTATTGCTCCGCTCACTTCATACTTACATCATAGGCTTTTTAGCCCACAATGTCAAGAGAGCGGCGTGGTACCTTGGTACTATTCTTTGATCCAGTTTGGATTGCCTGATGTTCCTGGCGTCCACCAATCGAGGCCGGGCGGCGATTCGCCTTCATTACTGGTGCGACTCACGTACCATAAATGAGTCGCCATTTTCTTGCCTCTGAGTGTGCCGTTGCCCAGGTGGCGCTTGATTGTTGACCTGTACACACCGGCGGCCTTCGCTGCCACAGTGACGGTAATGTATTGCTGCTGGAATTCAGGCGGCACCTGTGGATCGATTGGTACCGTGCGGGGTAGGGTGATGTCGGTCACGTCGAATTCTCCTAGTGTGTTATATTGAAACCAGTGTACACTATCACGGCTTGTTTGACAATATGCGCCATGTGGTGTATATTGATATTGTCTAGGCACGATAAACGAGGTATGATTGTGACCATAGCGCTCCGCCGGACTCGTGTGCCTAGACATCACACAATCACCAGCGGGGCGCTTTGCTTAACAAGGAGTGAGGGACTGATGAATGACATTAGACTCGAACAGTTACACCAGCGGGCCGCGTCCGGGCTGCGCAGCCATGAGGCGACAGAGTTGCTGGCGGCGTATGACGCGCTGGCGGAGCAGGTGGCAGAGTTGACCCGGCAGGTGGCCGAAGTTGAGGAATGGCGGCAGGAATACCGCACGCAGACCGAAAGCCTACAGGAGACGTGTGACGATATGTCCGCCGAGACACTGGAAGCGTTCACTGTCGCTGATGACTGGATGTCATTGGCAAAACTGGTAACTACCGAGCGCAACACCGCGCATGCCCGCGCCGAACGCGCCGAGACGGAAGCCAGGCGCTACCGAGCGGCACTTAACCAGCAAGTCGCCGACTTTAATACCGCATATGAGGTGCAGAATGTCGAGATCGGGCATTTGCGGGCGGAGGCAGCACGGTACCGGACGGCGCTGGAAGAAATTGCGAACTACCCAGAACCGCAACGGCTCCATGACGCAATTATTTATGCCGGGCGGAGTTTTTTCGTACTACTGAAAACCGCTCGCACTGCACTCGAAGCGCAGCCAGAACAGGACGCCGCCAATGACTAAGAAGCTCTACACCGTCACCGAGTTTTACGGCCTCGACACCGCCGCGCAGACACCGGGCACCATATGGCGGGTGTGGGCTACCAGTGAGCAGGATGCTATCGCCGTAGTGTGCGCCGACATCGCGGCATGGTGGCCGTATTCCACCGCTGCCGACGACATCCGCGTCACGGGTGTCGAGGACGAGTCCAACAAAGGGACAGTGTAATGTTTCGCCTTGCCAACATCGCTAATCAGCACATTACAGACGCGCTAATAAACAGACCTGATGTCTGGGGGCGATTAGTTACGCCGTCATTAAAAAGTCGGGCCGGTCAATTGCGCGATGTGCAGATTACCAATGTGTGGGCAGCCGACAACAATCGCTTTAATGCGCATTACAGCGACGCGGATTTCATTCGCATGTTGTGTGATTTTCAGCCTTGGCGGAGTAAGTGCGTGTTTGTCCTGGCGCCTGATGTTGTTGGCGATGCAGCAGCTACGTTGACGGAATTCCCGTTTTGGTATCCGGCAATTACCGGGTACGGGTACCCTGTCGGATTGGCTGCTCAGGATGGTATGACACCGGATGATGTACCCTGGCCGCAGATTGCAGCGCTTTTTATCGGCGGGTCTACCGAGTGGAAAATGTCACCCGACGCTGACCGGTTGATTGTTGATGCTAAGCGGCGCGAGAAATGGGTGCACATCGGGCGCGTCAACAGTCGAAAGCGGGCTAACCATTTTCACCTGATTGGCGCTGATAGCATCGATGGTACCAATGAAATTTATGAGCCTGGCGTTGTGCACACGTGGACGGGGTGGTTATCTCAATTTCACCCCGCTATGGGAGGATTCCTATGTACTTGATTGTGATGTATCTGGCGGCCATCGTTGCCGCGAATTTGACCACCGCTGCATTCGGTCCGGGCATGAGCGTGATCAACGCGCTGCTGTTCATCGGCCTCGACCTGACTGCCCGTGACCGACTGCATGAGCAGTGGAGCGGGCGAGACCTGTGGCGCAATATGGCGCTGTTGATCGGTGCCGGGTCGATCCTGTCGGCGGCGCTTAATTGGAATGCAGCGTCGATTGCTGTCGCTTCGTTCGCAGCGTTTGCGGCGGCGGGGGTGGTCGATACTGTTGTGTACGCCGCGATGGGCAGCCGTGCGCGATTAGTGAAGATCAACGGATCGAACATCGCCAGCGCAGCAGTAGACAGCGTCGTGTTTCCGGCGCTGGCGTTTGGGTTGCCATTGTTGGTACCGATCATGGTCGGGCAGTTTGCTGCCAAGACAATCGGCGGCGCGGTGTGGTCGGTTGTGCTGCATAATAAAAATCTTGACCTGTCAGAGCAGGGAGGAAGCTAATGCAATTCGCAAAAACATATCAGTGGGTACTCAATGGTACCAAGTCGGAAACGCGCCGCCCGGTTAAACAAACCGAGTGGGCCGAGATGTCATCGTATAATAACTTTGGCGTATTCGTAGATAGCCCAGTGATACGCGCCGTCCACTTTTACTCAAACAATGGGGTCAAGTGGCGCGTTGGCAACACCTACGCGGTGCAACCAGGGCGCGGGCAAAAGGCGGTCGCGCGCTTCAAACTCACCAGCATCAAGCGTGAACCAGTGAATGCTATCACCGAAGCGGGTGCGGTGTCGGAGGGGTTTACCGGGTATGATGTAATTTCGCATGGTCCAAGCGGGGAAACATGGTGTAACCCGGTTACACCAGTTGAAGAATTCGCTATGACGTGGGACGAAATTCACGGCGCGGGTAGCTTTGCCTCCGGCGTCGAGGTGTGGGTGTTGGGGTTCGAGTTGGCGGAGGACTAACCAATGAACGAAAAACGATACCAGGAGCTACAGGAAGAATGGCGCGACGTGCCTGGTTATGAGGGTATCTATCAGGTGTCCAACACCGGGCGCGTTAAAGCATTGACGCGGGTTAGCTCAGTAGGTCGCCACCTGAAAGAACGTATTCTCAAGCCGTCAAACATCAACGGATATCACGGTTACAACCTTTGCCGGGGTGGTGAGAGGCAGCATTTTTATGCTCATCAACTGGTATACATGACGTTCATTGGCGAAATTGCACCGCCAATGGAAATCGATCACATCAACAAAGTGCGTGATGATAACCGACCAGAGAACTTGCGATTGTTTACTCGTAAACAGAATATGCAGTTTCGGAGACAGCGGGGGGCTGACAACTACGCGGCAAAATTGTCTTGGGAACAGGCTGATGATATTCGCAACCGAATCCAAAACCCTCAAGTGACCCAAGCGGAATTGGCACGCGAGTATGAAGTTACACCTACCTGCATAAACAACATCGTATCCGGCAAAACCTATGTAAGATAATTCGTATCACTTTCATAATATGTTACCTATAACGTGTTGGATAAGAAACAAGCATTCAAAAAATGCAATAAACACCTGAAAGGGGTGAGTGATGGGATCGTACCAGCAAACCAAACAAGCGGGACCGTCAAAATATCTAATTGGCCACTTTTACGTTCGACCGTGCGACTTTGTTGGTCGTTTCGGTGGCGGAGTGCCTTTGGCCGCCAAAGAGTCGAAAAAGGTAACCCGCCTCTATCACTTTTGGGATAGTCGGGATAAGGATAATCCCGCGTTTGCCGTTACCATTTACGATAGCAAGCAAACGTCAGTTTACGACAGCGGCCTGCCATCACCAATAGAGTTCTGGTCCAGTCAACAGTATCAGTGCCTCAACATTTCTGTTGGTTGGTTTGACAATGATAATCATGCTGATCAAGAAGACTTTGTTTTTGACGATATTCGATATTGGGTCACGCATCGCATAAACGAGTACCTGAAGGGGTGAATGATGAACGAATACACACACGGGATGTTCAACGGTGCATCTTACACAAAGGCTGGCGGCAAATGGTGGCTGTTATGGAACGGGCGGTACTATGGCCCGTACCCGACACAGGAAACCTGCCGCATTGTAATGGATGCTATTCACGAGCGCTGCGGCGCGGTGATTGGTAGAATTTTAGGTAACGAGGCTGGTAACGAGTTTGTTGCCGCCAACGAAAGCGAGAGTGAATGATGGCTAAATCACAGATTGCAGTAGTGGATGTTAGGATCACGCCGGACTGCTTTATGCACCGCGACGGTGTGCAAATTCGCACGCCGCTTGGGGTTGTTCATGTCGATGTGTATGACACTGGCGCGGTAACGGTTGGAATTTACCTGAATGCGGACGATGAAACCGGGGAACCGCTGGCAGTGATGACTGATGGCGACGATACGCTGTTCCGCGTCCAGTGTCAGTTTATGCCCGCGCCTACTCAGTCCGCTGCTAACGAAAGCGAGAGTGAATGATGAAGCTAAGTATCAGAGATTACAATAGGTTTCGTGAGTCTGTCGAAAACGGTACCTTTATTGGTATCGATGATGTGCAAACGCTTTTGAACGAAATCGACTGGTTACGCAAAGAGCGTTCGCGCCTGATTGGTGCGCTGTGCGACATTGCCGAATTGTCGGAATTGTCGGTTGGCAATGGCGGTTACAGTGTTGTGATGAATCTTTGCGGTGATATTGCGGCAAGAGCGATTGCCCCTGATACCAGTGAAAGCGAGTCTAAACAATGACCATTCGTGATTCGTACTACAACATGCCACCCGGCAGTGACAGCGATTGGGCGCGGTACGATGCCGACGACGATGGCCGCATTACCGATTACGAGATACAGGATGTGCGCAACAGTATCCAAGACGTGATCGACATTCTGGACATTCGCGCAACCGAAGCGGACGCGGCGCTGGTGGAACCGCTGCGTGAGGCGCTGACAGCGGCGATTGCGCTGGCCGAGGATTTGTTGTACAAGGTGCGAAACGGGAGCGACGATGACCGTACCTAAGCGATTGCACGATCTGGCCATGCTCCTGACCGAGCAGGGACACATCTATCGCCGTGCCTACAACCGCAGCGCAGCGGGTGTCATGTTCCGTGCCGCATTGGTAGCAGAGGCGGACGCCGCCGCGCAAGTCGGTGACGAGCAGATCAGGCGAGTGCTGCTGGATAGTGCCCGTGAATTGGAGGCGCTGGTAGAACAAATGCGGTCGTATATTGAGATGGTCGCTACTGACAGCGCTACGTATACGCCGACCGCCCTGGATGTTGGCGGCGGTCCTGAAAGCGACATGGAGGATTGACGTGGCGATATTCAGGCGTTTTTGGCGCTGGTTAAACCAGCCAACAGCAACCGACATCGCAATCGAGAAGTACGTGCGCGATACGGTTTTCGGCACCGATGATGCCGGCACATGGCACCACGTAACGCCAGCGATTGAAGCTTTCACGTCCGAGCAACTGGCTGACGAACTGCGGCGGCGCGGCCATGTGGCATATCTAGTGGCGGCGGAGGAAACCCAAAACCCGCCGAACGCTCCAACGATCTAGAGTGGCGCAGTATAGTTGAATGAGGAATGCAAATGGAACAATTTAAGCGAATGATGTGGTTAGCGAACTGGTTAATCGGTCTGGGGTATCAAGCTCAACGCAATGGCGATCCTATTGGCGCGGCTCAATACTTTGAGGCGGCGGTTTACATGGCCGATAGCGCCGCTTCACGTATGGGTGACGCAGAGCCTCAGGATAACGCCAAGCGCATCCGAAAAGAAGCAAACAACCTGCTCGACCCCTTGCGATCTTATCTCTACGACGGACCCTAACCAGACGCCACAAAAGCATCTGCCCGCGCACAACGCGGGGGCAGATGCGGCTAGGCTCGGTTACCGAGCGCACGGCACGGGGCCGACTTTCGCCAAGAGTGAGTGTAGCATATATAAGGAGAGAAGCAAATGTTTAAATATCTCGTAGGTGTATATCGTAGTGAGTTGGCAAAGTGTCCGCACAAAAACCCGCTGCGTGTGTGGGTTGAGGAAATCGAGAACAACACCGATACTACAACGCTGTTCTCCGAAGTCGGCACTTGTGTCGGTTCGCATCCGGCAGGCAGCTTCGGCCTGCCCCGCGACCTGGGCAGGCATACGGTTAAGCGCTGGATCGAAATTCCGCGCTAGCCAGACGCCACAAAAGCAAAAGCCCCCGCGTTTGCGGGGGCCTGCTGGCGGCGCAAACAGCGCAACCGTTGCTCTGCCTACACATGGTAGGTGAGCAAAACCCGCCACATTTGAGCGTGCCCGGTAGGGTAGAGGCTTGGCGAGTATGTAACGATAGTGTGGCATAGTTGAGTGAGGGGAGTCAAATGTGGGCAACTTCAAAAGCCGCAAGGGGTATATATCGGGCGAGGTATGGCGACCAATTCCCGACTATGAGGGTATATACATTATATCCAATATTGGGCGTGTCAAATCACTTGATCGTCTTTCGGCTAATGGTCACAGACTTAAAGGCCGTTTACTAAAACCGTCTAATCCAACAAATAAGTGGGCGCATACATTATGCAAAGACGGGGGACAAAAGCAGATTGGAATCAACCGTCTTGTTTACACAGTGTTCGTCGGGAAAATCCCGGACGACATGGAGGTCGTTTTTATTGGCAGTAGTGACGATATGCGCCCGTGTAATCTTAGGCTACAGCCAATACGGACTAACGCAATAGCCGCGTTACCAACTGAATTTGATAAGCCACAAAGCAAACTTAGACCAGAAGATATTAAAAACATACACAGGCTTTCAGAAAATGGCATGTCTCTTTGTGAAATAAGCGCACGTTACAGTGTGAGCAGAAACTCCATCAGTCTGGTTTTGCGAGGTGTATCTTATACCGATTATCAAAAATCTGCCGGGCTGATAGATTAGCCTGCCACCCGCTCCAACCACGCCGCGCACCACCTGAACCACGCGGCCAGCCTTAACGCCGCCCGTTGCCACCACATAGGCGCGGGTTAGTGAAATGAAAAGGGTAAGATGTCAGTAGATACATCAATTAATACGGTACAGGATTTAATTGACGCCTTACGGGATGCAATAGATGCCAACGTGATTACACCGCAAACCGAGGTGTCAGTAGTGCGTCGATTGTATGGCGACTATCCGGCATGGTACTGGGAGACATCAATTCCGGGATTAATGTTTGCTAACGACTTCGACAAACACAAACACAAACCACAAGATAACATCCTGTATATTCCAGTCACATCAGAAATCGAGGCTGTTGGCGCTGATTTTGAAATAGAAAAGGTTTTTAAGCGAAACGGTTGGGATAACTGGTAGCTAGTTTTTCCAACCAATCCGCAGCCCGCCGCAACCAAGCCGCCAATGCCCGCGCCCAACCATGCCACACCGGAACAGGCGCGGGCGGTTCCGGTTCCGGCACCGGTTCCGGCTCACCCGCTGGCACCGGCAACTCCCCCGCCCCGCGCACGGGTACCCACGCCGCCAGCGTATCGCGCACGCCGTCGCTGCCTCTAATATCCCAGGCGTTCCAGCGGCTTGTCGTCGGGTCTCCATCTTCGTCGAAACAGTACAGGCAGCAACCAACAATATTATCAGCCATTGGCGCAAGCACCATATCCCATAGCCATTCCGTGAGGCGCTTGGCATAGGTAGCGCCATCGATACCTAGTTGTTTGTACGTACCGCTGCCGGGCACGTTGGCAATGTTTTCGTCGCCTATTTCAGATAACACAAACCTGATGCCAGGATACCGATCGATGATAGCCGCCGGGATGCGCGACCACCATGTCTCATTGATAATCCAGTCTCCGTTCGGTGTCGGTATCGTGCGCGGCATTGTCGGGCCAGGGCTGTATAGATGGAGGCCAACCAACGCGCCACATTCAATTGCCGCCGCAAACATCGGGGCCAGAATACCCATTGTGCGCTGGTCATTGGTGTCAGGATGCGTTACGCCAAAATGGGGGCCTGCAACGTGCATCCCCGCCGCCGCTGCCAGATGGTATACACCGATGGCATGGTTGACGACTAGCTGCAAGTCATCGTAAGGCGCGGCCTCGTTGGTATAAGTCGGCTCGTTATTGAACGCAAACCACACGTTGGCATCCAGCGGTATCCCATACGCCGTCGCCTTCGCTTTCATGCGCGCCACCGTCTGCGCGGCGGTTTCGTGACGGTGCGAATCGTCGTCGGTGGCCGCACCGTCGAAGCGTTCGTGAATCCTGTACACGACCGTCATCTGCGGATACTCACGCGCCAGCCGCGCCGCTATCTCTGCGTTGTTGTTGACCACGATGCACGCCGGTTGCAGCGCGGCTAACCAGTGGTACACGCCGTGACCGGCGGGCTGATTGAGGTCGTCGCCAGGGAAGCGCGTGGTCAGGTGGAGACCGATGGGTGAGCGGCGGTAGGACATGGTGACTCCTTTGGTTGACATATAGTTGAGATAGTTAAGGTTTAGTTTAGGTAGCGCAGAACTACTTGACAAGTAGCACGAAAACTACTATAATGTAATCATAGACAGGAACAAACACACAGGAGCGGGACAATGGCTAACAAAACACACAAACTGACAGAAAACGGAATCAAAATTCGCGGAATGATTATCGACAAAATGGTTGCAGAAATTGGCACCGAAGCTACCGCGAAATTCGTAGAAGAAAATCTCGGTGAAGTCAATGCGCTGATGGCCTTCCTCGACTTTGTTGAAAAGAACGCGGCTACAATCGCCGCCGAAGTTGCCGAAAGCATGAGCAACTAACCACCCACCGGGCCGCACACGCGGCCCCACCCCTGCTCACTGGCAACAGCGGGTAGCGGTGGGGGCACGAGGCACCCAACGAATGCCCACACGGGCGAAGGAGCGACACAATGAGTAACGTATACCGTATCGACGATACTATGACCGATGAGGCGCCCGCAGTCACCGAGCGCGCCGTTAAAATCCTGATTAGCGAGGGCTGGAACGTCGAGTATGTTCCCGGCTGGGGCAACATCGACGTTGACATCAACCACGCATATTGCCAGACATTGGCATTTGGCGCAGCGTTTATCGACGCGGTACAGAAAGCCAAGAACGAACTGGCCGAGAAGCTCACGGTTGCCGAATGCGCCACGATGTACGGCAAGGCCATCGCCACCGTCACCAAAGCGTGCCGGGAGCGGCGTATCGTCGCAACGAAGCCGGGCCGCGAATACCGCATCGACCGCGCCTCAGCCGAGGCGTACTGGGGACGCCGCCGCCGCTGAGCAAACAAAAGGATAAAGAACGTGAGTGAACTTCATATCAGATGTAGAATACCAGAAGACAAATATCCCGTGCTTGAAGTTAAGCGTACTCATATGTATCGCGTGTGCATCCGCACCCGTATACTCTGTCCTGAATGTTTCGGTAACGGTGCTGTTGACTTGTACTGTTGTAATACCTGTGATGGCAGCGGCAGAATTGAGGCATGGATACCACGCGCTAAGTGGCACGCACTCAAAACAGCAGACCACATTATGGAACACGAAACACAAGAAAATCTGCTCAATAAACGATACGGCACAAAGAGACCAGATAGCGTTCGTGATTATTGGCTGGAAATGACGCCAATGATTGAAGACCGCCGCTGAGCGCCCCGCCCTACCGAAGGCCCCACACCGGGGCCTTTTTGCGTCCCTACCCGCACACCATCCACCCCTCAGCCACCCACCCGCCCGCGACTAGCGGGAACCACCGGAACCCATCCGTCACAACTGGGCGCACATTGGCGTCAATGGCTACCACGTCGTCGACCGCCAGCACGCGCAACACGTCCGCCTGTAGCGAGTAACCGTTGCGGACGCGCAGAGGCGCGGTCACGCGGCACCACTGCCACGCCTCCGGTGTCGGACTGCTCAGCGCGGTCGCGGTCGGCGTAGGTGTGGCGGCGGCGGTTGGCGTTTGGTTGTCAGGGGAGAAGCCGCGAATGGTGGCGATCATGAACCCGACAAGCGTCACCGCAAGCAGAAGCAACAACCCGGCGTTTGCAATTCTCTCACGTGTCATGCTGCTGACTCCCCTGCCCTGGCTAGGTTTACGTAGCGCCCCAACCGAAGCCGGGGCGCTTTCCACATATTGCGGAATTACCGATCGTGCGTTGCGTCGAGTAGTACAGCATTCACGGCGCGGTTTTTCCAGTCGGATTTGAGCGAAGGCGGCGCAGTCTCAACACTAATCACCAGTGTTTTGACCAGATCGACGATCTTCTGCAAGGCGATCAGCACAGTCGCAATCGCACCAAGTACGGTGGCGATCTGCTGTTCGAGTCCGGCTTCGTCAACATCCTGCCAGGGTTCGAACCCGCCGATCAGGGCGAACGCTTGCTGAGCAACTACAACGATCACAATCACGCCAATCGCGGTAGTAATCGTGCGCTGACTGGTCAGCAACCCGATCGCCTTTTCTAAAAATACTGCAACACTTTCCCACATGGTAAAGCCTCCCTATCACATTCGAATGTGTACGGTGCGAAACTCCCGCGCCGTGTGGGCCACACCGGGGACAGAGGGAAAGCCGCCGCCGATGCAGCCCACACGATGCGGGAGTGAATTCATTTTACTCAGCTTTATCCCGCGAATCAAGTCGAGTGCCAATCCAGTTACGGACCTCGGTTGCCAGTGTATCAAGTAGGTGGCGCATGTGTTCGTTGTCGCCGTTGATTTGTTGGTACATCTCGCCAATCAAATCCAACAGCGCCGATTGTTTGTCATGGATGATCTCCAAACGATTTTCAAGTGACACTTGATTACGGGACGCATCGCCCGATAATTCACTAATATCTCGATGGATCGACGATAGAATTGCTTGCAAATTAGCAAACGCTGCCACCGATTCCTTGACGTACAGTCCCATCTCAAACAGCGCTTGTGCTGTTTGCTTATCCGCATCCACCTGCTGTTGGTGCTGCGTATTCTGCGCAGAGATCAGATCGTTCGCCATGCGCCAAAACATCACAGCGAATGCAACTAACGCAATTGCCAGGATAACAACAACGACCAGAACAACAGTAACGAGTAGTATCTCCATAATTCTCTTTTCCCTCTGCCCTTTGGCGATGTTTCCCTATTTGAGGATGCTGATCACCCTGCATCCTCACGGAGTTGTGCGGCGCGGTATTGCGCCCGATCCCAGTCCCGATTGATAACCCAGCCGCGCACAAGGAACAGCAGAAAGGTTTCCTGTCGGGCTTTCCATGCCGCGTCTGTGGCGTGCGGTACGCTGGCGTAATACGCCTCGATTTCTTCATACGTTCCGGTGCGCATCAACTTGGGCAGCGCGGCGAATGATGCCAGAACCTCTGCCAGAACCTCTGCCAGATAGTCCTTAACCTCGAGATTGAGCGCCGCCGCCGCAATTGCCGCCTGCTGTCCAGCAGTCAGCGTACCGTCGATGCTGATGCGCCAGCCGGTATACTGCGTGTCAAACACATAATCCCACTCCGGCGCGACCGGTGTACCAGGCGGCAAAATCCGCAGGGTTGTGTAGGCGATACCGGCAGTGTCTAGTCGAGATGCCAAATTAGCACTGATTGCCTGTATATCTGCTTGCGATAACGTCATGCCCACGCCTCCCCAACTGCGCCAAGCGCATAATATCCCGCTTCACCACTCGCGGGTTGCCCAATCCACGTTAAGTTTGACGCTGTGCCATATCCCCGTTCCAGTAATGTCAGTGTGTGATACCCTGTGCCGGGGAAACCCTCATACTCGACCTCGGCCATGATCGACACTGAAACAACTGCAATTGTAATTGGGTGCGCTATCGAATTCGCGCCAGACGGAAGGCCACTTGTCCAATCGACCCCGATATTCATGTATCCATTAAACGCCGTTCCGTTTGTCGAATATCCAGCAGCTAAAAATGTCATTTTTACGGGATCAATGTCTAACCCGCGTACTACTTGCAACTGATTGTTGGCCGTGCCATTTCGTGCGCGCCACGTTGCCGTGTTGTATATCCACGTGGCGGTGGTATCGACAATGCGAAACGGTCTCGATTCGCGGTTGTAATGGTTTGATACGTGCAGTTTTGCTGGCGTTCCGATCAACACCTCATTACATTGTTTTGAGGCATCTACGTAAATTGTGCCGATGTAGAGATGCGTTGCCGATCCCGACTTCACGTAATGCCCGTCTTGTGTTGCCAAAGCAGTGGCGCGAGTCGTGGTGTTTGTCCATGCTACTGCGTCCAGTGTCAGCGTGCCCGCGTTGTCATAGATAAAAATGTCGTACATTGTTGACGCGGTCAGGGTTGACAGCGTCAAACTAATCTCGGTAAGCGTGTGCTCCTCCCACGCCGTGCCACCGTATAGGGTGACGATGTTACCGCGATATGGCGTGAAATAGAGCGTTCCCGCGCCCGCGACGTTGGTAGTTGTGACCGGCACACCGGTGGTAAGCGTCAGGCGACCGTTACACGCAAAGGCGACGCTGCCACCGCCGCTGCCCGCCAGAAAATTGGCGCGGGTCATTTTGCGAACTGCTGTAGCGCTGTCGTCGTAAATGATAACCAGGTCGGTATCATCGGCGGTCGCTTCGGCAGTCAGTCCCGGCACGTTGAGATCGGCCTGCACGTCTGTTTCATCATTGCCCGCGTCGTCTGTAGCTGTGATGTCGATACCCGTACCATCCACAAAGTTGATCGCGGCCCGCTGCGTCTCCGCGACACCGGCCTCTTTTACAGTCTGGTAATACGAACTACCACCGCCGCTTACCGCCGTCCATGCAGCGCCAGTCCAATAGTAGAGCGCGGACAGCGTTGTATCCCACCACAAGCGGCCAATGTCAGCGGCAACGTTGGCAAGCGTGACTCCGTATGCTGCTCGCTCAGTAGTTGTACCTGAGCGGTAGTGTCTGGTGTAAAAGTCAGCCATGCTAGCCCTTTACGAACACGCCGCGTAAATATTGATGGTGCCGGATGAGGCAGCACTCGCGCCCTGAATGCGCACGATGAACCGATACGCCGGGCTTGCCAGCGCTGCGACTTGCAGATGATCGGTTGTGCCACCGGTACCGCCCGCGTAAGGGCTGAGTGTCAGCAGACCGGTTGTGTCTGCCACCACGTCATCGGCGCTGTAGATCGTCGTGGATTGTTCCAGTGCTGACACGGGCTGCATAAAAATATCCACATCCAACGCTACATCAAGATTGTTGTCAATGATGATCGTACATTCGCGGCCCCGTGCTGCGATATTGTAATCGTGCGCGTCGCCGTCCGTAATCTCAACCGCTGCCGCCAGCGCCAGCCCCTCGTCAAAACGTTTGACGTTAGCGGTGCCCTGCGAGTCGCCGGTCTGGTCGTAAGTATTGCCTACGCCCGGTGTAGCGTTGTCGCTTAGTGTAATTGCCATGTCTCAATACCTCGTATGCACAGCTAATGCCGTGCGCAGTTCGTCCAGTTCGAGATCAATTTCCTGCCGCTGACGGGCCATGTCCGCCATTGCCGCCTGCTGCATCCCCGTCCACACGTTGAACCATGTCAGGGTGTCCTGTGTGGATGCGAGCGCTACATATCCTAACTGATAGCGGTTGCCATTGGGTGCAGGCAAGTAATCGACATAGGGCAAATGGCCGCTGCCATAATAAAACACTGGGCCGCCGGTTGCGATCACGGTCAGATCGCGGTCCAGTTCCAGCAGCACAAACCGGCCCTCGTAGCCCGTGCCCCCCGGCTGGTAGGCGGTCATATCATATTCTTCGCCAGAGAAGTATTGCATCAGACTGCCCAACGTAATCCAGCCGGGTGTAAGGTATACCGTCATCCCGGCCCAGGGCTGGATATTGCTATTCCACATCTGTCGGGCGTCGAGCAACAGCACGTCCTCGCCCACCTTGCCCTGCCAGTGGCGAAACAGGCCCGCCGCCCGCAGACTATGCTGCATAGCGTGGGGCACCGTGCCTACCTCGTCAACACTCAGATTCTCGCTTGGGTCAGACGCCAACGCCATCACGTGCAGGCGTGTTCGGTCGCCCGGCGGATAGCCGATCTTGATGTGCAGCCCGTAGCGGTAGGGTGTCACGGTATTGATCACCCGCCCGATCCGGTCGTTTTCCAGCGACGTGTAATAACACTGATTGGGATACTGCCGCGCTGTTTCCGGCACGCGCACTATCTGTTGATTGTTGACAGTCGCGCCGAGTCGGGCCGTTTGTACCTCCGACCATGCCGACGCCGCGATATGCGCCGCTTCCAGGTCTGCCAGTTCGTCAAGTACGTCCACCGGGATCATGTCTGTCATTGCGCACCTGCCGTTAGCAATTCAGCGTAGGCGATCCGGCTGTTGGTAAATATCCCGCCGGTGATTAAGTTGCCGATAGCGTTTTGCCACGCTGACGCGCCCTTGTCATACGTCAGGTATAATCCGCCGCTGAGACCTGATGTCGACGTTGCCCACCATGTGACAAAAATGTTGTCATCGTAGGGCCAGCCGTTCATGCCGACGGTAGTGTTGATGGCGGCTGGATAAGCCGGTTGATTGGCGCTCAGTGTCCACGTTACACCGCTGTTTGTGCTGTAGGCAAACCGCGTCAACCATGATGTGCCCGCCGTTTGGCGTAACACAATTCCGATATGCGTACCGTTCTGCGTCGAAGTCACCAGTGACCGGATCGCCGGTGACGGCCACGCTCCCCAATCACCCAACCCGGTTGGGGCGAGTAACTGTGACCAGCTACCCACCACACCCCGCGCCGTCGAAAGCGCAAGGTTGGCACCCTTGTCGGGAAAGATGGTTCGCAAGCCGGACACAACATACAACCGCTGATTCGCGTCAGGGGGGTTGATCGTGCCATCAGGACGGAACAGCGGCACAGTCACCATGCCCACGCCGTTCTCGGTAAAGCCCATCTGGGCCTGAGTAGCACCCACCGTCCAGGTCAGGCCCCAATCTGTCGAACGAAACAGATCGCGCGCGCGCCGGAACCAAACCGTGTTGTCTGACTCGGTAGAAAATGGCGACACTTGTAAGTTGCACAGGTAATCGGTGAGGGCAATCGGATTGACGCCGAATGTCGTCTGCCACGTGTTGCCGCCGTCGAGAGAAAGATCAACATAGTCGTAGCCGTTGCACAGCCCAATCCAGCCCTGCCGGTGTGGAGTCGTCACGACATGATGATACCCAAGCGCGGCTGTTTCCGAGGGCAAGCGACTTGTGTCGAGTATCTGCACCCACAGCGGCGTTGTAGCCGTGATGTCCTCGCACACAAACAGGCCAGCCGTGCCACATGCATAATATCGTTTCGGTTCAAACGGATCGGAAGTCATCCAGCGCATAGCGCCGCTGAGTCCCGTACTGATGCTCTCCCACACGGGAGTCTCGCCCTCGAAGCCACCCCCGTCATAGGCGCGGGCGATTTGTGCTGCGCCGTAAGCGGCAGCCAGCAGGTACAGCGGGCCACTCTCAGGCGCGGGCGGATCGGGTTCGGTCACAACGATGTCGCCCTGATCGAGCCAGTCAAAAATTGGGTTCCATGCTCCATCCTGATTGTATTCCACCGGGCGAAATATCCCCGGCTTGCCCTCCGTCTCGACCTCAACGGTAACATCTACCGTTTTGAGCCACTCACCGTTGACCTGCTGCCAGCGCCGGGAAACACTGCGCGGTAACACGCGCTGTTCTGTCCAGCCTGTACCGCGTGGATCATACGCGGCATCCAGCGTGAGTTTATGCCAGATCATACGCGCCGGGTCTGCCGTGTCAAAGTTGCGCATGGCGTGCAGGGCGATGTCCTGATAGGGGCTGTTCAGGCGGGCGAACAGGTTGCCCGCCATCCGCGCAATGTCCGCCCCCACCGTAGTGTATGGCGTGACAAGGCCGTTATAGACGCGCTTGTCGGTACCCTCGACCTGGAATATCCAGGGCGCGGTGGCGCGAAGCGGGATCGTGTTCGATCCGTTGTAGGCGAAGGCGTAAGCGTCCACCTGCCCAACCTTGAGTCGGTAGCGCTTCCGGTATTCGAGCGGATCGTCGCCGCGCAGATCGCCCACAAGCCACGTCATCGCCACGTCAAGCGCGGCCCGGTAGGTGTCATCCTCAATCAGCGGATCATCTCGAATAAATAACGCGCCTTCGCTGGCGCAGCCAATATTGATTTGTTCCGGCGTGATTTCTTTGAGCTGGCCCCACACGCTCGAATTATTGAGCGTCCAGATGTGGTTGCGCAGCGTGTCGCCCAGGCTGGCCCGAAAGTCAAATAATTTAAGCATGTTGGGTGCGTGATGCGCCAGCACATACCACGCGATCCCGTTCGGGTTGGAGAGGTCGCCTGTCACCTGCGTCCAGTCAGCAGGGCTGGCGGTTTCCTCGATGTACTGCGATGCCATTGGCAGCTGGTCGAGCACATAGGACGGGCTGATCAGCGTAAATTGGACGCGCCCATTTTCGATTTCACGAATGCCGGTTTCTTCATCAATGAACCCGACAAAGGTGTCCACAACTGATCCATCGGTTAACGTGCTGCCGTTGTAAGTGGACGTTTCGCTGTACAGAAACGCCGCGCCGGGAAACACAGACGACTCGGCAACGTCACCTTCCATGACAATGGTCATGCGTCGCCCGGTCCGGTCTTGCTGGTCATTCTCAATGCGCCAGCCGTGCAGGTCGTCGTAATTGGTGACGTCTACCACCCACACGTAACAATAGGCAATGTGGCTGTGATTGCCCGCCCCGTCGTCGGTGATCGTGCAGGATAGCATATAGAACCCGGCAGCGGTGAACCGGAATGTAGCGGTATTGGTGCCCGCCCCGGCTACAACAGTGACGCCGGTCATAGTGGCGTAGGCGCTGTTCCTGGCGTCCCATACCCAACTATCGACGGCCTTGCCGCCCCACGTCACGCTGGTGAGCGCGGTCAGTGTCAGGTCAACCGATCCGCCGATTGTCAGTTCCAACCGTCGCCACTTGCCGATGTTGCAGACTGGCGCGGGGTCACTGCCCTGATCGGTGTAGGCGACATCATACGCCTTGTAAAACGTGTTGTTGTAGACGCGGCTTAGCTGCGCCCACAGCGGCAGGTTGGCAAATATCGTGACATTCTGCGCCGCTGTAATTGTGGCAGGTTCCAGCACAGCCACGCCAGGATCACCGCCGCCCGTGCTGCCGTGACAGTATAAGACGTCTGTTACTGTGGCGACTACCTTACGGATTGAGGAGGTAAATACGTCGTGCCCGCCTGCCGCCGTGCCAACCCAGACCATGCTGCCCACCGGCAACGCATCGACTGTCAACCCACCGACCAGCGCCGCGCCGGTAATGCCGATGCTTGTTCCCGTGCCCCCACTAACGGTTGCCGTGCCCAGTGACACTTTAGGCGTCACATTGAGGTGAGGGGTTACAATGATGCCTGGGCCGCGTAACTTGGTTAGATCGCCCGCTGGAATCGCCACGTTTGCCCCCTTCCATTCACGCGCCACAGAACGAACGCCAGCACCAGCCCCGGCAGCCACAACATATAGAGCGGGGCTTTGTAGAACACGCCGAGCGCGGTAGCCAGCCACGTTACACCAATCAGCAGCGGTGAACCGGCCAAAACAAGCAGCGGCGTGAGGTGGTAGATGCGCGTATACGGCACCAGAAAGAATGTCAACGCGGCGATCAATGCCGGTTGTTTCTTGGGCGATACGCCGGGCAGCGCCAACAGTAGCAGCAGGATCGCGCCATAAGGCCAGCCGCCGAAATTGTCATGACTGAGCGGCTCGTCGAAGTGAGTCATTACGTGCAGCCAGTCCGCACCCCATGACCCCCACAGTACCAGCGTCAGCAGCAGCGCGGCAATCACAACCACCGCCGGAACCCAGACCGCTACCGCGCCGTCCTGTTTCCACAGTCGCCACAGCAGCCACAGCGCCAGCCCGATCCCGACTGTCGGTTTAGCCATCAGCAGCAGCCACGCCGGACCCGCCCACACAGCGGCACGATCCCCCTGCCCTACCTCCGCCGCCAATACAGCGCCCAACACGACCAGCGCCTCAAGCTGCCCCAACCACAGCAGGGACAGGACAGGCGGCGTCAGGATGATCAGCCACGTAATACCGAACCGCTGGCAGGCCCACATGACGCAGATGGCAGACAGTCCGGCGAACAGCGCAAAATTGGCGGGGTAGGGCAGCCAGCCAAAGGGCGCGGTAAACAGGTACGCATACGCGGGCGCGGTCGCGCCTGGGAACCAGTCCCGCCAGAACCACAACACGCCATCCCTGCCGCCCTCGAACATGATGCAGGCGACAAACAAGCCGATAATGAAACCAATCTGCGCGGCGAGTCGTCGGGTCATGCGATCTTTGTTCCTTTGATGAAACGGATCGGGAATTGTTCGAAGCCCCCGCCGATAGTATCCAGGTCGCGGATCATCTCAGCGGTAGGCCATAGCGCTGTGGCGGTGTACTGTTCCCATAACCCCGTGCTCCGGTTCCATGTGCGCACGGTCGCGGTAGCATTGTAGGCGCTGCTGAACATAGTTGTAAACAGGTAGCTCACCATGTCGGGCGACAGCCAGTCAAATTCCCACGTGAACTGTATGCCGCCGTAATCATCCTGTGAGCCATCGAGCGCCTGCGTAATGGCAGCGGGCGCGACAATATCCGCTGCGTTGCCGGGGCGCATCCACTGCTTGTCATAGCCCATGTCAGTTTGCCGGGGGAAGTTCTCAATTGCGTAGGTCACGGGCAACACAACTCCCGGTCCCCACGTGCCCGCCCGCCATCGATACCCGGATACGAGTGCCATGTTACTTACCCCTTAGCGCCTTCTGTTTGCTGATCACAAGTTGGGTACTGAAGTCGCGCAGTGACCCCTGTAACTCCGCCCGACTGAGATTGCTGCCGACCTGAATATTTGAGAAGTTGAACGTGGTACCAAGCAGGCGTGTCCCTGCGCTCATGCTTGCCGCACTGCCGCCACCGCTGGCCCCACTCAGTCGGGACAGCGCCGCGTTATAGGAACTCTGCGAGGCACTTGCCAGCGCCGCGTTCTTTTGTTCCTCGATGGCCCGGCGCTGCTTGGCGTATTCCGACTCCATTATCAGGCTCGTTTTGTAGGCTAACTGGCGCTGTGTCAATTCGGCAACAAGCGCCGCCCGCAGATCGGTTAGCCGCTGTTGCAGCGCGGCGCGTTCAGCCAGGATGCCTTCCTGTAACTTCTGGCGCTGTTCCTCGACACTCTTTTGAATAGCCGCGATTTTATCTTCATTCGACCGATCAAGCTGGACAAGTTCTTCGGTATACTCGTCCTCGCGTTCGTCTTGCTCAACCTCGAACTGTTCACGGCGTTTCTGCGCCTCGATACTGGCATCCTGATCCATGCGCCGCAAGTCGGTTTGTCCGGCCCGCTGCGTGCGGATAAACGAGATCACGTCGTTGGATTCTTCGGCTTGCAATAGGCTTTCGTTCAGGTCCTCGATCCGGCGAATGCGTTCCCGCTGGTAATCCTCGACTTGTTCCAGTTCCTCACGCCGCCAATCCTCGTAGGCTTTGCGCGTGTCTTTCATGTACTGCTTGTCAACGTTGGCGCGTTCGGCGCGGGACTCGGCTTCCGCTTCGGTGATCTGTTTCCCGGCGTTTGTCGCAAATTCATTAAACTTTGCTGTCAGGTCGTCGATCTTCTTACCGCTGGCTGCCGCCGCCACCTCCTGTTGAGTCAGGTTGGCTTTTTCAACGTCCGACAACTGCTCACGAAAAGCGGCGTAATCACGCTGTATGTCAATGGCACGCAGCATAACATCGGCGGTTTCACGGATCGCCGCTTCTTCCGCTTCGCGGGCCTGCACAGCGGGCAGCAGTTCGTTGTTGATCGTGTTCAATTCGCGGCCTAGCTCAGCAAACCGCGCCGCCGCTTCCGCTTGCGCCGATCCGGTGAGGCCGCCCATACCGCTCTGCAAGGCGGTGCGTTCCATCTCAAGCTGCTGACGGCGCTGCTCAAGCTGTTCGCTGCTGGCGGTCATCAGTTCGTTTTGCAGGTCGATTTCATCCTGAATGGTTCGCAGTATCAAATCATTGCGACCCTGCGCCAGTTCGCGTTCACGCTGCGCCAGTGTATTCGCCAGGATGTCAGACTGCGCGTATTCCAGGTTGAGTTCGGTCAGGCTGGCGGTTGCTTTTGTCGTCACATCCCGCGCCTGGTCAAGCCCTTCCTGAAGCTGCTCAATAGAACTAACTGACCTTTCAAGCGACGGGTCAAGGTTCCGGTCAATGCTGATCGACACATGGTTCAGCATATAATCAACATCTTCAAGCGAGTCCATAACAGGGGCAAAGCCGCCGATCAGTGGACCTGTGCCGCGCTCATCAACCATCGCCTGCGCCTCATCCAAAACCTCTTGCCGCAACCGCTCGTAGGCGTTCCCGCTTTCGTTGATCGTGTCCTGCAACTCTTGCTGTCGCGTCTCATATTCGTCGATCGTCATATCGGTGAGCGCGGCTTCCGTGTCAATGATCGCATTGGCGCGGGCCTCGGCTTCGCGTCGCGCTTCTTCGCCCGCCTCTGCCGCTGCGCGTGTCAACTGTGACAGCGCCAGCCCGACGGCGGCAATCGCCAGACCAACAGCAGCCCCGGCCCCGACAAGCTCGCCCATTGACAGGTCAAGCCCGGTGAACGCATTTACGGCGGTAAGCGCCTTGCCGCTCACGTCTCCGATAGCAGGCCCTAAGCGCCGGATGCCTTCGACCGCGTCGGTAATGTCAGCGCCAAGCATGGCGACATCGGCAACCCCGCCCGCTCCGAGACCGCGCAACACCCCGCTTACCTGCGAGATGTTGGTCGCAACGTCACCAAATGATTCGACCTCTTGCGAAGCTCGGCGGTAGGCATCCCCGTATTCATCAACGGACTTTTTGCTGTTGTCGATGATCTGTTGGGCGCGGCTGAAATCCCGCGTTGTGTCCTGTACGGTTGACGCGACGCGGGATTGTGTGTTGGCTACATCCTGCATCGCGGAATTGTATAAATTGGCCTTAGCCGTGATCGCTTGCAAAGACGCTTCTTCAGCCGCTTGATAGGCTTGCTGGCGTTGGAGCGTATCTTCGAAATCGACCTCATACCGAAGGACAACTTCGCTCAGGCGTTCACTTTTCTTTTTTGCCATTACCACATATCCGTATAGATGTCACCGGCAGGGGCCTCCGCCGGTGGATCGATCTGGCGCTTGACATCGTTGTACACGGCGAACATCGTCATGATGTCATCCCACAACTGCTGATCTTGGTCCAACAAGCCGCCCGGCTCCGGTAATATCCCGAAATTGCGTAGTGCCTGGAAGCACCGTATAACCACATGTGGCGGATTGTTGAAGCCAAAATCATCGAGCGTGGTACCGGCGGCGGTGTTTCCAAGATCGGCATCGACAATTCCGGCGATCTGTTCTCGGACATCGGCCTGCATCTCAAAGCGGCGGTCTAACCCGCCTCTGATTTTTTTGCCGCGTCTTTACCCGCTGGCGTCATCTCGACCGGTTGCGGCGCGGTGTCTGCCAGCAGTAGCGCGGTAAACCACAATTGCGCCAACTCGACATCGATGTCGAGCCACTGGTCGAGCGACTGCCGCAACTCTTCCGGCATAGCGTCAAACGGCGGCGGCGTCCATCCAATGTCACCTTCAACATCAGTTTGTGCAACGGCGCGAGAAAAGTAATGCGCGAAGTGGTGGCCGGGATCGGTATCGGATTCCTGCCGAACCTGCCAGTATACGCGCTCCCGCTGAATAACGTCGCGCATGGTGGCGCGTCGTATGGTCAGCTTAACGTCACCATGCACGATTTCCCTCGTTATTTGAGTCATGTGTTATTTGCCATCCGCAGGCTAGGTTGTGTACTGATAAGCGACGTTAACGATCTGGTCGGCAGCAGGCGCGGCGGCAAATGTCACCGTTTTAGCGGCGGCATTCACTGTCACGCCAGACGATTGATAGACGCCTGCTTTCCAGGCGCGGAGGTAGTTGCTTGTCGTCCCGGCAGGCGTGAGAGCCAGATTGAACACGGTTTCCGCCCCATCACCCCTGAAGCTGTGCTGCACAATCGGGTATTCACTGATGAACTGGTAGAACGCTGCCTGCTCGGTGCCATGCACAGATACACCGAACGTCTCACCCCACAACATGCGGTCCGACTTGTTCAGCGTGATCTTGTAGCTGTATGTGGCGGCGGCTCGTTCCTCGAACGGCGCACCCATTGGCGTGATAGTCGCTTTGGGGATGTAGACACCGGACCAACGGGAGACACCAACTTCGCCCGCTGTTCGGGAGATTGATCGGCGCTGTAAAATCAAGCACATATCACGCCGCTGTGGATTTTCGGGCTGACCGGTCACGACGATCTGCATCATACCCATGTTAACGACTTCGAGGCCCATGCACATAGCCTCAATGTTCATGTCCTTGATCGAAGTAGTCAGCACGCCGCTTGCCAGCGTGGTACTCTCAAAAGTAAAGTTACCTTTCGGTTCGTCATCTCCGGTAGGGGTAACTGTATCCGGTTCCGGCACACTGATCGGGCCATTTTTAGCACCCTCAAACCGGCGCATACCAGCCCCATTCTGATCACCGGCGTTCAGGGATGTAGTGAACCCCAGGCTCATACCATCCGTATCAAGAACGCCAATGTAAACATTGGTAAACCCTGCGGCAATTACTTCTGTGGTCATGCGACTGTTCTCCTATAAACCAACTCGACATCGACCGAAAACTCGACGCCAACCATTACAAACGGACTGACCGTATCGAGCAGATACTCGATCCCGGTATCACTGTCCGGCAGAATGGCATTGGGCATGATATAGGCCGCTTCGGTTGGGTAAGTTGTCGATTGTAAACCAGGTGCGTCGATTATTGTTGCGATCCACGCCTCGATGTATCCGTTGAGTAATTCTTCCGGCTCCCCGTCGTAACCCTGCGTGGCATGGGCCACGACAAGCCGCGTTGTAACCGTGCGCGTCTCAACAAGTTCATCCTCGCTGTTAGTTTCGTAAGTGGCCGGGCCTAGCCAGTTCAACCAGTAGGGGAGCGTTGGTGTTTTGGCAAACCGGCGCGGGTAGGCTACCGATCCGACTATCGCTTCCTGCTGCAACGCTACCATCCGCGCTAACAAATCGCCATGATTGCTCATAAATACGCCTCGTTCGGCATGGCATAACCCTGTAGGATGTCGCGAAGTTCAGCCAGCAGATCGGACGGGTAAGCGATCCCGCCAAAGTCTCCCTGCGGCTGGTCAAACGCGCCCTGGCGTTTGTAGAGCAACCCCGCCTGTCGCGCCACGCCATGCCGGATCACGTCATCACACGAATAGACGTAAATCGGCGTGTCAAGCGCATGGAGGGCGGCAGTTGAGCCATTCACCCCGCGCCGCACGGTTATCTTGTTAGTGGTCGTATCCACTGCCGTAACCCGCACGTATTCGGCCTCGATGCGCAGCAGTTGCCCGGCGCTGAACCGGGGCGTTCTGTCGAGCCAGTCTGCGCCGTCCGCGTCCGTAACCGTGATCTCGTTGACACTGGCGCTGATTCCGGCTGCGTCTTTAACAAGGTCCTCGGTCTGCCACGCGTAGTCGTAATCAGGATGATACCCCCACAGCCCCGTGACGGTCACAATGGCGCTGTAGCTGCTGTCGTACCACGTGCGATACCAGTCGTATTCCGTGCTTTTGAGGTGCAGCACAGTTGAGGGCACAAAGCCGCTCGGCCACAACTCGACATTGGTTCCGATTGTCAGCGCCGTGTTGTAGACGGTGACGGCAGTCAATGCCAGCATTGGCATGTCCAGGTACAGATTGCCAAGCCGCGAATTGACAAGATCGGACCGCAGGAAAAAACGGCGTGTCATAATGCGCGGCTCCAATGGAAAGCCGAGAATGTTGTCAATGCGCCGCGAAGCAATGTCAAGAAACCGCAGCAGCGTTGTATCGTCGGTGGTCGCGGTTGTATCCAACTCTAGCTTGGCGTCGCTTAATGTCGCATAGGCCATAATAGCCCCCTACCCTAAATCCAGGGCGTCTATCAGGATGTCGGGCCAAACGCCCATTAGGTCATTGACGGCGCGCTCCCGCTCCTGATCTACCCACTCGGCGAAATCGGGCCAGCCGGTGTCCTGGTGGAACGGCTGCTGCTCAGGGCCATACACGTATTTGGCGATGCTTGCCGGGTTGTCAACGGTCAGCGATCCGCCGTCCGTCTTGGCATCAAATGCCGATAGAACCTGCCAGCCTCGTGCCAATTTCCCGCTGCGCTTATATGGTATTTTGCCCTGTTTCCTGAGCATCGCCATCACATAACGACGCTGTCTGTCGCTGGCCCACCGGATCGGATACTTCGGCTTGCCGGGCAAAAATTGCAGCGTGCGATTCATGCGGCGCTCAACCGCTGGCGCGATTGTACGTTCGACGTGTTTCGCCACAGCGCGAGATAGCGCCCGGCTGTCAGTCAGGTTGAAAATCGCCGCTTTGCGTTCGTTGTATGTCACAGTTAGATGCATGTATCACCCAAAACAAAAAGCCCCCGAAACCGATACTCTGGTTTACCGGGGGCCTCCGGTGTTACCCGCAGGCGGTGCGGGGCATTTGCTCAATTGTCTAACGCACTCTGATCATACCACAACTAGTAACGCTGTCAAGCAGCAATTATTCCGCCTAAAAATAATGCTCGTCGTTGATGTCAATAAGCGGATATGGTGACAGGTGGGGGTTCGGCTCCCATTTGACTAGACACTCATCATATTTTTGGAGAAAGGCCAATACATCCTCAGCAGCGGGGAAGTCAATATACCACAAGCCATCGGTACCCTCTATGGCTTCCGGGCATGGTTGCGACTTGCATTTTGTGCCTAATCCGGTAGCCAATGACGTTCTGCTAATTGTGAATCTCATATCACACATCCACTCCCGTATACGTGCTCAACATGATCGCCATGCCCGACACAGCAGGCGGGATGATCAGCCACCACAGCGGCGTGAGCCACAGCATGAACAGCGCCGTGCCTACCCATACCGATGTGCAATAGACGCAGGCCAGCGCGTCACCGATGCCACCGCGCCCCTCTGCCGGGAAGCGGTCCCGCAGACGGCGGAACACGTTACCCGGCCCGGCCTCGTGCACGAGCAGGTAAGATATCCGCCACGTGGCGAATACCAGCAGCAGCAAGTCAAGCAGGGGGAGTGTGATTGTCATGCTGTTTCCCTCTGTCCTTGCCGGATCATCGGCAGCAGGTCATCGAACAACTGCCGCACCAGCGCGTCGAATACGTACCGTTCCTGTACAAACGCCTGTCCCGCAAGCATGATACGCTTGCGCTTCGCGTCTTGTTCGGGTTGTAGCCAGTAGGCGATCTGCGCTTCAAGATCGTCGAGGTCAGCCCAGTCGGCGTAATGTTCGCCCGGTACAACCCCCATACGTTCCGTTAGACCCGCGATCCGTTCATGCAGCAAAAACGCCCCATCGCCCAACACTTGAACCATACGATTAGAGACAAAACCCCATGTGTCGGGGAATGTATCACCGATCACAATCCGCGCCGAGCGATGCAGGGCGCAAGCGGTGGCGAAGTCATATAGACACTGCCCATCTGCATCCTGCCACCCCGCCCCGTATAGCCCGAACGCGATGCCAGAGATCGCCCGCAGTCGGGCCACCATTTCGGCGCGGTGGGCGTTCGTGTTGTTGCCGAGGAACACCACATCATAGGGCGGCACATCGGGCAATTCACACTGCGGTAGTTCATAGCCGACTTGCCAGAATGACGCAGGAATTGCCATTTCCGCATAATTACCCAACACGCTGGCATTAACGACCAGTTGCAGATCGACATGGGTCAGTAGGTCAATATATTCCGGCTCCAACAGTCCCCGCGCGTCCCCCGACCAGTTGACCCAGGTCGAATGTGGGGACAACTTACGGATATACGCCAGCTTATCGGCGGTGACATTTCTGCCATCGTGGAACTGGCTCAGCACCAAGTCCGGCTGCCATGCCTTGACCACGTGAGCAAGGTCCATACTGCTGTTGAGGTAGTCCACCTCCCACACGAGGCCGATCAGTTTGAGCGCCTGCCGCAAACCGCGCTTGGTTGTGTGTTGCAGCGTATGCGGCTCGTAGATTGACAGGTACAGAATGCGCAGTGGGCGCGGGTCACTGGCGACCTTTGACACAGCGGGCAGGATCGCGCCGTCAGGGAAGCGGTCCCGAAATGCCTTGCTGTCAGGGTGAATGCCGCCGGTATGCGCCGTGTTGTTGTGCCGCAGGTCGTCGTTGGCAACATGATCGGTCACATCAGCGAATGTCACTTCCTCGACTGTGTAGCCTTCCTCCCAAATACGGGCGCTCAGGAAGTTGTCCCCGCCATACGTGCGCGACACGCCCATAACTGGATCATCTGCCCCCCACCAACCCACAGCATCGCCTAGCCAGCGGCGAAACAGGCCGACCTGAGCAAACGTCACGTGCGACCGCTTGCCGTTCGCCAGCCGGACTGCCGTCGTCTGTGTCTTGTACACGCCGTGCGGGTAGCCGGGCGCGGGCCGGTTGTCACGAAATGCCACCGCGCCGCAGTGGGGATTATCGTCGAGGTGTGCGATTGCCGCCGCGATCCCGTAGGGGCGGAATGTCACATCGTCATTCGCCAGCAGCACGTACTTACCCCTTGCCGCCTGTGCCCCGTCGCAGAATGCGCGGATTGCGCCGCGCAGTTCACCGTGCTCGATTAGCGCCACGTCCGACTGGCGCCGCAGGTAGTCGAGCGTGCCGTCCGTGCTGCCCCCATCCACAATCACGAATTCATAGGGCACCCCGGCAGGCAGAGAGCGGCGGGCGCTGTCGAGCATGGCGGTCAGGTGATTGATGCGATTGTAGGTGCCTGACACAATAGATACAGTGATCATGAGTTTCTTTTTCCCCAGAATATTTCTACTTCTGTTTTTTGCTTCGCTTCTTGCGTGTACCCCATTCTTATCAATTCATCTGCGGGGATAGGCATACCTAGCGGAAAGCAATAACCTATATCTATTTGTGAATTATTTCCAGAATGCAAGGGCCACCAACTGCCGCGAAGATAGCCCTCTATCTCTTGATGCGCTTGTTTATAACAAGCTCTTCTTATCTCTTGTTTTGTCATTATTTCATGTCCGGGAATTTCATCACAATAGATTTTATATGATGTATCTGTTATTTTAGGCATCATACTCTCCAAGCGGCTTACGCCACACACCGATCCCGGTGTCGGCAGGTTCGATCAACAGCAGCAGCATGGCATCCAGCAGGCCCGCGTCAGCCAGCCCGCCTTGCACGTTGTCCCGGTGCATCGGGTGGGCCACGTCATGCACAACGTAGACGCCGCCGGGGCGCAGTAGGCGCTTGATGTACTCGGCATGGGCGGCAACGTCGGGGCGAAGGTGAGAACTGTCGTCGAATACCATGTCGATAATGGGATATGGTTGTCTATGCCCAATACATTCTTGTTCCCATTCGTCCAACATTGTTACACCGCTTTCTACTGTTAATCGAAAATGCCCGCGCAGTTCATAGGGAATTTCGCTGCCTGCATCTTCTCGCAAATCAGCGCTAGTAAGCCCTGAATACAAGCGCTTGCTATCGATTGTTTTCAGCGCGGCCAAAATATGCGTACTACTGCATCCTGTAGCAGGGCCAATTTCAAAAATCGTATCAGCTTCTAGCGCCCGAACCAGCGAATACAATACCTGCCCCTCGACGCCGAAAATTGCCCCGCTGTGGAATTGCCCCTTGCCGTAATCCCACCCAGTGTAATGATCCTCGTCGGGGTATGGTGTGCCGTCGATCCCGAACGTCACGTTAATCTGCGCCAGCGCGTCGTGCACTGATGTGCAGCGGATAATATCAGCCACCGTATGCCTCCTTGTACCAATCGACAATCTGCTGCGCCCGTGCATCCCACGAATGCGCCGGGACGCCGTTTACCTTGCGTGCGGCCCACCGCTGCGCCTGCTTGATCATGGCGTTGGCTTCCTTTGCGTGGGCCAGATAATACTGCGCCTGCTCTACCGCTTCCACTGCGCTGTCTACGCCCACCATGCCCCGCGCTTTGAGATCGACAAGGTCCGGGCTGTTGTCTCCGATGATCAGGCAGCCCATCGCCGCACTCTCAAAATAGCGCATCATGGGCGACTTGTACACGTTGACGCAGAGGCTCATGCGGCTGTTGTGGTAGGCGTCTACGTAAGCCTCGAAGTACACGCCACTTTCGAACAGCACAGACAACCCGGCTTCGCGCAGCGCTGCCACGTATTCCCGGCGCGGGTCCGTGCCTGCTCCCACGACAGCGATGTCATATTCGCGCTTGCTCCATGCAATCGGACTCGGCGTGTGCAGCGCCGGATCGTAGCCGCAGGGCATCCATGACATATCAGGCCCTTCGAGCGGCCACTCTTCGCTGTGCTTGTGGGCGACAAAATAATGCGCATGCTTGGTCGTGCTCATGTTGCAGACGTTGTTACACGTGCACACGGTCACGTGGGGCACGCTGCCGTATACGTTGTGCTGGTACGTGTGGTAGATCGTGTCGATGTAGAGCACGAGGTCCGGCGTCCAGCCCTCCCACGCCTTGTGCCAGTCGCCCTGTGGCAGCCAGCGGTTAGAGTCGGCGGGGTTGTCGTTGCCGGGCAGGTAGCCGATGTGTCGGGTGTCATGACCCAGGCGCTCAAAAGCGTCGGTCATGTAGCGGGCAGTGCCTACGCGGTGATGTAATCCAGCGATTAGAATGTTCATGTCGGTCATTCGTTATCCTTCTCTTTATTGTGCTGCCTTTGCTCGGCGATAAAGGCGTCTGTTTTGGGACCCGCTTCGATATATCGTGTCTCGGAGTGCATTCTTAGTATGGTTTCGCCGTCATCTCGTTCGAGCGTTAGCGGGCGCTCAAAGTGTATCTTGGCCTTAGGATGAGATTCAATATCCCCACTACGATATTTTTCATGGTCGATACTAAGGCCCGGAACTTCATCAGCCCACATAGGAATGAGGGTGAAAGCCAAGCCGTCAAACCACATAATACGCTTCTCGAAATCCAGCCCGTCATTATCCAGAATAAACGGCAATTCAGCCAAAGGTCCGCCAAAGGTCCGCGCCCCTTGCTTGAATTCATTGAATAAATCATCAGCGCTTTGGTCAAACCTATCTAGATCGAGAATGACGCCCCTGGATAATTCTGCGGTCGGCACAGTCGTGTAGACTTCTTCAAAGCCTTCTGGATAACCGACAATCCTTGTTTGCCCCGATAGATATAAGAATATGGCAAATCTAGTCATCTAACAATTCCCTTTCCATAGTTCGGATGTTCCGCAAGCACGGCGGGCATCTGCTCTTTGGCAAATGGCCGCGCCGTCCAGAAATCATACACCACCGGATGCAGATCATTGTGCGGCCCCGCCGGGGTCCACGCCTCGAACCGCGCCAGCCAGTCATTGCGCCACTCTGTCCGGTGCCCGTGTATCCCGATCTTGTAGCGCACAATCTCTAAGCGCTGCGCATAACCGAAGTGGTATACGGGCGGCAGGTCGTGGTACGTGTTGCCAGCAGGCATGTCAGGGCGAATCAGCCGTACCGGGCGATGCCCATCTGTGCAGTACCACCCGAACGAGCGCCAGAAGTGCCAGAACGGGAGCAGACCGTCATGCGTCGTTTGCGCCGCGCCTGCCCTGACTGCATCCGCGACCGCTTCCGGTGCCCATACCTCGTCAGCGTCCACAACGATGATCAGATCGGCGTCGGGGCACATGGTATACACGCTGTCCCGCTGTTCGCCCTCGTGGTTCCAGTCCTGTGTATACCATGCGTAATCGAAGCCACGTTGCAGCGGGGAGCGGGAAAACGCCCGCTCAGCTTCGGCGCGTAACATCGACTCTGACTCCGGGCATACCGTGTGGGTGCGCGTGCCGTGACTGCCAACCGGAGAGTAGGCAAAGTACCACTCGTGCACGAATGGCGCGACCGACCGGATCGCCGCGTCGAGGTAGTCCATACCGTAGTGAAGAGCGGTGAAAGCGATGATTTTCATTATTCTGAAAACTCCAACAGGGGCTTAATCAAAAATGCACCTGTTTCATAAAGCATGAGGAATGCGGCAGTATTGTCGACAATAACGATTTCCTCTTCCTTGAAGAGCAGATCGCCGTCGCGGTTGCTTCTAAGGCGCTCGATTGCAGCGGCGCGGGTTCTGAATACCTCATCAAAATACAGCGGGCCAGCGCGAAAAAATTGGTATGAGCCTTTAATTTTCGGCTCAGCCTTGACCACGACCCAAAACAGATTAACTGTTGCTTTCATACCTCTACTCCTCCCCGAACCGCAGCCTTGACCACCTTGTCAAATCGAAGCTGCTCACACAGCAGCAGGTGCATGGCCCGCGCCAGTTCTTCGCCGCGCTGTGGCGTGAGGGATGCCACAACATTAGCAATAAACGGCATGGCAGTCGGGATAAAATGCAGGCCCGGAATAAACGGCAGCGGGTTGTACATGGTCTGGCCGATCAGCGGAATCCGCGCCGAAGCCGCCACCGCGAACCGCTGCGCCGCTACGCAGGGATATTCTTCTTCAATCCAGTGTTCCGGCATGATCTGATGCTGGTGTACGTTCACCATACAGCGCGTCCGGCCCAACATATCCCGGCGGTGTTCGCCCCACCCATCCGGCGCAACCGTCAGCCCCGCGTCAATAAGCGCGCCCTCCGCAACCTGCCGGGGCCAGTTGCGATAGGCCAGCAGGATCGCGTCGTAGTCGGGCGCGTCGGCGCGTTCGGTTGGGCATAGATCGGGGTGGCTGCCAAACGGCACGAACCGCGCCCCGATGCGCTCAGCGTGCCATGCATCCGAAGTCCACACCTCATTGGCGCAGGGGATTGGATCGCCCTTGCCCCATTCCAGATTCCAAAACACGATATGCCCGGTCGTGTGATCTTCGGGCCAGTCACGCCACTCGCCGTTGGCGGGCGTGATGATAAACGTGGTATCCGGTGCCTGAGTGGGCACCTCGTCAGGGTAGATCAGCGGGAAGCCGGTTAGCTCGACAAGCCGCCATAGGTCGGCATAGCTGGCGTATTCGTGGCGCGTGCGGACAAAGACGATTTCGTCAGTCACGTTTCGCTCTTTCTGCCATGCTGTCAAGTTCTGGCTTGAGACGCACCCAATCGGCAGCATCGGACATTAACTCGTTCATAACTGCCCCCTTGATGTCTCCATATCTTATTAGAGTGCTTTCTGTGCCGGGCCCCACCCGTTCCACTGCAAGCCAGGGGGCAGGGAACGTGTTTCCACAGTTCAGCCATTCGTAACCGGGAAACATGGCCTCAAGAAATTTGACAAGCTCGCTTTTCGCCAGCGCGAAATTATCAAACACGCCTATCGGCATAGGCGAAAGATGATCGACTACTCGTGCACGCACAATGTACACTTTCATGCACCCTCACCCTCGACAATAACCTCTGCTTTCGGTGCCGTCGCCTTACGTTTGCGCGTGCGTTTCGGCTTGGGCGCAGGTTCCGACGCTGGCGCCGCTTCCAACGCTTCGCGCCCCATGCGAATCACCGCGTCAAGGTCTGGCGCTTGCCGCCCTGCCGTTGGCGGTGTGTAGCGCGTGCCCTGCGGGGCCTCGCGCCGTTCACCAAAGATAGCGTCGCCGAGCGCCGGTAGCCCCCGTGCAATCGGGAAGGCTGGGTTAAGCAGCGACTCCGGTTCGGCATCTCCGACCTGCACAGGGCGATACATGTTCGGCATCGCATCAAGATCGCGCCTGTCGATGTAAAATGTTTTTGGCGCTGACTGCCGTCCGTAGTCGCGCCCCGTTACCCCGCCTGTAACTCTTCGATTGCCGCGCCAGACGGGAGTGACAAGCACCCCGTTTTCAATCGGCTCCGGCGTGGTGTCCGGCTTATCAGGTTTTCCACAGCATCCCATTACAATTTCCCTTACTCCATAACGCGCATCCATGAGCGCGTGTACCCGGTCGCGTGCCCCGCTTGCCACATACTCCCGCCCGCGTTCGCCTTCGGGCCGGTAGTTGAGGACGGGGTAATCAATGTGTTTGCCACATATCCCGGCGGCAATTAGTTTGAGGTAGAAGTCGGTATCTTCCCCGCCGGGCAGTGTCTCATCAAAGCCGCCCACCTTACGCGCTGCCACCGTCGGCACCAGCGCCGTCACGATGTTGCGCGTGCCGTGCCGCCATGCTTTGCACGGCTCCGGCGACTTGTGCACAGCGTTCCCGATGATCCAGTCGCCATACACATACCCATCCCATCCCGCCGCCGCCGCTTCGAGGCGCTGCACAGCTTCAGGATTGAGCCAGTCGTCGGCATCCAGGAACAGCACGAACGGCGTGTCCGCCTGCTCGATGCCCTGATTACGCGCCCATCCGGGGCCGCGCCGCTCGGTATCATGCACGACAATGAGCGCCGCCGCCGTCGTCTGATCTTGCACGCTGGCAATGGCGCGAACACTCAGATCGTGGTGATTCGGCCCGACAGGGATGATCACGGTAGTATTCATCATAGGCCAGAACCGTTGTGCATACCTGTTTTCGACAGCATAAAAGCATCAACAATCTCATTGATGATTATCTCTGCTGAACGCTGCTCAGCGTGCTTTACTCCTAGAGGTTGCGTGAGGTGAGTTTTGCGATTAAGGTGATCCTGAACAATCAACACATAATCTTTAATAAGGGGCCACAATTCAGCGCCCCACTTTTCAAGATACAACCGTTGCACAAGCGGAGATACTTCATACCAAACAGTGGCGGTTTTGTAGAATTCATCGGAGGTACTGTAATTCAAATACAAGTCGTGTGTATGCTTATTCCAATGCCAGCGTATATCATTGTTGGCAATGGGAAAAACAAGCCAATAGTCGTATTCTTTATATCGTTTCATTGGTTTTATTCACCTCGAATATGGAAAACGCAGCCCCTCACCGGGGCGAGAGACTGCGTTTCTCAGTTCGATCCTATTGCAAAATCTTCATTCTGTCAATAGGCTGTTACTTATGCTGCGTTATGCCACGTAGTAGGAGGTGCCGCCGTCAGCGTACATCGATTCGCCCGGCAGGGCCTCGCGGCTCTGAGCATAGTAGTTGTAGAAGATATCGTCGATACGTCCGGCCAGGAACGGCGCTTCCAGGATGACGCGAGGCATCATCTGGTAGTGATGTTCGAGGCACAGACCCGTATCACGCTTGCCCACCAGCCACAACCCGTTGTTGAGATACTGCACGCCGGAACCGAGAATCTGCGCAAACTCGGTCGCGTACTGATTGTTCATCGGGAAGTACTGGAAGTAGGTCAACGGCATCCCCTGCCACGACAGCGGCACAATGAAGATGTCGCTCTTGTAGTACTGGTTGCCCAGGGTTTCACGAGGCATACATTCATCAAACACGACCGGCACCTGCATACCGTTGTATAGCAGATAGGAGCCGTTAAGCATCGCCAGTCGCAGCCCTTCGATGTCGCGGGCATCCTGGCTCTGCGCGTTGTTGTTGGAGAACGTGCAGCGGGCGGTGTAGAAGTTGCAGGCCAGCTGCTGCGTCAGCGCGTAGAACAGGTCCTTGCGCATGACCGCGACGAACGTGACACCCATCAGCCCGGCAGCGTCTGCCCGGCTTTCGAGTGCAAACATCGTGTCCTGCCACACCTGCACGATTGTGCGGTTGGCGGCGTCGTTGTTGCCCGTTACCGCTGCGTTGAACGTCTCAACCACCGAGTCAGCGGCGGGGCACGTCAGGCCGGTGTCGTGGTCCGTGTAGCCCGTCTTGATCTGGCTGTCGAGGCCAGTAAACTCGCCGATCCAGCCGTGCTGCGTCGCTGTGTAAGCCGTTGCAGCATTACCCTGGATGGTCACGTGACAGATGTCGCGCTCAGCCGACACGCCCACGAGGAACTGCTGATAGCGCAGCAGGCTGTAGGTGTCCGCCAACATGAACACGGATTCGGGGATGAACGGGTTGCCAGTGGCACCAGGGCCACCGCCCCGCCCCGCGTTGAGAATCTGGCGCGGCACGTCGCTGTAGTCGCGGCTCAGGCCGATGTCGGCCAGCTTCGCCAGATTGTCCTTGACGTAGTATTTGCCGAAGCTGTACCACTGCGTGCACTTTTTCAGCGCACCGGGGCCGGGCGGGTCACCACACCAGTTGGCGGCGTTCGTGCCGCCTTCTTCGGTGACGCCGGTCATGATGGCGATCTTCTCATTGTACACGCGTGACTGCATCAGCGGCAGCACAGCAGACAACGACTTCGGGCGCTGCATAGCGCTGAGCATCGTCGGGCGGATACCGGGTTCCGCGAACGGTCCCCAGTTACCGGAGTTGTCAGCCAGCGGGCCGTGCAACTGCGCATTGGTCGGCGTGGTCGAGGCCGGGTCGTTCTTGGTGCCGAATGCCAGCCCCGCGTCAATCATCTTCTGGATGACTTCAGGGTCAAAGTCCTGACCCTTGATCGTGATCTTGTCGGTCATTGTAGCCTGTCTCCTTGTCGGTTACGCCCCATTAGGCGGCAATTTGTGAAGCGGAATGCCGAAGAAGTCGCCGTCCTTGCCCTGCGCCGCTTTCAGCGCATCCAGCACAGGTTCGGGCAAGTCGTCGTTTTCAACAGCAGTTTCAAGTGCGCGAGTCGCACGGCGCGGGCGGTCATTCAACTGCGCTTCAAGCGCCTTGACCGTCACTTCCAGTGATTCGATCTTACCAGCGGACCGGGCCACAGATTCAAGCCCCTTGCCGATGGTTTGCATGGCCTCCACCAATGCCGCCTGATCGTCAACGATCTGCGTCACCAGTGCGGTTTGTTTCGTCATGCTGTCAAACAGCGCTTTGACTTCGGCGCTGTTGTCATCTTCCGGCGCGTCGGTGTCAGCGTCCGGCGTAACTTCCTCGACCGGCTCAGCGCCTTCGGCAAACACGGCGGCGGCGGCTTCAACATCCACCGTCGGCACGTCCATCAGCGCATCAAGCACGGCCTCGGCTTCGGCGCGAACGTCCACCGGAGCGGAGTCGTCGCCTGCGGCTTTGGTGACCGTCTGTTCGTTGATGCGCTTCACCGTGTATTCAATGGCGTCGAGCAGATCGGCTTTGGTCACAGTCGGCCCCAATGCTTTATGCTGCACGCCCTGTTCGTCAAGCTCGGCTTTCGCCATGCCCAACGCTTCGCGGATGCGCTGGCCCCAACCGGGGGCAATCGCATCTAACGTCTTGTCTCGTTTGTCGCTCATGATCACTCCTGAGTATGTCAGCGCATTGGCCGCATATTCACGCGGCAAAACGCTCGTCTCAACTTTGTGAATTTGTTTGAATGTGCCCCGCCCCTCGTCGGGTTCCAGGTCCGCTACATCATACCCAAACCCGTGCGACGCGCCCCAGTCCTCGTCATTACGTTCGACGTGGTCCCAGATAGCGCGGGTGTAGTGTTCCAGCATCGGTAAGCCCGACTTGCGTTCTCGTGCGACCTCGACCAGGAAAGGCCCTTCCATGTCAGCCCACACAATATCGCCAATCGGCGGCCCATCGTGCCAGAACAGCAGCACATTGTCCCCGGCGAATTGTTCGCCCTGCCACTGGCGCTCTACGTATCCAGTCAGCGCGTCGGTCGTGATCGTCTGATCTTCTCGATCCTTGTAACTGTTGGAGGTGACGATCAACATGTGGCGCGTGCCGTCTGCCGCCTTGTACACCGTCGCCTTGTTCTCGTTCGCCATGATCGCCCGCGCCATGCGCTCAGTCTCGGCACGGTCAGCATGGCACGAACCGGTTACCAGTTCGTCGGTGCCTTCCTTGTACAGGCAGTACTTGCCGTCCCGCTTTCGAATATCGTAAGGCATCAGAATCGCCCCCTTGATTTTTCACCCGGTGCTGGCACCAGTTGACATTTGCAGTTGTAGCCGTGACAGGCTAACGCGCTGCTGCCCGGTAACAGATTCCGCTTGCGCCAGTCTCTCATGCGGTGTACCTGCCCATTGAGTCGCAGGCAGTCGGCGCAGTGTTCAGTATCGCCATATACCCAACGAAAGGGGGCATTCCAGGCTGCTGATGCCTGCCCCAACTGGAACGCGCCACGTAAGGATTTGTTCGCCCACATTTCGGAATGCATCTCGATCTGCGACCCTGACAACTCATTGCCAAACACCCGCTGCGCAAAGTTGCCAATATACTGATTCTGGTCGCTCAGCCACACCGCCAGCGCCTGCTGTTCCCGGTCGTCAAGCGGCTCGTCACGGTCTACCCCGCCGTCCTCCCGCCCATCGAGAAACGCATACTGCCCCAATCGCCGCAGCTGTGCCCGTAACACGATCCCGAACCGACGGCGGTTGATGCTGCCTGCCTGCGCCGATGCCACAAGGTCAGCCACGTTTGCCACGAATTCGGCGCGCGTGCCGCCGAAATCCTTAAGCGCCTTCTCTTCGGTGTCATCAGGGGCAGGCTTGTTAAACTGCGGTGGTGCCTGCTTAGGTGGTTCTTCCTTGGGCTTGGCACCCGACACGGTATCCTCTACCATACGGCGGGAACGTTCCGGCTCGATACCCAACGCCATAAGCAACTCAATTGCCACCGAGGGAACGGTCGTGCCGTCCACAACCCCCGCCAGAATTTGCAGCGCGGCGGCGATCTGCGCCCCGTTCAATCCCTGGGTACTGTCGATGTTAACCGGAGCGGCTGTATCGGAACCGCCTCCCCGCACAGGTGCAGTGCCCGCGACGGGCACGGTTGGCATTGCTGCAACAGGTTCGCCACCCGTGACAGGTATCGTCTCACTGGCGGGCGCGGTATCTACCTGCTGCCCCGGTAACATTGGCGGTGTGCCCATGTCATCCGCTGTCGCCGGGTCTTTCGGATCGGCGTCACCCAATCGGAGAACTGTGCCGTCCTCGTCGGTGATCACGTCTTTGACTGGCTCGATCTGGTTTGCCAGCAAGCGCCGCGCCTCGTCAGGTGTCAGGTATTTGTCCATCTGATTGACGGTGGATGTCCAGGTAGCGGCAAAGTCGGCACGTTCCTTGTCCTGATCGCCGTCACTGAATTTGAACTGGAACTCGTACCGTTTAGGCAAAACATCGTTTAAGTCCCGCTCCAACATTGACAGGATGTCTGAGAACGTCTTACCGCGCCCCTTCGCGTGCAGGATGCTTGACTGCGTAGCCGTGCCCGCTGTAGTGCTGCCTGTCAGCGGCCAGATGTCCTGTGGATCGATTCCGATTGCCAACGCCAACATGGGAACGTCGATGTCAACCGTGTATACGCGGTAGTCAAACCCTTCCGGCGGCTTGCTGAATTCGACCGGTGTCAATTCGATAGGGTGCTCGACCTGCAAGCCGTAGAACCATAGTGTGCGCCCCCAGATAGGCCGTGCATCGCGCTGTTGGTCATTGTGATACGCGGCGGCGGCTTGATTGCGCTGCTGTTCGGTCATGTTACGCGCCAGCATGATCCCCGGCGGCGGTTTGTCGTCAAGGCGCTGCTCAATGTAACGCCCCATCAAGATCTGTCGCTCAAGGATCATCATCGAGCGCGACAACGCGCACAGCCCGATCCCGCCGGGTTGATCCTCGTCACTGTCTGGCATGTCTACAAAACGCAGCACCCGCGTCTTGTGCAGGATGTGTTTCTGCCCCTTGCGCGACACGTAGATCACCGGATATTCCGGGTCGCCCGTCGGCCAGCAGTGCAGCGCGTCGAGGTAGGCGAGTCCGGTTGCCGGGCCGGTCATAGCCCTCATCGGATTACCGGGACCGATAACCTCAGCGAAGCCGCCGATGTCATGCCGCAGGTAGTCAAGCAGCATGGGCATAAGGAACTGCCGCCAGCCCTGCCCGAACTGCGCGTGACGCAAGAAATCCTGATAACGCTCAACGCCCGCCTTCGGCCCCTCCACTTCCCAGGGCGTAGACACAATGCGCTTGAGCAAACCGGCAAACGCGCCCTGGATCAGCGTGCCGTAGAAGCTGCGGTAGTACTGGCGCAGCTTCTCCTCACGTTGGCGCGTGCCCCACGCAGGCAGCAGGCCGTCACTCTCCCGATACGACCACGCCCAAAGAGACGAAAAGCCGCTGTCCTTTTTTACGTCCGGCAAATCCTGCACGGACTGCCGTTTCATGATCTGTGTTTCGTCAGGCATTGGTTGCTCCAATAGCCATTACGTATTTTTCAGGTGCCACGCCATATAACGCAGCGCGTCCGGCCCGTGATCGTCAAGTTTGAGCGGAACCGGCTCCCCACTCTGCGCAGCCGTTGACCGCTCGTTGTACAGGTAGCTTTGCAACTCCCCGATCAACTGCACACAGCGCGGGTGTATTTTCAACAGCCGCACTCCCTGCCCGTCCAATATCATTCGCCGCAGGTTGCGGATTCCCTCGGTTACCTTGTGCGTCGCGCCCGCGTTGTACACGTTGCGCTGTGACAGCGCCCCGCGCAGCATGGCCGCGCTGCTATCCACAAAGGACAGCTCAGGCGGCGGGTAGCCCATGTCAAACGCATCGTCGATAGTCTGGTAATAATCGGCTACCCCACATCGATAATACTCGTTGAACACGTTCAGCCCGCCCTGCGCCGTCATCTGCCCGAACAGGATCACGCGCGGGTGATAGCCTGACGTGCCCGGCCCTGAGCCGTAAGCATAACCGTCATCCACACCCCAGAACACCGGTCCTACATCCGGGTTGTATTCGGCGTCCTCGGTCACGTTGTACAGCGGATCGAAGTCCGGGTAGACCGCACCCTCCGCCTGCACCCACTTGCCCTCGACCAGTCGCAGGCGCTGCACCCCCGTGAGCATGTTCAGCCACTCGATGTACTCCGGCGGGTTGTGCGGGTTGTCAAGCGCCCCGCTGTAATAGACGCTGCCCTTTTTCCCGACGATCATCTGCTGATTGATCCAATGTTTCGGGCCGTCCGGGTTCGTGCTCAGGATAATTTGCGCCCACCCCCCGGCACGCCCACGCATACGAGGCGCGATCTCTTGGAAGTCTTTCTCGAGGAAGTGAGTCGCTTCCTCCATCCACACGATGTCAAGGCCGCCCTGGATACCAATCGAGCGGATTTGTTCGCGCTGATCCTCGTCTGCCATGCCACCGTATACAAGCAGACTGCCATTGCTGTACTCAAAGCGGCTGTTGCTCGACACATGCCGCACGTTGGGCGCACCCAGGCCAATGACCACGCGCTCCATGAATAACACCGTGCTGTTCGTCATCGACTTGCGCGTCTTGCGCATCATGAGCGCCGTCGCGCCTGGGTACTTGAGACAGTAAGCGTGCAACTTCTCTCCTGCGAGTCTTGACTTGCCGCCGCCTGCGCTGCCACTCAGCAGCACGATCTTGGACTTGTCACGCAGCGGATCGATCTGCCAGGGCAGCGGCTTGTACGGTGCGAGAATGCCCGACCTAGTCGCTGTCATTGTCCCAATCATCCGGACTGAAACCAATGTAGCCCTTTATCTGCTGCCCGGCGCTGGTAACATCAACCGACGTTGACGCCCTGCCAAGCTCCCACTCGATGATCTCTGAAGCGGCCTTTTGCCGAATGCTTTCGCTCCTGGAACGCAGCCCGGCGATCTTGACTCGGATCGCTTCGAGCAGCGCCTGCTTGCGGGCATTCACCGCCGCCTCGTGCACGTCGATGCGGGCCTGCTCAATCGCGGCGTTGACATGATCAGGCCATGCGTAAACCGTGTTTGGTTTGATCTTGAGGGCGCGGGCCGCGTCTGCTTTGGTGAAGTCAGGGTTAGCCACCATGACAGCAACAAAGCGCCACTGGCTGTCACTCAGCAGCGAGAAAACTCCCTCAGATGTTGATTTCTGTTGTGTTTTCTGTGTTTTGCCCATTCTCACCCAACACTTCAATTGTCACTTTAAGCAGCTTGCCCGCCCCGTGATGTTGCAACAACAGCATGGCTCCCACATCGGAAGCCGGAATATCGAGCTTCATTCGCGCCCCGTCCCCGTTGCCATCCAGCGAGATAGCCGATGTAATTGGCGGCAGGCTGGCGGCGAACGTGATACGGGTCGGTTCGTTACTCACGAGTATATTCCCGCCAAAATATCTCAAAGCCATATCGATAGGCGGCGCCACTCGAATTCGTAATCCGCGCCATGATTACGGAATTGGCAGGTGCTACGGTTGAGAGTGTCAGCAGGTCCGACGGGAACGTCTGCCCGGTCTTTTTTGCGATAGGAACAAACTGATGGCGAATTATTGCCCCATCCGAGTTAATCGTGGGGTTGAACCGCACCACTGTATCAGACGTATGCGTCGATGTCAGGTTGATCCCGTAATTTGTGAGTATAGTGCCGTCGTCCGCATACGCCGCGCCTGCATATGTGATCACGTCACAATCGCCACCGACCGAATAGCTGCCAAAAACCTGAATAGGCAAAGAGCCTACCTTAATGATCAGGTTAGCAGATGCGCCAGCAGCCAATGTTTCGCCGATGGGGACCAGGTAGTATACACGATAAACGGTCCCCGCTTTGACATCCGGCTCCCATTCAACACCGACGGGCGTGCCCTTGTCAAACCACAAGGCCAATAAATCTGTTATGCGCTGCGATATACTCATAGTCCCTCACACAAAAAAACAGGCGACAGCACACGGAATCGCTCCCGTATACCGCCGCCTGCGGATGGCCCGACAACCTGAGCAGCGGTAGGCCCCCCACTGCGTCAGGTCCGTTTGCCGAAAGAAAAAGGATTCGCAAAGTACACGGATGCACCGCGAACCCTGTCAACTGTTAGTATACAAACATTCAATAGATTCTGTCAAGTGGCAAAAAAAAGATGAGCACCTGTGGCCGCAGGTGCTCTAGTTTACGTAGAGGTGAATTTGTGTCCAGACGAAGGGTGCCGGACCTGTAGCTGCTGGCCCGGCGTTCGCGTCCGCGCTTACCCTATGGTATCACGGCTGCCGATCGTGTCAATAGGCAAACGTTGTGCCGCTTACTCCCTGCCCCGCACGAACAGCGCCGCGTCGCGTATCATCCCGCTTACACGCTCGGCCTCTTCCGGCAGCATCGACACGCGAATTTCGCCGCCATCTTCCAGCACTACCGTGAGCACCACGACTCCGCTCAGAGTCACAGCAACGCACAGGTTATAGGTGCCGTCCTGCGCCACCGTCATGTTGTCAATCATTCGTTATCCTTCCGCGCTGCAATAACCCATTCGCTGGCATGTGGACAACAATATCCGTGCTCTGGGCATTCTGGAATTAGCTTGACCACACTCTGCGCATCATAGAGCAGTTGCTCCATTACTTTGATATATTCCCGCACGGGTTCCGGCGTTGCCAACCAGTCATCACCAAATGCCTCAACAACTTCGTTGTAAAGCACCTGCCATTCCGGTATATTGTCAATCATTCGTCACTCCTTTTCGCCGTCACTAGTCTGCATATTGTGATAGCCGACCGTCAATGGCACGATGTAATACATGGATTGCGTCTTACGCGCAAGGGGGCGGGACGTAATCCACCCCACATAGTATTCACCCTCATATCGATCGTTTTTAGCCTTCCAATACGATGTAATAAACCCTGGCTTTTCACACTCAATAGATGATTTCGCATCTTCAAGTGATGCAAAAAGCGCAAGTGTCTTTCCCGGTTCGCCTTCATCGTCCGCTTTCATTAGCACCCATACTTTATTCATGTCTCACTCCCTTGAATGTCGCGGGCAATAACCGCCGCTTCCATAAGCTTAGCACCCATGCCCTCCGCATCACCGGGAGTCATCGATATTCTGGTAGTTAGCCGGTCGCCAGCGAAAAACGAAAGCCAAACCATGCCTTGCGGTGTCACATCAACTCTCGCGCTGGTCGAGCTAACCGTATACGACATATCGGTATCTCTGCTCATCTGTCATCCTCCATCATTTCCGCAATATGTGGAAAGGGCGACCGAAGCCGCCCTAATAAATATCAGGTGGCCTTTGTGCCACACTCCTGATACGTCCTTCAGTCTTGCGTGTCATGTGCTCATCCGCAAGCCGCTCAAGATTATCGTACTCAACGTAAATTGCCCGTACATGCTCAGGTGGACAGCGCAACACCTTTCCATTACTGCGCCCCTTTGTGACAAACACAACAGCTTGATCGTCGTCCTCACTGACGCCCTGAAACAATCCAGAATCACCCCGCGCAAAAGCGGCATCATCAGGCGGATCGATGGGCGGATCGTATTGGTACGTGCCGCCCCAATCGACCCCGGTATCATTGACATACTCGACCATCAGCGCTTGCAATGCTGTCCGCTGGCGCTCGATTTCGATAAACATCTCAATCATGCGATCCAGTCGTGCATCGTTATTTTCCATTGATTACCCCTTGCTTATAAGGGCGACCGAAGCCGCCCCTATTCGAATTCCTTCTTGATCTTGTTCCAGTATTTGTAACTCACCGTCACGCCCTGCGGTTGCCGCTGCGCTTCCAAGTCACGCCCCGGCAGTTTCAGATCGTCGGGGTGCCCCTTAAACCACTGGCGGCACAACTCCGCTTTTGATGGTGTGGCGACCAGCTTGGGAACTCTGGGAACACTGTTCCCAACCGAAGAATCGCCGCTTTTGGGAACACTCACCGTCACGCCCTGCGGTTGCCGCTGCGCTTCCAGTAGCTCGATGATCCGGTCTAGTCGCCCGATGTACTCTGATTGCCACTGGTTAGCAGTTCCTGCCGCTTCCGCATCAGGTAACGCAGATAGTGAGCCTCCGCCTGATCTTCCGCCTGTTCGATAACCAGCGCGGAAGATCGAGAGGTAAAAGACCGCTCAACTTCAGGCCCCCGGAGATCGCTGTAAACCGTGTGCAGATAGCCGGTCAGCCAGTGCGTACCAGACAGCAAGCCAGCCGTCAACACAAACCCGCCTGCCATCGACAACAGCCACGCTACTGACCGCGACTCAATGTAGGCCTGATTCAGCCCGCCGATGTTGACCTGTAGCTCAGCCTGCATACTGCCAACCGTGCCGAGCAGGATAATGATCCAGCCAAGCGCCCGGATAGACTGATCAAGCCGCTTGAGTTCGCTTTTGCTGCGCGGATGCCACTGGCGCGACAGTCCCATCGAGTAAGCAAAGTGCTGCCACCAAATGCGCAGCGACCACTCGTAACCTTCGCCATTTTCTTTCCACGTCGAATCCATTGAGGTCGCCTTGCTTGCCCGCACAATACGCAGCACCATGTACGCGCTCACTGCCGTCACCGCCAGCAACCCGGCCCGCTGTGTATCAAACATGGCAATCCCCGCACCGACGCGCTCCATCTCTGCCCACCATAGCGGGATGATCGCCAGCGGCAAACCGATACGCGCAATCAGCAAGTACAGCGTCAACGCGGCAAGCTGGCCGAGCGCGGTAAGCACTTCGTCAGCGCGTGCCGTAAAGCGTTCAAAACGCGACTCCGCCTCAATGTTCTGGCGCGCATCTTGCACGGCGGCGCGGCGCTTAGCTGCCACGCGATCGAGATAACGCTGGTTCGTGATGTCGATCCCGGCGCTGATCGCCTCAAGCCGAATTTCTGCAATGTCAAACTCGGTATCCTCTTCGCCAACAATCCAGTTTAACGTATCTGTTTCGTTGTCCATATCCCGTCCTTTGTGGTATACTTTAGGTATGGAGCGGAACACCTGTCGCCGCCCCGTGCCCCCGTCACCGGGGGCTTTTGTTTGCCGCGCCTACACTCCGAACCAGTTGTCGCTATCCGGCGGCACGAACCGATACACGCTGCCGGTTAACGCCGCTGGCATATCAGCCAACGCCTCCCAATACCGCCCGGTTGCGCCAATTGCCGCTAGCGCTTCCTCTGGCGTCTGTACGATAGCCACCGGATACCCGATAGCCCGCTCGTGCCATGCCGCTTCTGCTTCCGTCAAGCGCGGCTTTTTGTCGGGTACTTTCACCTCAAGTAAAAACCATTCGCCCTGGTATCCAACAAGTAAGTCGGGAGTGCCCGTGCCGTCGATACGGTCTACCAGCGCCCCCGACTTACGCAGGGCCTCAACAATGCCCGGTTCATTAGCGTCGCGTCGGGCATTGTGCCGTTTGTTCGCCGCGCGACTCATCAGCTAAGCCTCACTTTCCACGCGCTACCATTCATACTCTGCCTCCTCCCGTTTGGGCCGCCGCCAATAAACGCCGCGTGTTGCCGCGCTGGTCGCTGGCGTGATCCTGCCACTGGTGACAACCCCAACGCAGTCAGCGCATATCCACTCGCTACCCGTCCATATGCAGGTGCGGGCATCACTCATAGAGAAACAAACCGAGCAGCAGGCGCGGACGGGCACGGTTTTCCACACGTCGCGCCCCGTGTTCTTTCTGCCCCTCATTGTTCCCTCGTTTCGTTACGTTCCTCTGCCCAGTGCGCAACCTGCCGTTGATACGGTGCCCGATCAATGCGCCCGAACACCGCCCACACCAGCGCCGTCATCAGAAACCCGAACGCTTCACACAGCAGCGTGACTATCGCCAGCGTGCGTGTCAGGTCCGCATAGTGAGCCAGCACCGCATTGCCTGGGTTGGCGTCCGCTGTTGCTTGCATCAGCGTATGGCCGCCAACGAGCGCCACCGTCATCACGATAAACACCAGCAGCAGCACGCCGCCCGTACCGAGTACGGTTTTCATTCTGCTACCCCAACATATCCGCAAGCGTGGCAGCCCATCCCGTTACATGCCTGACAGCAGCCCGCTTTGGCCTCGTCATCCAGCACGCCCTGCGCGGTGTCAACGTCCTCGGTCCACAGCAGTTGGATGATCGACTGCCAGTGGCGACTATTGGCGACATCACCAGCGTACTCTGCCCGCTGGCGTTCACGCCGTGCGATTGCCAGCGCCTGCAACACGAGCGCAAGTGTGCTAACTTCGGACACAGCCAACCTCCTGATCAACAAATAGAATCTGCCTGGGCGTTTCAAACCGGCACAACATCCCATCAACAACCGCAAGCCAGCGGCTCACCGAACCGTTTTCACCCTCAACCGTGACTGTTTCGGCGGGCCACCAGCTGTTGCCGTGCCCCCGGCGATACTCACCAGGACCGCACCACTTGATACAGCGGTGATCCCGTGAGCCATAAGTCCACCCGTAATTCGTAACCCCCGCGCTAACTACTGGTGTTGTCGGCGGCGGTGCTTGTGTCGTCTGTGCCACGAGTGCTATCATCAGCGGTCCCTCTCACAATTGATTCTTGCCGGTCGTTGCGAATTTTCGTGCCTCCGCATGCCGGGCATGGCTGCCCGTTGTGCCATCCGGTGTTGTGGCAATATAGACATTTCCCGTTAGTCATCGTCACCCCTCACTAGTCGCTGCTTAAACTCAATGTTTGATTCCGCGTCACGCACCGCGCTGGCAAACCGAACCCGCGTCAGCCAAGTCCGCAACTTTGAATACCGTTCCTTGCGCATGACGCCCTGCGCATTACGAATTGAGAGCACCAACCCGCAATACACGTCTGGATCGAATGGATCGTTTTGTGCAGCAGCAACCCACTCGCATACCGCGTCAACTACTTCTGTCCTGTGCATGTCTGGACTTACCGTGTTACCAGTCATCATCACTGCTCCCTTCCGAATTCGCATGGAACATCTTCCAGTGTGCTCCCACGTCGCGCCCGGCGATCACAAGTTCATCGGCTTCCATGTCGCTCAGGACACGCCCCTCCTGTACGATCACCTGCACGCCATCGACGTACACAATGGCGTTGCGGCTCCCCTGTTCCTCGCACAACTTCAGTGCCACCGCCTCGATCCGTATACGATCCCACGTTGTCAAGTTCAGCCTCCTAAACAAAAGGGCGGTTGCCCGCCCCATTTCCGCATAATGTGGAATTACAGCAACCGTAGCTGCTGTGGTTCATACCCGATTGACGCAGGCTTTGTAAAGTCCTGCGTCTGGCGCAGTTCATACGCCTCGATCAACATCTCAGTCGGGCCATGCTGCCACCACTGAGACAGCAAATGCCATGCGTCGTTTGCTGCTTCAAAGGTAGTATTCCTACCTTTGAGCGGCACATGACAACGCAGCAGGGAAGCGTTGCCGTGATTCACGAACGGGAACAGATGCCAGAGCGTTACCGCCGGACGGCCCCAGATGTCGCGCTCAATACTGATTCGGTACTCGCTGTGAGGCGTCATTGATATTGAGCAGCCGAGAAGCCCAGACAACATGTCGGTGTAATCTCGCGTCATGTCTCCGGCCAATCATCATACCAATTACCCGGTGCACCGCTCCACGGCAGATACACATCGAACGACACGCCCTGGCCGCTGCGCTTATCTCGCTGCTCCCGTAACCACGTCAGCGCCGCCAACTTGCCGCCATCGAAGGTGAGTTCCTCGACAATAGCGCCGCCGCCGTCTACCGCGTGTAACATGGCGCGGTAGGAGCGTGTGTGTTTCACGATAGCCAGGATATAACGCTGCACAACCCGCTCACTTGTGGTCATAAAATACCTCCCTGTTCTCCGTTACCTCAGCAACCAATAGGAATCCTTAAGGTCGCTGACTTCCTCAATCGATAACGATGCCAGCGCAATCAGAAAATCAATCTCGCTTTCAGTCGGGCGCGGTGTTCGGCTTTCGTCCTGCGGCCATGCGTCGTCGTAAGCGTCCTGATACCACGCTTGAATCGCGTCGTAAAAATCAGTATCATCGTCAAGATACCCGCAAACCTGCATCTGGTTAATTGCCCATTCCAACACGTCATAACTATCACTGCTTGCCATTGTACTCTCCCTGTCCTAAAGTTTCGGTGCGGTACTGTGCTGCACGTCATGCCACAGCAGTTTCGGCCAATCAACCGGGACTCGAATGCTGCCAGTGTTGCCCATCGAATTTTTGAGCACGGCTATCTTTGCCTCGTTCAACTTGCAACCGTCCTCATCAAAGATGGGCGTCAAGCCAAGCATCAGGTTACAACGTTGATCACTTAATCCCTGCGCGCTGGCGTGGTGGAGCACTTCGCCCTCGCGGGCCTGCTCACTGTCACCCTTGCGCGGTTGCAGAACGATAAACCCGAACAATCCCAATGACTGGATAAGCAGCTTGATCTGGTTAACCGCCCGCTCAGGGCCTAGTGCGCCCTCTTCGTTGCCGCCGCTGTTGTTCCATAGTTGCAGGTAGTCGATAAACAGCGACTGAACCTTACGGCCCTCACTCCGCAAATTTTTAACATGCTTGCGAATTTCAACGACTAACGCGGTGGGCGGCAGGTCGCTTTCGTCGATATAGTGAGTCATACCCGGCCACCGCTCGATGCTGTTTAATATACTCTCGTCGCGCTCAATAGCCGCCGCCCCGATCTGTTCGCCCCGGTTTAGATGATCGGGGACACCGGCTTGCTTATCGGCGGTCCACAGATGATGCAGCAAAACACGCTGCTGGCTGGACCCGCCCGCCCGTTGGATAGATCGGTAAACCATTTCTTCCGGCGACCACTCAGGCCCCCAATACAAACTGTCATATCCATCCTTTCGCATATTGGCGTCAAGCTGCTCCGAGAAAAATGTTTTGCCGCCGCCCGACACGCCGAGAACATACGTCAGCTTTCGCGGCATCGAAATCCATGCACTACCGTCAAACTGATGCAGCCTGTTAAACGGGAAAATCATCGGCGGAATATCAATCTCAATTTCACCGCGCAACAACAAGCGCACGTTTTTAATTGCGCTAGAACTGGTAACAAAATTCGCGCCATGCTCATCTTCGCCACCAGAGACTCTAGCTACCATTGGCGGTGCGATGTCGTCTGCCACCTCGTAACCTTCGGCGCGTTTTCGTGCCTTGAATTCCTGCCATCTATCCACACCTAACGCCGCGCCTAAGATACTCCACGCGTCGGCTTCCTCGTGTAGTTCGCACGAACACACCGGCCAGGGGAAGTCGGGATTCTTATCGGTGGCTATCCGCAAGCTAGGGTTGCGGTCACCATTGACGTGCCGCCCGGTTGGACAGTGCCACCGGTCCACATTTCCCTCACGTTTAACCGGTTGGCCTAGCGCATCGATAATCTTGCCTATCCACTCACGATGCAGCGCTTTCGCATCAATCCGCGTGATACCGCCGCTGCCAAGCGGTGCCGGTGCGTCATTGGCCGAACTGCCGTATAAGTACAAGTCGGTCGTGCTCACCTGCGGCAGCTGCATCAGCCGAATCGCAAACCGCTCGGCGTCACAGTCACAATCACACCACAGGTCGTTGATGTCGTATTTGCTTCCCATACTGGCGGGCAGTTCATAGGCGGAAAAACTGATTCCGCTACCAGCAAACACCGCCAATAATTTGGCGGCTGTTTCCAGTCCCGTCCGGTCGCGGTCAGGGTAATACTTTACCGCCGCCACATTCAGCCGCTGCAAGTCCGCTACCAGCGTAGGCGGCACGCTGCCTTCGCCATCGAACCAGCACAGCGTGTTCGTGGTACCTGCCGCTCGAAACGCCAGCACATCCGGTTCACCACTGGCAAGGAATAACACACTGGCATCATCAATCGCGGCCACCGTGTCGGGTTGCAGGTAGTAGCGCACGCCCGCCGGTTTGCGTGGTTTCCACAAGTACTTCGGGCTGCTGCCGTCCGCCGACTTCCAGCGGCGAACCGGCGTGCCGTCTACCATGTACGGCTGGCCGCGTGCGTTAAACACCGGGTAGCTCCACCCGTTGCCATCGACAACCCATCCCGCCGCCAGCGCCGCGTCCAGTAGCCCGCGCTGCCTCAGTATCTCTAGCGTCATGCCGTCTCTCCTATCCAGTTGCCGTCAGAGTCTACGCGCCGATAGTCGTCTACCGGGAAATACACGCCGTCGTCAGGCGCTGGCGGGGCGGGGGGGACTTCACGCATCAGCCGGTCGTGTTTGTTGCGGTGCTCGTTAAGCATCGCCAGCACCTTCACCGGGTCACGGGCCGGGGTTATCTTCTGGCGTTGATATGCCACACAAGCCAGACGGTACTCATCTGGTTCAACTGGCGGGTCAAACGTGGCGATCTCTTTTTTCACCATGCCGATACGCTTGGCTGTAGCTGCGCCGATGGTCGTGCCGGGCTTGATGCCAAATGAATGCTCGGCTATCGCATCAAACAGCAGATCGCGGGGGCGTGTTGCTTTTTTGCCATCAGGTTGAGGTGGCTGCACCGCGCCAGCGGTAGAGTCTTTTGTATCTGTAGTAGTCTCTGTAGTAGTCTCTTGTAAGATCGTGTCATTTTGACCTGTTCCGATCGTGTCATTTTGACACGATCGATCGTTGCATTCTAACACCTTCAGTGTTTCATAATTGATCGTGTACCACTTGCGATGATCCCATTGGTTACTTTTTATCTTCCGGCTAATGATAAGGCCGGCTTTCTCAAGGCTTCGAACAACTCGCCCAATGGTGCTTACAGACCAGAATGGAAAGTTATCAACCTGCCATTGCTCATAGCTGTTGTAAACCCACCATTTGCCGCTATGGTATTTATCTATAGAATTTCCGCGCTCGGCTAATTTCAGCCAATAATGGATTTGCTGCAAGATAATGGCTTCATTGAGTCCGATGGCAACAGCCAACGACGGAAGAACCTGCAAGGGGTGTTCATCAATTAGGAGCTTACTCATTGTGATCCTCATCATCTGGCCACCGGGTGGCGGCGAGGTCGTTGGTGGCGGGGTAACAAAAAGCCCGCCCACCTGTGTGTTTGCCGTCCTGACAAGACATGCAAAGCGTCACAGATGACCGGGCCTTTTGGGGCAAACAAAAACTTTGCACAGTGTCTTGTCAGGACTACGCCTATTTTACCAGATCACGCGCTCAATTGCAACCGGGATCACTTCCCCCAGTCTCCGCCCATCCGGGCATACTTATCCCGCGCCTTGTCGATGTCCCGGCGCGCCGCACGTTTGACGGCCTCACTCAGTCCCGGCGCGAACCGCTGTGAGGCGCAGCATGGCGTGAACCATTCATCGCTCACGTCACACCGCCGCAACTCCAACACCAACTCATCAGGCGGTGCGTAGTCGCCCGGCAGCTTGACGCGCGCCGGGACCGTGCGCCAGTGTTCACCCGTGACGGCACTCACCAGCGCGTCGGACCATGCGCCATTTACTGCACGGTAGACAGTGGCCCGGTTGACGCTGTAGCGCGTGGCGATCTGCTCATACGATAAACCGCGCATACGCAGCGCCATTAGCTCGGACAAAGTCCGCTCGAATATGCCGTTACATGTTGTAACGCGCCCGCTGCGGGGCGTTGTGGATATGGTAGCTGTAGTTACCATCAGACCGCCTCCAACACCGCCAGGGCGGCGTTTTCAGCCACCGGCATTTCGTCACGTTCCGGCGCGGCCTGTTCGCACTCAGCCAGCACACGAACCGTGAGCGCTGTCAGGTCGCCGTGTCTGTCCAGCGTGCCGCTCAGCAGCGCGGTATGCACGGCGTCGGCAACATGCGCGACCACCGTAACCGCCAGGAGCACGTTGTGATCCGTGACGTGTGTCAGCGTTGGGTCGGTCGCCATTGAGACCAGCGCAACCCGCAGACTCTCGTTGACGTGCGGCACCCGTAAACTGTCTACCGGCAGCGAGCCGTCGAACAATAGCGGGCGCGTGGTGATCACCGCCGGGCCTTCGCTGTGCGCCGCCTCGATGTACTGGCGCACCTTGTGGGCCGGGATGTCGTTGTCGATGGCCCACAGCACCCAGGCCACTGGGTCATCGTCGTACCGCAGCGCGACCAGCGCGTTTTCATAGAGCGTGATCGGTTTGTCCGGCACACGCACAAGCTGGCCGTCGGCAGTTGTCGGCGGAAACCAGTAGCCGCACTTGAAGCGCTTGCGTGCGGTTTCCCGGTGGATGTCTCCGAACAGGTGCGCATAGTGGCGCAGCTTCGCGTCCATTGTGCTGCGTCGGTCGGTCGCGGTTGAACACCGGTTGAGCGCCAGCAATATCCTGCCCGCGATAATGTCTGATTCCTGCCATGCGATAATGCGCCGCGATGCTGCGCGGTCGATCAGCGCTGCGTCGGCTTCGTCATCGCTGGTGAACTCAAGGGCAAGGTGGGGCGGGATGATCACCCGCCCGTTTGCATCAGTTGCCCGGTCAATGATCGTGTATTCTGATACGGTCATAGGTTCATCCTGTGGTTATCGTTCCCAGAAACCCCAGCAATTGTTTTCGTCGAGGATTTCCTGCATCTCGCCTTCGTCGTCACTGTCATATTCGCAATCATCCTCCGCGTCACGAATGGCGGCGTATTGGTTGACGGCAAACAGGATCGCGCCAACCGTTTGCCGTCTATCGATAATGATATTGTAGCGGTTGGAGGTTTCGAGTTTTTTCAGGGCATTGAGCACGCGCCGGGGGTGCGCGCTGCGGTAGCGTGGCACGCGCTCAATGATGGCGTCTATCACGTCAGCGCCCCACGAGGGGGCGCGCGCTAAAAAGGGATGTCGCCGCTAGCCTCACTATTGGCGTTGCGCTTGGCATAAGCAGCGACTGCCGTCATAGCCTCGCTCTTGCTGCATGTCAACCTGGACAAGTCGTCAACGGTGAAACAGTCTTGCAGCAGCGTTTCGGTCATCCCGTGCGTTTTATTCGCCCAGGCGATAAAGCCCTGTCGTGATTTGTCGTCCTGCGCCCATGTCTCACTGCCGGTTGTGGTTGCGGTGGTGGCGGGTTGCTTGTCATCGGCGCTTGCCATGCCAACCCAGTTAATGTAATAGTTCGGGCTGTCTTTCTTCTGTTTTGTTCCCACTTCAAACTGCATGGGCACCGGTGGGTTGAATTCAATTGCGCCGGTGGCCGTGCTCAGGTCAATGCCGGTCGCCTGCTGGATGGCGGCAAAGTTCGCGCCTTCCCGGCCAGCAAACACGGTACCAAGCGGCCACTTAGCATTCACCGGGTACACGTCACCCTTCGTGTTGCCATTGGTAGTCGCACCCATAACGATACGATCTACCATGTGGGTAAACCGTGAGCCGATGGGCAGGTCGCCAATGCCAAAAACGTTTTGCGTCGGCAGTCCGTCGGGATTGGCGGGCGCGTTGACTCCTGGTGTGTTGGTTGGCGCGTGTGCCGCCGAAGTCGTCACCGTTTGCACGGGCACAGCAGGAGTCAGCAAGTCGGCGCTGGCGTCCAGTTCGGCGATCAAGTCTTCCAACATGGCGCGGGTTCCGCCGTTATGGTAAGTCACGTTGTAGCGGATACCATTAGGCGTTTGGAAGTCGCCACGGGTTGTCGGGGTAATGCTCACGTGCCAATCTGTTGCAGTCAATTTGTTGCTCATGCTTTCCTCCAAGTGAGATTGTCAGGGCCTATCGCGGAAACTTGTCAGTCAGTCCGGTGATGTAGTCTAGCGCCGCCGTGAATGCCACGTCTTATATTGAACCAAGCGGAATGTATGATGCGCGGGCGACACCACGCCGCCCGGTTGCCGCTCACTTTACGCCGTCGCCAGATTCAACGCGGCAACGAACGCCGCGTGCTGACTTGTTCCCAGCGGCACGGTACGCATACCACACCGATATTCCCACTCGCCGCCGATGCATTCAATGGCGACCAGTTTACCGAGTCCGACAACGCGCCAGATGTTGTTTTCGTCTAGCGCCAACGTGCCCTCACGCATTGTGATGACTTGCTTAGTATTGCTCATTGAAAGCTCCTATGATTGTGTGATTGGGTTAGATACAGATAATGTCTTGCCACCGGGGGCCGTCCAGTTGAGGGCGCTTTAGACTGATACCCACACAGCCTCACGCACGTCACGGGTATGCTAGGGACATTGCCATTGCTGGCGTGGTCCCGGCCCTCGCAGGGGGTAGCCCCCGGCGGCGGTGTTGCTGTTGCTATCGCGCCCGCTCTTCTTTGGTCGCTACGGGTTCGCGGTACAGGGCACTGCCGACGCGCTCAGTTTCGCAGCGTAGGCACACCCACACCGCACGTACCAGCTTGCCGCGCTGGTCGCTGTCGGCGTAGTGCTGCTTGACCATCAGACTTTTACACCAGGGGCAACGCGGCACATCGTCAGGCATATCTCACTCCTTGTCTACGGGATCAAAAAACGCCCGCGCTGTGCGGGCGAACGGTAGCAGGGCAGCCGGGGCGCAGAGAGGAGGAGCCGCGCCCCGGCGTATCAAAACGGGCGATACGTGCCGCCAGTCTTGAGCCAACACAAGCCAACCGCCGGGCTTGAACCGGCAACCTGCGGATTACAAGTCCGCCGCTCTGCCATTGAGCTAGGTTGGCGTGGGTGGCCCGTATCGTGGGCCAGCCGGTGCCCGCTTTTATTCCGAGGTTGCTGAGCACTCTTACAACCAAGTTTACAGCTTCCGATTGTGCAGGGTGTTGCCGCCCGCAATCGGTCGGGCTAGTTAGTAGGGGGCGTTTCGGCAAGCCACTTTGTTCCCTATACCACGATTGACACACTGGTAGTTTTACCTTACGGCAGCGTCTCACGGCTTTCGCCATCAGCCCGCCAGTATATCGCCGTCGGTACGCACGGCTTGCGGCTGGTACTACTCGGCTTCCGGTTGCAACTTTCGTATTGCCGCCCGCAATCGGTCGGGCTTGTGGGGCATCCCGGATTCGAACCGGGTGACGGTTTTATCGTGTGGGGGTGGGGACGTATTGAACGCCAACTAACCGCCAAACTCTTACCATAAGAGTTTCCACCTACATTACACACGACTTCTGCGTATCTCCATTTACGCGGATGCCCCTAGTGGACCTGCCGGGAGTCGAACCCGGTTCCGAGCGCTGCGCTTGCGCGCCTTAACGCCCGTCGATACCTATCAGGCCCGTATAAACCGCCCCGGTGTAGTGATATTGGTTTTGACGGGGCGGGCACTACTGCTATAGTCTGGCGACCACATCGACCACGTGCCGCTGTGGTTGTCCGGCACGCTGCATCGCCAGCCGGTTGGCGTGCCACTGGTCGGCGGCGTGCTCAGCGCGTGCTGCCGACTTCGGTGACGCGCTGTTGTGCGCTACGTAAAATCTCCACTCACTGGCAGGCTT